>JAGWTW010000078.1 GCA_028868735.1 Hyphomicrobiales bacterium | reverse complement strand
TTGGAGCCGACGCGCCAGCAGATGTTCCGCATGCGCGAATACGTTCGCGTCGGAACCCCTGATGAGGTCGTGGCTTTCAGGAAGACCTGGCTCGAACGCGGCCAGGACATGATCAGGACGTTGCAGCTGCCTTTCAACGTCGACGTCGCCAACGACCCCTTCTTCGGGCGCGCCGGGCGGATGATGGCGTCGAGCCAACGCGATCTCGGACTGAAATTCGAGCTGCTGGTCCCGGTCAATTCGGACGAAAATCCGACGGCCTGCCTCAGCTTCAACTATCATCAGGATCATTTCGGGACGACCTGGGGCATTCGTTGTGCGGACGATTCGACCGCGCATACCGCCTGCGTAGGCTTCGGCATGGAGCGCGTCGCCATCGCCCTGTTCAAACATCATGGGCTCGATGTCCAGGTCTGGCCTGCCGGCGTCAAACATGCGCTCGCGCTCTGAGGGCGCATTTGCGCCAAACGCCGATGCGGCTCGGTGGCGCGCCGACGCCCTGCACGACCCTTCGCGCGATTGGCCGCAAACCAATTGCTATGTCGATCTCTGGATCGAGGCGATTCATGCGCGCGGGTTGCCGGCGCAGGCGATGCTCGGCTTCACCGCGCGGCTTGATTTCGAAGGGGATCAGTTCACATTCTTCAAACCGCCGCTTGAAGATATCGAGGCGCTCTACGGCTTCGTGACACGCGAACTCTCGCTCTATGACGATGTCGAAGGCCATATCGTGGAGCAATGCGCGCAAGGCCGCCTCGTCATGATCGAGACGGACGCGTTTTTCCTGCCCGATACGCGCGGCGTCTCGTATCGCACGGAACAGTCGAAAACGACGGTCGGCGTCAATCGGATCGATCCAGTCGCAAAGACCATCGACTATTTCCACAATGACGGCTTTTTTCGACTGAGTGGCGAAGACTACGACGGCGCCGTTGCCTTCGGCGCAGACCTCGGACGTCAGAAGCTTCCGCCTTATGCGGAAATCGTGAAGCCCGACTTCGCCCCTCCCGGCGAATGCGAGACGCGCGGGCTTGCACGCGCGCTGCTTCATGCGCACATCGAACGCAGGCCGACCCGCAATCCGGTTTCCATATTTGCAGAACGCCTGCCATCGCTTGTCGCGCGAGCGGCGGCGCGTGAGCCGGCGTTCTTTCACAAATTCGCGTTCAATACGATGCGGCAGCTCGGCGCAAATTTCGAATTGATGGCCTCGCACCTCGACTGGCTCGGCGAAGCACAGGAATTTACGCAAGCGAGCGAGCATTGCCGGGCGATTTCGGCCGGCGCTAAAGCGTTCCAGTTCCTGCTCGCGCGTGCGATCATGCGCGGCAAGTCCGCCGGGCTCGACGCGCCGCTCGCCGCACTGGCCGATCGCTACGAGGCGCTCTTCACGCTGCTCGCGCGCAACGGCGGCGCCTTGCGCCGCGCCGGCTGAGGCGCCATGCGGCTCAGCGACGGCTGGCGCATGGCGATCTGCGGCCCGGGCGCGGCGTCTTCGCCGTCCCAGACGAGCGCATTCGACTGGATCGAAGCCCAGGCGCCCGGCACGGCGGCGCAAGCGCTGATCGCTGCGGATCGCTGGTCCTGGGATGCGCCGCCGCCGCTCGATCAACGCGAGATCTGGTATAGCCGCGCGATCGATGGCCAAGGACGCCATCGCCTGACCCTGGAGGGTCTCGCGACTTTCGCCGATGTCTTTCTCGACGACGCACTGTTGCTTTCGAGCGCAAACATGTTCGTCGCGCAGAGCGTCGACGTCGTGCTTTCCGGCGCGCATCGGCTGTCGATCCGATTCAAGTCTCTGGCCGACTGCCTCGCCGGCAGGAAAGGCCGCGCACGCTGGCGGCCGCGCATGATCCAGCCGCCCGACCTTCGCTTTGCGCGCACAAGCGCTCTCGGCCGCATGCCGGGCTTTGCGCCGCCGGCGCCGCCCGTCGGTCCCTGGCGTCCGGTGACGCTCGTATCGCTCGACAGGCTGCGCCTTGTTTCGTCACGGATCGCGACGCGACTCGACGGCGCGGACGGGATTGTCGATGCGATCCTGTATTTCACGCGCGCGCCGGATCACGCCCCTATTCTGTGGAGCGATGGAACGACGGTAAGGGCTACGCCGGTCGGATCGAACGCGTTCGTCGCGCGGCTGCGCCTGCCCGACGTACGCAAATGGTTTCCACATACGCACGGCGAGCCTCATTTGTACGATGTTTTCGTACAAATCGGAGAGGACAAGATCCTTCTGGCCCGCAGCGGCTTCAGGTCGATCGACATCGATGCAGGAGCGGATGGGCGCGGGTTCGCGTTGCGCGTAAACGGCCTGCCCGTCTTCTGTCGCGGCGCTGTCTGGACGCCGATCGATCCGGTCTCATTGCAGAACGAGGCGACGGCGTTACAGCGCGTCATGGCGCTCGCGCGCGCCGCGAACGTCAATATGTTCCGCATCGGCGGGACCGGCGTGTACGAGAGCGACGATATTTACCGCGCGTGCGACGAAGCCGGCATCCTTGTCTGGCACGACTTCATGTTTTCGAATTTCGACTATCCGGCGCATGATCCCGCGTTCCTGGATTCCGTCGAGGCCGAAGTCCGCCAGTTTCTGGCGCGGACATCCGCATCGCCATCGCTCGCTGTTCTCTGCGGCGGCAACGAGGTCTTTCAGCAGGCCGCCATGATGGGCGTCGCGGAGACCGCCTGGCGCTCGCCGTTGTTCGACGAATTGCTGCCGAGGATCGCGAGGCAAGAGCGCGGCGACGCGCCATATGTCGCCAACTCCCCCGACGGCGGCGCCTTGCCGTTTCTCGCCGACAGTGGCGTGACGCATTATTACGGCGTTGGCGCCTACCGACGTCCGATCGAGGATGCGCGCCGCGCGAACGTGCGGTTCGCTTCGGAATGCCTCGGTTTCGCGAATATTCCCGAGACCAGGTCCCTTGTCCGCGATTTTGGCGATAGGCCGCTGGCCTCGCCGCTCTGGAAGACGCGCACGCCGCGCGACCAGGGCGCGGATCAGGACTTCGAAGACGTGCGCGACCATTACGTCGCCCTGCTCTACGGGCTGGATCCAGCGGTACTAAGGCGCGACGATCCCGCACGCTATCTCGACCTTTCGCGCGCCTGCGTCGTCGAAGTCATCGAAGCGACGATCAGCGAATGGCGCCGACCGGGCTCCACTTGCGCCGGCGCGCTCCTCTGGTTCTGGAAAGATTTCTGGCCATCGAGCGGTTTCGGCGCGCTCGATTGGCGGGGCGGACCGAAATCGCCGTGGTGGGCGATGCGCCGCGCGTTTCGCCCGACGCAGATCGTTCTCAGCGACGAGGGCGTCAACGGTTTGCATGTTCACTGCATAAACGAGACGGCGACCCTGTTCCGCGGCGTCGTGACTTTGCGTTGCTACCGGGACGGCGCGACCGTCGTCATGGATGCGCGGCGCGAGATCGAGATCGCGCCGCGCTCGCACGTTACTTTGCGCGACTGCGAATTCTGGGGCGCGTTTTTCGATACGACCTACGCCTATCGTTTCGGTCCGCCGTCGCACGAGGCGACGACGGCCACGCTTTCGGACGTCGACGGTGTGGTCGCGTCACGCGCTTGGCATTTTCCGCTCGGTCGGGCCGCGGCGATGTACGGCCCGCAAATCCAGGTCGAGATCGTGCAGGACGAGATCGGCCCGGGCCTGCGCCTCGCGAGCGCATCGTTGGCGCAATCGGTGAAGATCGAGGACGATACGCTGACGCCGCTCGACAACTGGCTGCATCTGGCGCCGGGCGAGCGGCGTCTCGTGCGCTTCATCGAACGCGAGGGCGTTCCACGCGGCCTCGTCGCCGCGCTCGGCGCGCCGTCCACACGCTACGGACAGTGAACGATACGGGGACATTATGTCGGACAAGCTGCCAGTCCCCCTGATGCGCGCACGCGTCGAGCGCGACTGGATCGATTATAACGGGCACATGAACGACGCGTGGTACGCGCACGTATTTTCGCGCGCCGTCGATTGCGTGATGGCTGCGATCGGGCTCGACCAGGACGGCCGCGCGCGCACGAGCCTGACGATCTATACGCTGACCATGACGATCCACTACACGCGCGAAGTCCACGCGAACGATCAATTGTCCGTCTCGGGCCGTATTCTCGAACATGACGACAAACGCGTTCGATTGTGGCTGGAGATGATGCGCGGGGATGGCGAGGTCGCCGCGCTCAGCGAGCAGATCCTGCTCTGCGTCGACCAGTCCGGCGAAAAGCCGCGCGGCGCGCCTTTTTCGATCGATCAGATCGCGCGGATCGCCGCCTTCCACCGCGCGGACGCCGACCTGCCGACGCCGAAACGGGCCGGGCGCGGAATCAGCCTGTCCGGGCGGGAATAGGAAAGCCCAGCGCCGCCAGACGATCGACGTCTTCCGGGCGATCGACATCCCAGACGATCGCGGGCTCCTGCGTCGCAATTCCTTTGGCCGCAAGCCGTTCGCGGGTTCGCATCATCACGCAATCCGAACCCCAGGGAATATCGACGAAAATGTCAGCGACGGGTTCGCGCAGGCCGACAAGCGCATATCCGCCGTCTTCTGCGGGCAGAAAAATCGCCGGCGCGCCGGCGCGCAACTCGTCCGCACAGCGGCGAAGCAGGGCCGCGTCGATCGCCGGACAGTCCGACCCCATCAATAAGGTGGGCGCCGCCGTGATCTCGAAGACGTGCGCCATCCGGCGTCCGAGATCGTCGCCGATTTGGTCATGCAGTTCGATCGGATATTCGCGTGCGCACTCAATGAAGAATGGGTGACGCGCGTCGGGAGCGCACCAGAGCGCCGCAGGCATGCCTGCTTCCGAAATGACGGTCAGCGCGTGGCGGACGAGCATGGCATGCAGCTCGGCCGCGCCGATCGCGCCGAGGCGTGGCGCCAGCCGCTTTTTGGCCTCCCCGGCGACCGGCGCGCGCGCCATCAACGCCACGTGGACGTCAGTTTTCACGGGGGCGATATCCGTAAGCGCGCGCTAGATCGTTCGGATCTGCGCCGAGAAAAAAGGCGAGACGCAACCGCCACATCAACAGGACGGTCTTCCAGAATCCTTTTTCGTCCCATCGCCGGCCAGACGTCGCGACACATGCGCGAAGACAGAGCGGCGACGAGAGGCGTTTGAGGCGCCGACTGATCGCTATGTCTTCCATCAACGCAATATCCGGAAATCCTCCGACCTTCGCAAAGGCGTCGGCGCGCACGAACATCGCCTGGTCGCCGGTCGCGACGCCGGTATAGCGTGAACGAAGATTCATGAGGCGGGCGACAACGGGAAGAAGCGGGTGCGCGCCCTCGATGCGGACGTCGAAGCGCCCCCACGCCCGGCCGCTCGCACGAAGTCCGCAAGAGATCAGGCGCGCCGCGTCCAGCGGAAGTCTCGTGTCGGCGTGGAGGAAGAGCAGGAGTTCGCCGCTGGCGGCGCCGGCCCCGGCGTTCATCTGGGACGCGCGGCCGCGCGGCGCGACGAGCACGCGGTCGGCGAGACGCGCCGCCGCTTCCGCAGTCCCGTCACTGCTCGAACCGTCGACCACGATCACTTCGACGCCCTGCGCGCGCAAGGGCGCGAGTTCCGCAAGGCGCCGAGAAACGCCGGTTCTCTCGTTCAGCACGGGCATGACGACCGACAGCTTCATGGTCCGGCGTTTGCCCCTCTTTTCCCGCGCCGGCAAGCGTCTGCAAAGTCGGAACGCCCATGGCGGCGGCTGCCCGATTTTACGTTGGAAAGCCCAAAAACGCTGCGCCGGCTGCGCTTGATTATCCTGCGGCTTAGGCTAGGTTGCCCTGCAATATCGGCCGAAAACGGCCAGGGGAGGTTTCTGCGTGAGTGATGAGTGCGTCCTCGAGACCGAGGGCCTGACGAAGGAATTCGCCGGCTTTACGGCGGTCAAGGACGTTTCACTCCGCGTCAGGCGGGGTTCGATTCACGCGTTGATCGGTCCGAACGGGGCGGGAAAGACTACCTGCTTCAACCTGCTGACGAAATTCCTCGAGCCGACCGGCGGCAAAATCACGTACAAGGGCCGCGACATCACCTCGATGAAGCCTGCGGACGTCGCGCGGCTCGGCCTGATACGGTCATTCCAGATTTCCGCAGTTTTCCCGCATCTCACGGCGCTCGAGAACGTGCGTGTCGCACTGCAGCGCGACCGTGGAAACTCTTTCGATTTCTGGCGTTCGAAAAAGGTTCTGGACGTATATAATGATCGTGCGCGCGCCTTGCTCGACGACGTGGGACTGTCGGAATACGCCGACACGGTCGCCGTCGAAATGCCTTATGGCCGCAAACGCGCCCTCGAGATCGCGACCACGCTCGCGCTCGATCCGGAAATGATGCTGCTCGACGAACCGATGGCCGGCATGGGCCACGAGGACATCGACAAGATCGCCGCTCTCATCAAGCGGGTTTCCGCCAACCGAACGATTTTGATGGTCGAACACAATCTGAACGTCGTCGCCAATCTCTCGGACCGAATCACGGTGCTGACGCGCGGTCAGGTTCTGGCGGAAGGCGACTACGCGACCGTGTCGAAAAATCCGGAAGTGCGGCAGGCCTATATGGGAGCGGGAGATGCTTGATACCGCGAGCCGCCCGTTCCTGGAGGTCGCCGGCCTCGAATCCTGGTACGGCGAATCCCACATTCTTCACGGCGTCGACTTCAACGTGCGGCGCGGCGAGGTGGTGACGCTTCTCGGCCGCAACGGCGCGGGCAAGACTACGACTCTGAAGTCGATCATGGGCATGGTCGGCAAGCGCAAGGGCTCGGTGCGGTTCGAGGGGACTGAAACGATCGGCCTCTCCTCCGACAAGATCGCGCGGCTTGGAGTCGCGCTCTGCCCTGAGGAGCGCGGAATTTTCTCCTCGCTCAACGTGCAGGAAAATCTGATGCTGCCGCCGCAAGTCAAGCCGGGCGGCCTGCCGGTCGAGCAGATCTTCGAGCTGTTCCCGAACCTGAAGGAGCGGCTTTCCAGCCAGGGCACGAAGCTGTCAGGCGGCGAACAGCAGATGCTCGCGATCGGACGCATCCTGCGCACCGGCGCGACGCTGCTGATGCTGGACGAGCCGACCGAAGGCCTCGCGCCGGTCATCATCGAACAGATCGGCCATACGATCGGTCGTTTGAAGGCGCAGGGCTTCACGATCCTGCTCGTCGAGCAGAATTTCCGTTTCGCCTCGACCGTGGCGGACCGCTATTACGTGATGGAGCACGGCAAGATCATCGACAGTTTCGCCAACAGCGAACTGGCGGCGAACATGGACAAGCTCCACGAATATCTCGGCGTCTGAGGAAGCGCTCGGCCATGATGATCCCCCTACTCAATATTCCCACGCAGGCGCTGTTCGGCCAATTGCTGCTCGGCCTGATCAACGGCGCCTTCTATGCGCTGCTGAGCCTGGGGCTCGCCGTCATTTTCGGCATGCTCAACATTGTGAATTTCGCGCATGGCGCGCTTTACATGGTCGGCGCGTTCGTCGCCTATTTCCTGCTGAACATTGCAGGGCTCGGCTATTGGTGGGCGCTCATTCTCGCGCCGATCATCGTCGGCGCTTTCGGAATCTTCATCGAGCGCTCGATGCTGCAATGGCTGGCCGGGCTGGACCATCTCTACGGGCTGCTCCTGACCTTCGGTCTCGCGCTCGTGATCCAGGGCGTCTTTCAGGCGGAATTCGGATCGTCAGGACTGCCGTATTCGATTCCGCCGGCGCTGCAGGGCGGTCAGAACCTCGGCTTCATGTATCTGCCGAAATATCGCGGCTGGGTCGTAATTTTCTCGCTCTTCGTGTGCATCGCGACCTGGTATCTGATCGAAAAGACCAAGCTCGGCGCGTATCTGCGCGCGGCCACGGAAAATCCGCAGCTCGTGCGCGCCTTCGGCGTCAACGTGCCGCTGATGATCACGCTGACCTATGGTTTCGGCGTCGCGCTCGCCGCGCTTGCCGGCGTTCTCGCCGCGCCGATCAATCAGGTGCGACCGCTGATGGGCGCGGAATTCATCATTGTCGTCTTCGCGGTGGTCGTGATCGGCGGCATGGGCTCGATCATGGGATCCGTCGTCACCGGCTTCATGCTGGGGGTCATCGAAGGGTTGACGAAGGTTTTCTATCCCGAGGCATCCAATACGGTCGTCTTCGTCATCATGGCGATCGTGCTGCTGATAAAGCCCGCCGGACTGTTCGGAAGGACCGCGTGACATGACCGCGCAAGCGATTACCTCCAGCGCGGCGATCGACGCGGCCAAACGTCGCGACGAAATGATCGCCTTCGCGGTCATGGCGCTCTTCCTGCTGGTCGCCCCGGCGATCATCTATCCTTTCTTTCTGATGCAGGCGCTGTGCTTTGCGCTCTTTGCCTGCGCCTTCAATCTGCTCATCGGCTACGTCGGCCTTCTGTCGTTCGGCCACGCGATGTTTCTTGGCCTTGCCGGATATGTTTCCGCGCATATGGCGAAGACGGGAGCGGTCGACATCGGGCCTCTGCATCTGCATTTCGGGCCGGTCGACCCCGTGCTCGCAATCGTTTGCGGCGTAGCGGCCTCCGCCGTGCTCGGCGTCATCACCGGGGCGCTGGCCATTCGCCGTCAGGGCATCTACTTCGCGATGATCACGCTGGCGCTCTCCCAGATGATCTATTTCTTTTGCCTTCAGGCGCCTTTCACGCACGGCGAGGACGGCATTCAGGGCGTGCCTCAAGGCAAGGCGTTCGGCCTGATCGACCTGTCGCATCAGACGACGATGTATTATTTCGTTCTTGCCGTATTTCTCGCCGGATTCCTGATGATCCATCGCATCATCAATTCGCCGTTCGGCGACGTCCTTAAGTCGATCCGCGAAAACGAACCGCGCGCGATTTCGCTCGGCTACAAGACCGATCAGTACAAACTCGCGGCTTTTGTTCTTTCGGCCGCTCTCGTCGGCCTCGCGGGCGCGACCAAATCGATCGTGGCGCAGAACGCCTCATTGACCGACGTAGAAAACGCCATGTCCGGTCAGGTGATCCTGATGACGCTCGTCGGCGGTCTCGGCACCTTTTTCGGGCCGGTGGTCGGCGCCTTCATCATCATCGCCATGCAGAATTATCTGGCAGGCTTCGGCCAATGGGTGACGGTGATCCAGGGCGCGATCTTTGTCGCCTGCGTGCTCGCATTCCGTCGCGGCATCATTGGCGAGATCGCGCATCGGCTCGGTCTCTCGCTCTGAGCCGCGTATTGGAAAACAAAGCCGGAGCCCTTACGGCCGGTCGGCCGAATTGACCGGAACCTTCTCGAGTTCGGCTTGCTGCTCGAACTCGCGCTCATATTTTTCTTCCTGCTTGCGCATGATCGACCAGCCCGCGAACAGGCCAGCGACCGCGAAAGCGAGGCCGATCATGCCGAGCGGCCCCGCGACCCGCGTCATCGCGTCGCCGAAGATATAGCCGCCGACGCCGTACAAGCCCGCCCAGCAAATCCCGCCCGCGGCGTTGTAGAAGAGAAAGGACCGCCAGGAATAGTGGTTCACGCCGGCGAGCAGAGCGGCGAATATGCGCAGGATCGCGACGAAGCGGCCAAAAAACACGATCTTTGCGCCGTGGCGTTTGAACATATGCTGGCCGAAAGCCAGACGCCTCTGGTCGAGGCCGATCGTACGGCCGTAGCGCTCGACCAGCGGCAGACCGAAATAACGCCCGAACATGAAACCGAAATTGTCGCCGATAATGGCGGCCGTCGCTGCGACGGCGATGATATGGACGATCTCGATTTCGCCGGACATTCCCGCGTAGATCGACGACAGCACCAGCGCCGTCTCGCCAGGCAGCGGCACGCCGGCGCTTTCCAGCATGATGATGAAGAATACGGCGTACAGGCCGTATTGCGCGACTATGGGCTGGATCCAGGCGTGCAGCATGGAAGTTTCAGACAGCCCCTTGCGCGTTCATTTCCGTTTCCGCTTTCTCGAGCAGATTTTCTTCATGCGTCTTGTAGAAACGCCACCCTACCGCAATCGCGATCACGGCCAAAATCAGCATGACCATGCCGAACGGCCCTGCGACGCGATGGAACTGCTTTCCGAGCGTATAGCCGCCGATGCCGAATACGGTCGCCCAAGCGATGCTGCCTGCCGCATTGTAAGCAAAAAAACGTACAGGCGACAGGCGGTTGGCGCCCGCGAGCAGCGCCGCGAAAGCGCGCAGAAACGCGACGAAGCGGCCAAAAAAAACGATCTTCCCGCCATGGCGCTTGAAGAGGTATTGCCCGAGCTTCTGCCGACGCTCGTCCAAACCGACAAACCCGCCAAACCGGGACAGGATCGGCGGTCCGGCCTTACGCCCGATCCAGAATCCGATGCTGCCGCCTATAATGGCGCCAACGGTCGCCGCCAGAATCACCAGCGATATATCCATGCGATGCGTCGTGCCGGCGTAGACCGCCGCGCTGACGAGGGCCGTTTCGCCGGGAAGCGGGACGCCGACGCTCTCCATCGCGACGACGATCAGGATCGCCGCATATCCGTAGGATTGCAGGATTGCGGCGATGGCTTCGTGGTCGAACAGCTGCAACAGGCGCTCCGGGCGGGACCGCCGACATATATTGCCTTGGCGGCGAGTGGCAAGTTATCGGCCCGCGCCCTCTCCGGCGCAGACGAGCTCGGGCTCCACGATCATGCGGAATCCGGCGAGCACAGGCTGGTCGTCGCCGGCGATCCGGCTCTGCAACTCGGCATAATCGAGCTCGCGCGCCCGCTTTCTGTAACGCATGACCGCCGCCGCGGCCCACGCCCCCGGACGCACGCCCTTTCGGGACGCCTCCTCGCGCACGCGGCGGGCGAACGCGCCGCCGATGGACACCACCGCAGCCTCGGCGACGTTCGAATTCGTGCAGGAATTCACGATGTCGTCCACGACCACAGCTTCTCTCCTCCTCTGAACGACTGCATCCAGTCGCCGACCCAGCCCGCAAGCTAGCAGCAAATGCCGACGGAACCGTGACGGAGCGCACATGCCGCAAACGTTGGAAATCTTTCCCGAACAGGAAGTTCGCCGCATTGACGCCGCATTTGTCGACGGACGGCCGCTCACCAGACCCCTGTATTCGCCATCGATTTCCAGGGCTCGGCCGGCGCGAGCGCATCGCCCTTCTGAAGCAGCTCGATCGATATGTTGTCGGGGGTGCGAATGAAGGCCATGCGGCCGTCGCGCGGGGGGCGGTTGATCGTGACGCCCGCCTTCATGAGCCTGGCGCACAGGCCATAGATGTCATCGACCCTGTAAGCCAGATGCCCGAAGTTCCGGCCGCCCGTATATTCCTCGGGATCCCAGTTGTAGGTGAGTTCGACCAAAGGGGCGTTGCGGTCCCTTGCGAGATCGAGATCTTCCGGCGCGGCGAGGAAAACCAGCGTGAACCGGCCGGCTTCATTCGAGATTCGCCGAACCTCCACCAGGCCAAACTTGTTGATGAAGAAGTCGAGCGAGGCGTCGAGGTCGCTCACCCGGATCATTGTGTGGAGGTATTGCAAGGCCAGTCTCCCGTGGTCCCGTAGAGAATTGGGCAAGCCGGACCGGATGTGAAGGGGAAACTTGCCGCTGTCCGCGCGATGTCCTAGACGGACGCCGGCGCCGGAACCGGCGCGCCAAGGTTTTGCGATGTCCGACGTTCACGCCCGCAAGGAAACGGCTGCGCTAGCATCCATCGCCGCAAGCGCAGCGATCGCAATAGGCAAACTTGTCGCCGGCCTCCTTTCGGGATCGCTTGCCTTGCTGTCCGAGGCCGGCCACGCCACCGTCGACACGGGCGCGACCATTCTCACCTGGCTCGCCGTCCGCGCATCCGGAAAGCCGGCGGACGAAGAACATCATTACGGACACGGAAAGTACGAGTCGCTCGCCGCCCTTGTCGAAACGGGCCTTCTGTTCGCGCTGACGGCTTTCGTGGTGATCGAAGCCGTTCGCCGGCTCGCGACGCATGATGCGAATGTCGAACCCAAAGCGATCGCCTTCATCGTGCTGATCGCATCGATCGTCATCGATCTCGTACGCTGGCGGTCCCTTTCGAAAGTCGCGCGAGAGACGAAAAGCGATGCGCTCGCTGCGGACGCGCTCCACTTCTCGAGCGATCTTGTGGCTTCGACCCTCGTTCTGGCAGGGCTTGCCGGAACCTGGCTGGGGTATCCGCAGGCCGACGCTTTCGCGGCCTTCGGCGTGGCGGCGTTTGTCGCCATCGCGGGTTACAGGCTGGGGCGGCGAACCGTCGACTCGTTGCTCGATCGTGCGCCGGAAGGCGCGGCGACCCGCATTCGCGCCGCCGTGATGACTGTTCCGGGCGTCGCGAGCGTCGATTTCGTCAAGCTGCGGCCCGCGGGCGCGCAGGTGCTGGGCGAAATCGGCGTGGGCGTTGCGCGCACGCTGCCGATGGAGCGCGTTGCGGCCATCGCCGAGAATGTCGCGCGCGCGATCAAGGACGCAGAGCCGGACGCCGACATCACGCTGACGACCGCGCCGCTTACGCTCGACAACGAGACGGCGCTCGAACGCGTCCTTCTCGCAGCCGCGCGACAAAGACGCGCCGTGCACCACGTGACGCTACAGGAAATCGACGGCCGCCGCTCTGTTTCGCTGGATCTCGAGCTCGACGCCAGCATGCCGCACGTCGCCGCTCACGACGCGGCGACCCGGCTCGAAGCGGCCGTCAGAGACGAACTCGGGCCCGATACGGAAGTAGAAACGCATATTGAACCGCTGGAGACTCGCGAGCTCGCCGGGCAGGACGCGCCAGGCGTTGTGGTCGCTTCGATCGAGGCCGACCTTAAGGCGGCAGCCGCCGCCGGCGACGTCGTTCGCGAAGTTCACAATGTTCGGGTGCGAGAGACCGTGGCCGGTCTCGTCGTCAATTACCATTGCCGCGTCAATCCCGCGCTCACGGTCTCCGCAGTGCATGACGCTGTCGACGATGTCGACCGTCGCGTCAAACTCGGCCGCAGCGACATCTGCCGCGTCGTCGGACACGCCGAACCACTTGCGCATTAACCGATCGTTCCGCCTCTGTTCGCGCAATTTTGTCGCGGCGAGAAAAAACTGATTCATGTTTCTTTAAGGCATCTGGACAAATCGGCGCCCTCGGATTCAGATGGCTCTGATTCGGGCGCGATGCGGCACATGGCTCCTGGATCGCGGCGGAGATTCGAGGGGGCCATATATGGCGCGTGCGGGCGCAGCCAGCGTTCTTGCCTTTGCAAGAGCGAACGGGAGAGGTGTGGAAAAATCCATCCCGCTTCCGACGGCGGAACGACTACATCTACTGGAACCCTGGCTCCGACGCGGCGTCGTTGCGATGGCCGCGGTGTTTCTGACGACGCTCGCAATTGCTGTGATCGTCATCACGACGACGTCGCGACGGGAGGCGCTGAACGATGCGAGCGGCGACCTCGAGATCGTCGCCTCCGCGATCGAAAACGGACTGCGCGCGAGAGGGCCGACGGCGCTGATCGGACCCGCAGCCGCGACGATTTCGGAAATTGCTCCAGGCCGTGCTCTGGCGCGCGGGCGGCGCGTGTTCGTTACGAACGCAGCAGGCGAAGTGATTGCGGCATATCCGGACCGCGCGGCCGCCAAGACGCTCGCAGACGTGCTGGGTCCTGAACAGGCCGTCACCTTTTTCGCCGACAAGGCCGGCGTGATGCTGGTCACGCTCGCCACCGGCGACGAAGCCTATGCGACCGTGCGGAACCTGCCGCCGCCGCTCGGCCAGCTCGCCGTCGTTCACCCCGTAGACGCAGCGCTTTCGGACGCAAACTGGTCGGAATGGCGCGCCAACGCGCTGGTCGCCTCGACGGGCGCGCTGCTCGCGCTGGTCGTCGGCGCATATTACTGGCAGGCAGGCAGAACGCGCGAAGCGGACGAGGCGAGCATTCGCCTTGGCGCGCGGATCGGTTCGGCGCTCGGGCGCGGACGCTGCGGGCTCTGGGATTGGGACCTCGCGCGAGGCCGCATCTACTGGTCTCACTCGATGTACGAAATTCTCGACATGCCTCCCGAGGACCGGTTCATCGGCTTCGGCGAGTTACGAAACATGGTTCATCCAGGCGACGCGGACCTCGCCGAACTCGCCGAATCCCTCATGGGCAACGAGTCGAGAACCCTGGAAGCGGAATTCCGCATGCGCAACGCGCGTGGCGAATGGGTGTGGATCAGGGCGCGTGCGGAAATGGTCGAAACGCAACCCAACGAGGGCCGCCGCTTGATCGGCATCGCGATCGACATCACTGAACAAAAAGCGCTGGCCGAACATACCGAACGGCACGACGCGCGCTTGCGCGATGCGATCGAGACCTTGTCGGAGGCGTTCGTGTTGTGGGACGCCGACAACCGGCTCGTCATGAGCAATTCGAAATTTCGGAGCCTGCACGGCCTCTGCAACGAGACGGCGGCGGTTGGCAGACCATACTCCCACGTGATGGCGGCCGGCTCGCCGCCGCTGATCCAGACACAGATCGCGCTCGGCGAGCGGCCCGGCGCAAGCGCGCGTACCTATGAAGCCAGGCTCGTCGACGGGCGCTGGCTGCAGGTCAACGAGCGACGCACGCGGGACGGCGGCTATGTCTCCATAGGAACGGACATCACGCAACTGAAGCGCCACGAAGAGCAATTGCTCGATTCCGAACGACGGCTCACCGCGACGGTCGTGGATCTGCGCAAATCGAGACAGGCGCTCGAGCGACAGGCGCGCGAACTCGCCGAACTCGCCGAAAAATATCTCGAAGAAAAAGCGAACGCCGAAAGCGCCAACCTCGCCAAGTCCGAATTCCTGGCGAACATGAGCCACGAACTGCGCACGCCGCTCAACGCGATCATCGGATTCTCGGAAATGATGCAGGGTCAGGTGTTCGGACCGCTCGGTTCGGAGCGCTACGCCGACTACTGCAATCACATCAAGGAAAGCGGCGATTATCTGCTCGGCGTCATATCGGACGTGCTCGATATGTCACGGTTGGATACTGGTCAGATCGAAATGGATTCACAGGATTTCGATCTCGGACAGGCCGTCTGGAACTCCGTGCGGCGCATCGAGCATACGGCGTCGGAAAAAACGATCAGCATCGACACGCGTCTTCCGGACGTCGCCTGCTATTTCGGCGATCGCAGCGCGATCGAAAAATCGCTCTCGATCGTCCTTCGCAACGCCATCAAATTCACCCCGGGCGACGGACATATTTCCGTCCGCCTGCGTGCGACGACAGATGGATACAACATATTCGTCGCCGACAGCGGCCGCGGCATGTCACGCGAGGCGATTGCCAGGATCGGGCGTCCCTTCGAACAATTCCACAGCCAGGTCGACAATGGCATGAAGGGGTCCGGGCTCGGCCTCGCGATCGCGAATTCGCTGATTTCGCTGCACGCAGGCGATGTGCGCGTGCGGTCGCAAATTGGACGAGGGACGATCGTCCAATTTCATCTACCGCTGCGTCGTCGGGTCCATTCGATGCCTGCCGCCGCCTGATCGTTCGCCGAACACCCGATCGAAGATCCGGGCTACCGACGCAGCTGTGTCTTCTATAGTCGCATCCAGCCGCCGCTCGTCCGGCAATCCGGCGCCCGCAGCAATCCGCCTTCGAACGGCGGCAGGCGCAGCATCCGGTTTCATGCCGAGTGGAAGGACGACACGCTGGACCTGCACAATGTCGGTGTAAAACCGGTGTGCGACAAGCAAACGCTCGGCCTGGTCGGGGTCCAGAAGACCGAGAGCGCCAGCCCGCCTCAGGACATCGGCGGTTCCGACAGCGGGCAGGTCCGGATGCGCAGATGCGTGCGCCAGCTGGAGAAATTGCGCGATGAATTCGATGTCGATGAGGCCGCCGCGGAGGGTCTTTATGTCGCTTCGGTCGGAATCGCCTTTTTCCTTCGCGATCAGTTGACGCATCTCCAATATCTCGCGCGCGACAAGCGCCGGGTCGCGTCGACGTGAGATCACCGAAGCGATTTCCTGCGCAGCCCGCTCGATCAACGAAGCATCGCCGGATATCGGACGCGCGCGCGTCAACGCCATGTGCTCCCAGGTCTCGGCTTCTTCGCGTTGATAGGCGATGAAGCTCGACAATTGCACGGCGAGCGGTCCCTTCTTGCCCGAAGGCCGCAGACGCATGTCGACCTCATAAAGGGGACCGCGGCGCGTGGCCACCGTCAAAGCGGAAATGATGCGCTGCGTCAGCCGCGTGTAATACTGGACGGCGTGCAACGCGCGTCGTCCGTTCGAATTCGGAGCGGCCTCGTTGAAATCATAAAGCACGACGAGGTCGAGATCGGATGTCGCCGTCATCTCGCGCGAGCCGAGCTTGCCCATGGCGAGAACTGCGATCCGGCCGCCGGAAACCGTCCCGTATTCGGCTGAGAAGGCGTTGCGGACATGGTCGACCGTGGCGTCGATGAGACAATCAGCGAGCGCGGCATGCGCGGGCCCGGCCTCAACGGCGTCGATGGCGCCCGACAGTACGCGAACACCGATGCCGAAGAGATCCTCCTGCGCGGACAACCGCGCAGCGTCGAGAAACTCTTCGTCCGCCTCGATCGAACGCAGGCGCGATACGTGCGACGCAAAAAAATGATGGTCCAGCGCAGCGCCGAAGAAGCGCGGATCGATGACCGCGTCGAGTACGTGCGGCGTTCTGGCGACAATCGCCGCAAGGCGCGGCGCGCAGCCGAGCACATCGCCGAAAAGGTCGCGCAATTCCTTGTTCGACCGAAGGATCGAGAAAAGCTCGACCGCTGCCGGCATATGGCCGAGCGCCGCGTCGAACGCCGCCAATGCGGCGTCTGGATCGCCGGAGCGGGAGAGCGATTCGAGAAGATCCGGCACGAGTTCGGTGAGAACTTCGCGGGCGCGGGCGCTCTGAACCGCCGCGCGCCGCCCGAAATGCCAGCCGCGCACCGTCTCCGCGGCGAGCGCGGCGTCGCGAAAACCCATCCTCTCCAGCGTTTCGAGAGTTTCGGGATCGTCGACGACGCCGGTGAAGACGAGACTTCCCGTGTCCGAGTCGAGCCCGGGGGCGTGTTCGAACAACCGCGCATAATGGCGTTCGACATCGCGGAAATGGTGCGTAATCCAGTCTTCGAACTTCGAGTAGGACGCATACCCGCAAAATCTCACAAATCGATTCAGCTCGTCGTCGTCCGACGGCAATCGCTGGGTCTGTTCGTCCGCGATCATCTGCAAGCGGTGCTCTATCCGGCGCAGGGCCAGATAGGATGCAGTCAACTGGTCGCGCGCCTCCGCCGAAACCCAATGTTCCGAGGCCAGCGCTTGCAACATGTCGAGCGTGCGACGGCCGCGCAATTCGGTTCGCCTGCCGCCGAAGATCAATTGTTGCGTTTGTACGAAAAATTCGACTTCACGAATTCCGCCGCGCCCGAGCTTGACGTCGTGGCCCGGCACGGTGACCTCAGCGTGCCCGCGCACGGCGTGGATCTGCCGTTTCATCGCATGGATGTCGGCGATCGCCGCATAGTCGAAGTAGCGGCGCCAGATGAAAGGCTGCAATTCCTCGAGAAATTTTTCGCCAAGCCGCGTCTCGCCGGCGATCGGGCGCGCCTTGATCATGGCGGCGCGCTCCCAATTTTGCCCGAGCATTTCGTAATAGCCGAGCGCGGCCGGCAGCGAGACGGCGACGGAGGTTGAGCCGGGATCCGGGCGCAGCCGCAGATCGACGCGCAGCACATAACCATCGCCTGTCCGTTCCGACAGGATGCGCGCGAGCGCTCGTGTGATGCGCACGAAGAACTGCGCAGGCTCGGTCCCTGACAGCCGCGGCGCGACCTCCGGATCGTAAAAAACCACGAGATCGACATCGCTCGAATAATTGAGTTCTCCGGCGCCTTGCTTGCCGAGCGCAAGAACGACCATGCCGCAGCTCGCCTGCGGTTCGGCCGGGTCGACGGCGGTGAAACGCCCCTCGGCTATTGCGCGGCGCAGCAGAAAATCGAGCGCGATCGAAACATAGGCGTCGGCCGCGGCCGTCAGCGCAGCCGTCACCTGTTCGAAGCTCCACAGTCCGCCGAGATCCGCGAGCGCAATCACGAGCGCGGAGCGCTGACGCGCGCGGCGCAGCATTTTCATCAGCTCGCCTTCGTCCTGCACATTTGCGCATGCGGTCGCGAGCGCAGCGAGTTGCGCCATAAAATCGTCGTCCGGATCGGCGATCAGGATTTCAGCGAGGCGTTGCGAATGCGCCGAAGCGAGGCGCCAGAGAAACGGCGAGTGATCGGCGACGGCGTGCAGTAATGCTGAAACGTTCTTGTCGTTCAGAAGGGCCGCCAGTACGCCGGAGGCGCTCCGACGCAGATCCGCGAACTTTGCGCGAGCCGCCTTGCGGTCGGCGACCAGCGGCCCCTGTCTCACACGGCGCCACAACGCAGAGGCGTCATCAGTGTGCGCGCGCGACATTCAATTGCTCCAGCCGCGGCGGCGCGGCGAGTTGCGGCGGGCCGCTCGCGATCGGCAGCTCGACGATGGCGCACAGGCCCGGCGCATTGTCCTCGAGTTTCAGCGCGCCGCCGTGCAGGCGCGCAATTGCGGCCACCAACGAGAGGCCGAGACCGGAACCCGGCAGCGTGCGGGAAGCTTCGAGGCGTACAAATCGTTCGAGCACGCGGTCGCGGTCTTCCGGAGGGACGCCCGGTCCGCGATCTTCAACCGCGATGAGCGCCATCGAGCCTTGCCGCCGCGCGGACAGGCGAAGCGAGGCGCTTGCGCCGGGCGCGGGCGGCACGCCATATTTCAGCCCGTTGTCGAGAAGGTTGGACAGCGCCTGCGCAATCAGTTCGCGACTGCCGCGCACCATGAGCCCTTGCTCGATATCGCTGCCGAATGCGACGCCCCGTTCTTCCGCTGCGGCTTCGTAGAGTTCTGCGACATCGGCGGCCGTTTGCGTCACGTCGACGAGCTCCATCTTCGGGCCGCTTCCGGATTCCGCGCGCGCAATCATCAGCAATGCGTCGAATATCTTGATGAGTTCGTCGGCGTCCTCGATCACCTTGCCGAGCGAAAGTTTCTGCGCCTGCGGATCGAGCTCTCGCATGGCCGCGTCCGCATTGTTGCGCAGGCGCGTCAGCGGCGTGCGCAGATCGTGCGCGATATTGTCGGAAACCTCTTTCATGCCCTTCAGCAGCGTCTCGATGCGGGTCAGCATGGCGTTGAGGTTTTCGGCCAGGCGATCGAGTTCGTCGCCGCTGCCGCCGACCGGCAGCCGTTCGGCGAGGTCTCCGCCCATGATCGCGGTCGCGGACGCCGACATGGCGTCGACGCGCATCAGCACGCGTCGCGCGACGAGAAGGCCGCCGACCGCGCCGATCAAAACGAGCCAGCCGAGGGAGGAGGCGAGCGCATGGCGCAAAATGCGCCGAAGGTTTTCGAGTTCCTCGACGTCGTGGCCGACGAGCAGCCGGTAATTGCCCGACAGGGTGAAAACACGCGCGAGCGCGTGATGCGTCGCCTTCGATTCGCCCGGCCGCTGATAGATGGTTTCGATCAGGGATGTCTGTTCGAGGACGCCTTTCGGCAGTGTCGCGATATTGCCGACGATTGGATCGCCGGCGAAACTCGTCAAAAGATAAATGTCGCCGCCGGGCTGTCGGATGCGGCGTTCGATCGATTGAACGAGCTGCTGCACGCCGCCTTGGCTGTATTGGTCGGCGAGGCCGCGAATGTCGGCGTCGAGCGTTTCGGCGATCTGGTCTTCCAGTACGATGCGCACCTGGCGGCCGACGTTGAAGACGACGATGCTCGCGGCCGCCGCGAAGACGATCGAGTAAACGACGGCGAGCTTGAACGCCGTCGTGCGGAAGAGCTTACCGAGCGCCGTCACGGATCATGTATCCGGCTCCACGGATCGTGTGCAGCAATTGCACGGCGTGGCCCTTGTCGATCTTTCCGCGCAAGCGGGAAATATGCACGTCGATGACGTTGGTCTGCGGATCGAAATGATAATCCCAGACGTTTTCGAGCAGCATGGTGCGGGTCACGACCTGGCCCGCGTGCCGCATCAGATATTCGAGCAGACGGAACTCGCGCGGCTGGAGGGGGATGTCCTTGCCGGCGCGCGAAACCTTGTGGGAGAGCCGGTCGAGTTCGAGATCGGCGACGTGGTAGTGCGTCTCCTGCGCGTTCGCTCCCCCCTTGCGGCGCGCCAGAACTTCGACGCGCGCAAGCAGTTCGGAGAAGGCGTAAGGCTTCGGCAGATAATCGTCGCCGCCGGCGCGCAGTCCCTTCACGCGATCGTCGACCTGGCCGAGCGCGGACAGGATCAGCGCGGGGGTCTCGATCTTCTGCGCGCGCAGCGACGAAATGAGCGAGAGCCCGTCGAGTTTCGGCAACATGCGGTCGACGATCAGCACGTCGTAGTCCCCTTCCGAGGCGCGCGCGTAGCCTTCGATGCCGTCGGCAGCGTGATCGGCCACATGGCCCTGTTCGCGAAACGCCTTCACGAGATAGGCGGCGCCGTCCGAATCGTCCTCGATGACGAGCAGTCTCATGTCCGACATATACCGTCTCCGCATGGAAAACGGCAGGCCGGAGAGCATGAGCTCATCCTCGGCCTGCCGTTCCGTCCTCCGGCGCTGGTCAGGGCGGGCCCGCGCCGCGGACCTTTCTTCAGCCAGCCGCGCGTATGGCGATGGCGACGAAATGGATGTTGTCGCCCGTCTTCACGCGCAACAGCAGGGCCTTCTGGCCGTCCTTGCGCGCTTCGGCGAGGGCGTTGGCGACGTCGGAGGGATGCGAGACGGGCTTGCCGGCCGCCTCGAGGATGACATCGCCGGAGCGCAATCCCTTTTGGGCGGCGAGGCCGTCCGGATCGATGTCGGCCACGACGACGCCCGTCTTGCCTGCGCCCGGCACAGCGGTTGCAGGCGCGAGTTCGACGCCGAGCTTGGCCATGGAGCCGCCGTCGCCGTCGTCCGAGGTCGTCGCGCGCGCCTCCTGGTCGCCCGGCAGCTTGCCGAGCTTGACGTCCGCCGTCTTTTCCGAGCCGCCGCGCAGATAAGTCAGCTTGACGTCGGTGCCCGGGGCGATCGACGCGATCCTGCGGGCGAGTTCGCGCGGGCCGTCGACCGATTGATCATTGACGCCGACGATCACGTCGCCGGACTTGATTCCGGCTTCCGCCGCAGGCCCGGTCTTGGCTTCCGCCACCAGCGCGCCCTTGGTGGACTTGAGACCAAGCGAATCCGCGATATCCGGCGTCACCGGCTGGATCTGCACGCCGATATATCCGCGCGTGACGGCGCCGTGCTCCTTGAGCTGCGCGATGACGTTCTTGGCGACGTCGGCGGGAATGGCGAAGCCGATGCCGACCGAACCGCCCGACGGGGAGTAGATGGCCGTGTTGATGCCGACGACGTTGCCGTTGGAATCGAAGGTCGGGCCGCCGGAATTGCCGCGGTTCACCGGCGCGTCGATCTG
>JAGWTW010000187.1 GCA_028868735.1 Hyphomicrobiales bacterium | reverse complement strand
CAGGCGCTCGGCGACCACGGCGACGTCGATATGCGACAGCAATTCCTCGGTGTTTTCGCGCAGGCCCCCGCCGTCGAGCGACGTGAGGACGCCGTTTTCGCGGGCCGCCTTTGCGTAATGGAGCGCCGCGTCCGGCATGTGCCCGTCGAGATGCAGGGCCTTGAACCCGGATATTTCGAGCCTCGGGAAATCGTCCAGATAGCGCTGGTCGCGCGCGCGCAGGATGGCGCGTTTGCCCTCGCGCGGCAGAATGAAGGAGAGCGAGGAGCGGGCGACCTTGCGCGAATGCAGCCGCACGCGATAGGTCGCCGCCATATGCGTGAACATGTGCCCGAGCCAGTCGTCGGCTACGGGGGCGATGAGATCGGTCTTGCCGCCGAGCCGCGCGCAGGCGAATGCCGCCGATACGGCGTTGCCGCCGAAGGAGACCGCGTAATCGCGGGCGACCGCCTTGTCGTCGCCGACCGGCATGAATTCGGTCGCCATGGTCACGTCGATATAGGTATGGCCGACAAACAACGCGCTCATTCGCTTCCCTTGCACCAATCCTGCAATGCGCCCGGAGCCTTCCCGAATCCCCGACGCGGCGTCTTTTGACGCATGACCGTGGCGAGCAAGCGGCGGTCACGCGCCTGATGCGGAGCGGGCGCTAGTCCCGATAAACCCGCTCGTACCTTCGCCCGAGCCCTGTCAGTATCTCGTATCCGATCGTTCCCGACCTCTCGCCGAATTCGTCGACCCCGACCGTCGCCCCCAGCAATTCGACCGACGCCCCGCGCGTGACGGCGTCGTCCGGCGCATCGGTTGCGTCGATCGCGATCAGGTCCATCGACACCCGCCCGACGATCGGGCAGCGCTTTCCGCCGACCGCGACTTCCACCCCCGGCCGGGCGCCAGTTCCCGACGCGCCGCGCGGGATTCCGTCCGCATAGCCGGCCGCGATCACCGCAATCCGCGTCGGACGCGGCGCCGTCCACTGGCCGTTGTAGCCGACACGGTCGCCTGGTTCGATCCGACGCGTCTGAAGGATCGGAACATCGAGCGCCACGACCGGCCGCATCGGATTGGGCGCATCCGGCGTCGGATTCCCGCCGTAGAGCGCGTAACCCGGCCTCACCAAGTGAAAAAACGGCTTACATGAAAGAAAAATACCAGAGGAATTGCTTATGGATAGAGGAACATTCTCGCATATTGAACGAAGATGTTCGAACGCTTCGATCTGGCGCGCATTGTCGGGCGAGCCGGCGATTTCGGACGAGATGAAATGGCTCATGACCAGCGTGGGCGGGGCGCCGAGCGCGGCCAGCGCAGCGCCGGCTTCGCTGGGTGCGAGACCCAGCCGATTCATGCCGGTGTCGAAATGAAGCGCGGCCGGCCCGCCCCCGCTGGCCGCCCATTCCACGATTTCCGGCATCGAGCACAGCGTCGGCCGCAGCTTCGCCGCCCTCAGGGCGCCCCCGGAGCCGGGCGTCAGTCCGTCGAGCACGTAGATCACGGCCTCCGGCGCAGCGGCCCGCGCGCGAATCCCCTCGGACAGGCGCGCGACGAAAAAGACCCGCGCGCCTTCCGCCCGTAGCGCGCGGACGCATGGCTCGATCCCGCAGCCGTAGGCGTCGGCCTTTACGACCGCCGCGCATTCTGCCGGCGCGGCCTTGTCGGCAAGCTTGCGCCAGTTCGCGCGCAGCGCGGCAAGGTCGATCGTGAGGGTCGCGGCGGTCATTGCCACGAACCTATAGAGCAGCCGGCTGCATCGCGCCTTCCTTTTCGCTCGTTTTGGTTCCGGTCTGTGGCCGGCGCGCAACAGGCTGTGGGCTGGCGCGCGGGTAGGGTCCGGCCATGCAGTCGATTTCAAAACGAATTTTTCCGTGGGTCGTCCTGGTCGGGGCATGGGCTTTCGCCGGGAGCGCCGCCGCGCAGGAGGCCGCTCCGCGGGAAGCGCAAGGCGCGCCGCCGTCCGCCGACAGCGCACGCGCTGCCACGACCGCCCAGGACGACACCGATACGCCGCTGTCCGCCGCCGCCAACACCGGACAGGAATCGGTCGGCGACGTGCTGCCCGAGCCGCTTCGCTCGTGGAACGGGTGGCGTCCCTGGCTGTCCGACAAGGGACTTACGCTCGCAGCGACCTATCAGGGCGACGTTCTCGGCAACGTCGCCGGCGGCGTCAGGCGCGGCGCGACCTACATGGGTCGCCTGCAGACCACGCTGGAATTCGACCCGGAACAGGCGCTGGGGTGGAAGGGCGGCCTGCTGCACGTTTCGTCGTTCCAGATCCACGGCGTCGCCATGTCGCCGCGTTTCACCGGGTCCATCAATCAATTGTCCGATCTCGAGGCGGTCGCGACCACACGGCTGTTCGAATTGTGGTTCGAGCAGCGCTTGCCGGACAAAAGACTGACGCTGCGCGTCGGCCAGCTTGCGATCGACCAGGAGTTTTTCCTCAGCCCATTCTATGGCATCGCCATCGGCGGCGCCTACGGCTGGCCGACCATCGCCACGGCCAACCTGCCGTCCGGCGGCCCGGCCTATCCGCTCGCCGCCCCGGCCGCCCGCGTGAAATGGGCGCCCGACGACCATTTCACGTTTCTGCTCGGATTGTTCGATGGCGATCCGGCGGGGACGGGCCCCGGCAATCCGCAGCAACGCAATCGTTACGGGACGAATTTCCGCCTCAGCGATCCGCCGCTCCTGATCGCGGAGGGACAATTCGGCTACGACGCGGGCGAGAAACCCGGCACGATTCGGCTTGGCGGGTGGCGTCATTTCGGAAAATTCGCGGACCAGCGGTTTTCGTCGGATGGCCTTTCGCTCTCCGCGCCGTCGAGCAACGGTCTGCCCCTGTACAGACGCGGCGATTTCGGACTGTACGCGGTATTCGACCAGCAGGTGTGGAAGCGCCCGAACGAGCGGGAGAGCGCCGCGGTCGCGCCCGGCGTCAACACCGGCGTTTATATTTTCGGCCGTGCGTCGATCTCGCCCGCTGATCGGAACCCAATCGACTTCTACGTCGACGGCGGCGCCAGCTTTCTCGGCATGATCGACGGGCGCCCCTACGACAAGTTCGCCTTTCTCGGCTCCTATTCGAAGATCAGTCCGCGCCTGAGCGCCGCCGATTTCGACGCGCGATTCTTTTCGGGAAATCCGACGCCGGTGCGCGCTTACGAAGCCCTGGTCGAGGCCACATATTCCTGGCGGCTTGCGCCGGGCGTGTTCCTCCAGCCCAACGTGCAATACGTCATGCATCCCGGCGCCGGCGCGGCCGACCCTCTCGATCCGCTGGGACTGAGGAAGCCGCGCAACGCGACGGTCGTAGGGCTACGGACGACGATTCAGTATTGAGCGGGCTCACGCGACCGGGCGTCGGCGCGCGACATAGGCGGTCCTGAGCCCCGGCTCGAACCCGCATCGCGCGTAGAACCGATGCACGCGCGGGTCGGCCCGCCCGCTTTGCAGAAGCACATGAAAGCAGTCGGCCGTCCAGGCCGCCGCCAGGGCTGCGCCCACCACAGCGCGCCCGTATCCTTGGCCACGGACATCCGAACGCACGAGAACGTTTTCGAGAAAACCGTGCTGACGCCCGCCGCGCAAGAGGTTCGGGATCGTTATCAGCATGCATGTGGCGATCAGTTCGCCCGCGCGATCCGCGACGAAGACCGAAACGCCGTCGCGCGAGAGAATCTGCGACCAGATCTGCGCCGCCCGATCCGCAGGCTCCGCCGCGCGGCTCACCTCGGACGCGGCGAACAATTTCAGCAGCGCGTCGAGATCCGCCTGCCTCGCGATCCGGACGTCGTGCATGCCGGCGACCGCTACATCTGCACCGGCAGATGGTCCGTCTCGACGAGGTTCGAGAAGCGCGTCACCTCGTCCTCGAAGGCGAGCGGCACGGTGCCCGTCGGGCCGTGGCGCTGCTTGCCGAGGATGACTTCGGCGCGGCCGTGGGCGCGCTCCATTTCAGTCATCCAGGTGGCGTGTTCCGGCGTGCCTTCGCGCGGCTCCTTGTTCTTCAGGTAATATTCCTCGCGATAGACGAACATGACGACGTCGGCGTCCTGCTCGATCGAACCGGATTCTCTGAGGTCCGAAAGTTGCGGCCGCTTGTCGTCGCGCGCCTCGACCTGACGCGAAAGCTGCGACAGGGCGATGATCGGCACCGCCAGCTCCTTGGCGAGGGCTTTCAGACCGGTCGTGATCTCGGTCACTTCCTGCACGCGGTTGTCGCTGCGCGACTTGGAGCCTGAAAGTAGCTGGATGTAGTCCACCACCAGCAGGTCGAGCCCGCGCTGCCGCTTGAGCCGCCGCGCACGCGCCGTCAGTTGCGCGATCGATATGCCGCCGGTCTGGTCGATGTACAGCGGCACGCGCTGCATCTCCTGCGCGGCGCCGGAGATCTCGCGAAAATCGTCCTCGGTGATCGAGCCGCGGCGGATCTTGTAGGAGGGCACGCCGGATTGTTCGGCGATGATACGGGTGGCGAGCTGTTCGGCCGACATTTCGAGCGAGAAGAACCCGACGACGCCGCCATCGATGGTCTTGTTGTGGCCGTCCGGCTGCATCTCCGCGCGATAGGCCTTGGCGATGTTGAAGGCGATGTTGGTGGCGAGCGCCGTCTTGCCCATGCCGGGCCGGCCGGCGAGCACGATC
>JAGWTW010000077.1 GCA_028868735.1 Hyphomicrobiales bacterium | reverse complement strand
GCTTTTGCGGGGGCAGCGGAGCGCCGACGGCGTAACCCTGGATTTCCAGCGCGGCCTTGATGCAGGCGGCGAGATTGTATTTCGCAAACGCCTGATTGAGCCGCCAGAGCGGGCTTTGCAGGGCCATCGCCTCGTCCCAACGGCCCGCGCGACAAAGGTCGTAGAGGCGGACGCTGGCGCGCGGCGCCGCGCAGGCCGGTCCCGCCATCCATCCCTTGCCGCCGATCAGCATGACCGCGGCGGGGATGTGGGCGGAGGCTGCGAAAATCTCCATCCGGCCCTCGACGAGATTGAGGATCGAGAGCAGGCGGCCGGTATTGTTGGAGGCGTCCTTCAGATAGCGGACGTTGGGAATGCGCGCGAGGCGTTCGATGACCGGGGGCGACAGATCGGCGCGCTGAAAGTTCGGGTTGGTGTAGAGGACGACAGGCAGCGCTGTCGCCGCCGCGATCGCGGCGAAATAGTCGTAAACGCCGTCGTCGTCGAGCGGGAAATAGGCTTCGCAAACCGCGAGAATTCCGTTTGCGCCGCGTTTTTCCCACGCGCGCGTCTGCCGGACAGCATCAGCGACCGTCGTGGCCGCGACGCCGGCGACGACCGGAACGCGCCCGGCGGCGGCTTCGATCACGACTTCGACGATGCGGGCCTTCTGCTCGAACGAGAGATAGGCGAATTCGCCGGTCGAGCCGAGCGGCGTAAGCCCGTGGACGCCCTTGGCGATCAGGTCGTCGCAGAGCCGCGCGAGAACGTCGTCGAGCACGCGGCCGTCCGGATCGACGGGCGAGACGAGATAGGGGAAGACGCCGTGAAAGCCTGCGGACATGCCCGTCGATTCCTTTGCGGGCATGGTGGGCAAGCCGGCCCCGGCGCGCAAGCCGACCGCTTGCCGCTTGCCCGAGAGACGCGGCGCAGCTATGAGAACGCGTCCGCTGCGGGCCGGCGATGCGTCGGCCATCCGCAGGAGTGTAGCTCAGTTGGTAGAGCACCGGTCTCCAAAACCGGGTGTCGTCGGTTCGAGCCCGGCCACTCCTGCCAGCGGACGAATTTCCTTTTCACCGCGATCCGGCGCACCGACGCGCGCCATCGCGGGCGCGCGCGGTGATCGCTCAACCGTCGGCTTCAGCACGTCGCTGACTCCTGGGATCGCAAGCGCCTCGGCGATCTGCGCCTTGACCGCAGCGACGACGCCCGTCAGCGAGCCGACGACCGTCGCGCGCGCCGGCATTTGTCGCATGGACGCGCCGGTTCCTCAGTCGCCGCGAGCGAGACTGAGTTCGCCGCGCGGGGCAAGCGCGCGCGCCTTGCGCTGTTCGTTGAGATTGTGGGCGAGAATGGCGCCGATGATGAGCGCGACGCCGAGAAGTTCGGCAGGCGTGAAGCTGCGACCGTTCCACCAGGCCCAGGCGAAGGGAATGACCGGGGTGAAAGTGGAGACCAGCGTCGCTGTCTGCGCGCCGAGCGCACGGACCGCGATGTTCCAGGTGATGATCGACACAGCCGAGACCGCGACGAAAACGTAGATCAGCTGTGGCCACACCTTCGCGAAGTCCGAGGCGTGCGGAAGGTGCGCGTAGCCTGCGGCCGTCAGGATCGCAGCCAGCGCGAGCCCGACCGGCGCCCCGAGCGAACAGGTCAATGTCGTCAGCCGCAAGGCGCTGTAGCCGACCATGCTTTGCGCCTTGATCGTATAGAAGGTCCAGCACAGCGAGGCGATCAGCACCAGCAGGTTGCCGATCATGCTGCCGCCCGACGCGAGCGCCGCGATATTGCCGCGCGTAACGACGAGAACGGCGCCGGCGACGACCGTCAGCGTCGCCAGCACGACGCCGCGCGGCGGCAGGGCGCGCGCCTGAAACGCGCGGAAGATCGCGACATTGATCGGCGTCAGCACCGATATGGCCGCGCCGTGCTCCGGGCGCGTCAGCCGAACGCCGAGATAGGAGAAGAGCCCGAACCCGGCCGAACCGAGCGCGCCGAGCAAGAGAAGCGTCCAGAAATCGCCGCGACCCGGACGCAGGGCTTGCGGACCTTCGAGGAAGGCGACGATGAGCGCCAGCAGGCAACCGGAGAACGCGTAGCGTATCCCCGTGATCCAGAAGGGATCGATCGCGTCGGCGACGATCCGTCCGACGGGCATGTAGGCCCCCCAGATCAGGATCGTCAGCGCGAGCCAGAAATAGCCCTTCCAGTCCT
Source organism: Hyphomicrobiales bacterium (assembly GCA_028868735.1). GTDB lineage: Bacteria > Pseudomonadota > Alphaproteobacteria > Rhizobiales > Beijerinckiaceae > JAJXWB01. Next base: position 19,674 of record JAGWTW010000077.1, on the reverse strand, counting down.
GCTTCATTCCTCCCCGTCCCGTCCCGACGGCCTTGTCCCGGCCGCTTGGCTCTACCACATTCCGCCCGTGTGGCCATTCGGCCGCGGAGATGGCGACCATGACCAATACGACCGGCTACATTCCTCCCCAGCCGCAGGCGGGCTATTACCCGATCCTGCCGCGCGAGGCGTTGGCGGGGGTCCGGACGCGGCGCATCCTGGCGCTCGTGTTCGACCTCTGCTTCGTCTACAGCCTCTCGTTCCTGCTGTTTCTCATGCTCGGCGTGGCGACGTTCGGCCTCGCGTGGCTGTTCCTGCCGCCGCTGCTGCCGATCGTGGCGTTCCTCTACAACGGCATGACCGTGTCCGGCCGCAGCATGGGCACCTGGGGCATGCGCATCATGGGCCTGGAGGCGCGCACGACGACCGGGCAGCCCGTGCCTTTCCTCAACGCGGCCCTGCACGGCGTGCTGTTCTGGCTGTCCTGGTACTTCACCGGCGGCCTCGTGCTTTTGACCTCGCTCGTGACTGCGGACAAACGCTGCCTGCACGACATTCTTGCGGGAATGGTGATTGTCCGGCGGCCCTCGTAATTTTTCGCTTCCGACTCGCGCGTTTCGCGTTACGATTCGAGTCGGGCGGCGAAGGCCGCCCGACTGGCCCCGAGCAAAAGTTACGACGTGACCCGAGAACCGCGCGACGCCCCGCAGTTCTACCTGACCGCGCCCTCGCAATGCCCCTATCTACCGGGCCGCGAGGAACGAAAGGTGTTCACCCATCTGATCGGTCGGCGCGCGGTCTCGCTCAATGACGCGCTGACGCAGTCCGGCTTCCGCCGCTCGCAGACGATCGCCTATCGTCCGGCCTGCGAGAACTGCCGCGCCTGCGTGTCCGTCCGCGTGCTCGTCGACGACTTCCAGCCGGGCCGCACGATGCGGCGCGTGAAGGCGCGCAACGCCGATCTTTCCGTGCGCCTCGCGCAGCCGCAGGCGACGAGCGAGCAATATTCGCTGTTCCGCGGCTATGTCGATTCGCGTCACGGCGACGGCGGAATGGCGGACATGAGCGTGCTCGACTTCTCGATGATGATCGAGGATTCGCATGTCGAGACGCGGCTCGTCGAATATCGGCGTCCGGGACGCGACGGGGAGATGGAGCTCATCGCGTGCTGTCTGACCGATGTGCTCGCCGACGGTCTGTCGATGGTCTATTCGTTCTACGAACCGGACGAGGCCGGGCGCTCGCTCGGCGTCTACATGATCCTCGACCACATCGAGCGCACGCGAAAGCTCGGCCTGCCGCATCTCTACCTCGGCTACTGGGTCGAGGGCTCGCGCAAGATGGGTTACAAGTCGCGTTTCCTCCCGCAGGAACGCCTCGGCCTCAACGGCTGGGAGCTGGCGGTTTAGGGCGCATATCCCCGCTGGAGACCGCGCTTTTTGCGCTTACGCGGCGTCGCGTTTCTCGTCGTCCGCATAAAGGCTTTCCAGCGTCGCGCGGACCGCCATCGCTGTCGGAACGGCGAGTACGATGCCGACGGCGCCGAACAGCACGCCGCCCGCGAAAAAGCCGAACATGATCACGACCGGGTTGAAGCGCGACGCGACGCCGAGCGCGAGCGGCGCGACGAGTTGGTCGATCGAAAGGCGCAGCGCGATCGCATAGACGGCATAGCCGATCATCGCTGCGACCGATCCGGAATGTTCGGCCGCGATCAGTCCGGCGAGCACGACTGAGGTCGCAGGTCCGATGACGGGGATGAGCTCGAGAACGCCTGTCGCCGTGGCCAGAACGAAGGCGTGCGGGATATGGAGCACGAGACCGAGCCCGATATAGGCGACGACGATGGCGTAGACCATGATCGAGAGGACGCCGAGAAAGTAGCGTCGCAGCGCAGGTTCGAGACGGCTCCAGACCGATCGCACGCGCCATCGCTGGTCCGGCGGAAACAGCCAGACGATTCCTTCGCCCAGACTCTCGCCGGTAAGTAAGAAAAACAGAAGCAGCAGAAAGGTGAGGAAGAGTCCGAACAGCGCAGCGAAGACGGTGAAGCCGAAGGCGACGGCGCGATCTGTCTCGAGCGCTGCGCTCCTTGCCGCGTTCGCGAGCGATTCCGCGATTTGATCGGCGTTCATCTGCTCGCCGAAAACGCCGATCGTTCCGGATCCGAGCGCGATGTGCGCGACCCGGCCGATCGCGCCGTGGAGATCGAACACGAAATCCTTCAACTCCGCGGCGAGCGGCGGCGCGATATAGAACGCCGCGCCTGCCGCAATCGTCAGGATCACGAGGAATACGAAAACCGCGACGAGCCAGTGCGGCAGGCCCGTACGCGTCTGCGCGCCGCGCACCAACGGGCGGCACATCAAGGCGAAGATCGCCGCGATGACGAACGGCAGAAGCACCCATCGCAATTCATGCGCGGCGACGAGAAGCCCCGCGAGCACGATCCAGCCGGAACGGGACGCGATCGATCTGATGCGTCCGTCCTGCGATGGCGCGGGCGCGCCGTCCCGCATCGTCATCGCGGCGACCTTTTCGCCGCGGGGCGCGCGCAGGGCGGGATCATTCGTTTCGTCTCCGAAGCAGCGTCTTCGCCGAGCATCGCAGACCGCGCGCGCAATGGCGAGAACCGCATCAGCCTCGATCGCCCGGAGCGAGCATGATCGCCCCGCCGACGAGCGCCAGCGCGCCCAGCGCGACGAAAGACATCGAAAACGAGCCGAGCGCGGCCGCGAGCAGCCCGAACGCGGGCGGCACGATCAATACGCCGAGAAACATGGCCGCCGAACCGAGCCCGGTCGCTTCGGTTCGGCGGTCGCCGCCGAGGCGGGCGAATTCGGCATAGGCGAGGCCCGTGAAGCCCGAGCCGCTCGCGCCTGCGAGCAGGCAGACCAGAACCACCTGCCAGCCGCGCCAGTGCGGATCGAGCCCCGCGAACGCTTCGGACGCCGCGCACATGAGAAGGCCCGTCAGCGCCAGCAGGCGCGTGGGCGTGATGAACCTGTCGGCGATGAAGCCGAGCAGGGGACGGCTCAGCGCGCCCGCGACCTGATAGACAGCGAGGATCCACCCCGCCGTCACAAGATCGATCTTCGCGCTCTGCGTCAGATGCACGGTCATGAACGTGACGAAGCAGAGTTGCACGCTCGTATAGGCGAAGCTCGCCAGCGTGAGGCGGCGGATCGAAGCGTTCTCGCGCCATAGCCGCAACGGTTTTGCGAGCGCGCCCACGAACAGCGGATAACCCGGTTTACGGTCGGCGTCCCAGCCGCGACGCGGAAGCTGGAGTGCGAGCGCGAGCGCGATCACCACCGGAATCTCGGCGGCGATGGCGACGCGCCAGCCATAATGCAGCGCAAGCGGCGGGAGAACGACGCCGGCGAAGACGCCGCCGAGCGGCACGCCGATCTGGCGGATCGACATGACGAGGTTGAAGACGCGCTGCGGCGTGCGTGGCGCGAGCAGATGCGCGCTCGCCGGCGCGGTCGCGCCATAGGCGAGGCCGAGCAGGGCGGCGCCGATTCCCAGCGAGGCCAGCGCGCCGCTGGAGCAGACAGCGAGCATGACGACGACGGCGAGGAGCACGATCTGCACGACTCGCGTGGCGCCGAAACGTTGTACGAAAGACGGCGCGAGCAGCGACGAGACGATGCCGACGCCGTAGACGATGGCGACGAACATGCCGACGATTCCGCCGGCGACGCCGAGATCGTGCGCGACTGCGGGCGCGACCGCGGGCACCGAAAATGTCGCCATCGTCGCGAGCGTCTGCATGGCGAGCGTCGCCAGCAGCGGCCAGAGCGGGGAGGGAGCGTTTGGGGCTGCGTCGGTCATCTTGACGGCAGGAGGCTAGGACGCGCGCGCGCGCCTGTCGACCAACGCTGACGCATGGGCTCATTCCGCCGCCTGCAGAGCAGGGGAAGGCGGTTGGCTACCGCCACATGCCGCGCATTCTCGCGCCGAGATCGACGCGCTTTTCCGAACGCTGCGCGGCGCTCGCCGAGCCCGGCTGATATTTCGGCCAGGACGTGTGGTGGAAATGCGCGAGGATGTGTTTCGGGATGAAACGCGTCCGGTTCGCGTAGACGTGGCGGTCGCCCTGCGCGTTCTGGCCGTGCGTGAAGAAGCGCTGCGGCAGCATGACGTGCAGATCGTCTTTCGCCCGCGTCATCGCCACGTAGAGCAGGCGTCGCTCCTCCTCGATCTCTTCGGTCGAGCCGGTTCCGAGATCCGAAGGAATGCAGCCGTCGACGGCGTTGAGCACGAACACGGATTTCCACTCCTGGCCCTTGGCGGAATGGATGGTGGAGAGGATGAGATAGTCTTCGTCGCGCAAGGGGACGCCGGCCTCGTCGCTGGTGGCGTCAGGCGGATCGAGCGTCAGCTCGGTCAGGAATTTTTCGCGCGTCGCGTAGCCGCCGGCGATCTGTTCGAGTTGCAATATGTCGGCGCGCCGCGTCGCGGCGTCCTCGTGCTGGCGATCGAGCAGGGGCTCGTACCATCCGCGCGCGAGCGAAAATTCCGCCGGCCATCCGGCGCGCCGATCGCGCAATTCGTCGACCACGGCCGCAAATCCCGGCCAATCTTCCTTGCCGCGCGCCGGCGCCGGCGCCGCGACGAGGGCGGCGAGCGGATCGTGCGCGTCCGCCATGAGATCGAGAAGCTTTTGCGCGGCGCCCGGACCGACGCCCTGCAAGAGTTGCAGAACGCGAAAACCGGCGACGCGGTCGCGCGGGTTTTCGACGAACCGCAGCAAGGCGAGCATGTCCTTCACATGCGCGCTGTCGAGGAATTTCAGGCCGCCGAATTTCACGAACGGAATGTTGCGCGCGACGAGTTCGATCTCGAGCTGGGCGCTGTGGGACGAGGTGCGGAACAGGATCGCCTGCGATTTGAGCGTTTGCCCGGCCTCCCGATTTTCCAGGATGCGCGCGACGATATAACGGGCCTGATCGCCCTCGTCGCGCACGATGACGAGATGCGGCTTTTCGCTGGAAGCGCGGTCCGTCCAAAGGTTCTTGGCGAAGCGCTCGCTCGCCAGTCCGATGACGGCGTTGGCGGCGGAAAGGATCGTTTGCGTGGAACGGTAATTGCGATCGAGCGTGACGATCTCGGCCGACGGCGTGAAGCATCCGGGAAAGTCGAGGATGTTGCGGACGGTGGCGGCGCGGAACGAATAGATCGACTGCGCGTCGTCGCCGACGACGGCCAGTCCGCGCCCGTCCGGCTTCAGCGCGAGCAGGATCGACGATTGCAGGCGGTTCGTGTCCTGATATTCGTCGACCAGCACATGGTCGAAGCGCGCCGCCATATCTTCGGCGATATCGGGTTCGCCCGCCGCCTGCGACCACCACAACAGGAGATCGTCGTAGTCGAGCACGTTCTGGCGCTGCTTGGCTTCGACATAAGCGCCGAACAATTCGCGCAATTGCGGCGCCCATTCGAGACACCACGGAAAATTCGCCCGCAGCGCCTCGTCCAGCGGTTGCTGCGCGTTCACGCAGCGCGAATAGACGGCAAGACAGGTTCCCTTCAGCGGAAACCGCTTCTCGGTTTTCGACAGGCCGATCTCGTGGCGCACGAGATTCATGAGGTCTGCGGAATCCTCGCGGTCGTGGATCGTGAAGGCGGGATCGAGCCCGATGCGCTCGGCGTTTTCGCGCAGCAGGCGCGCGCCTATGCCGTGAAACGTCCCGGCCCAGTGCAGGCCGTCCGCGAGCGCGGCCGCCTTGTCGCCGAGCGCCTCCCGCGCGATGCGCTGCACCCGGCGGATCATTTCCACCGACGCGCGGCGTGAAAACGTCATGAGCAGGATGCGGCGGGGGTCGGCGCCCTCCAGGATGAGATGGGCGACGCGATGGGCGAGCGTCGCGGTCTTGCCGGAGCCGGCGCCGGCGATGACGAGCAACGGCGGACCGGGATCGCTTGCCTTGCCCGGCGTGACGCCGAACACGACGGCGGCGCGCTGCTGCGCGTTCAGCTTTTCCAGATAGGCGGACATGACCTCAACGAATCGCGCGGCGCGGGCGGTCAGGGAATCATGTTTCGCGGTTTGTTCCAAACATCGCAGTGGCCAGCGTCGCCTTCTCCGCCCCACCGCCCCGGAGACGTCGCCGAACCATGCCGACAGGGAGCGATGCGAGGGATTGAGGACGGCTACGGAACGGGCGACCGTCACAGGCCCCGGTGCGAAAAGGCCAGAAAGGGACAGGTCGAGACGATCGCGCCGCTGAGGACGTCGTCTGCACCGAGACCGAGACAAGGGACCGCTGCGGCCAGCGCCGCAAAGCCGGGCAGAACAGGAAGGCGGGAGAAGGCGCAGCGGCGTCAGATATTTGCCCGCCCCCCGGTCGTCGATACAGCGGCTGAAGCGGGTCGCCAAGCTCGGGCGGGCGCTCAACCGCGCGCGAATTTCGCTTGGCGGCCCCCGCGCTTTCGGCTATGACGGCGGCGTGGCGCGCGACCTCCGGTCCCGCGCCGCGATTGTTTTGGCGCGTCCATACGACCAATAACCGCGCCTATCGGGACAAGCATGGCCAATCCGTTCCAATTCCTCCAGGACGTTCGCGCCGAGGGCGCGAAGGTCACCTGGCCCTCCCGCCGGGAGACGCTGATCACCACGGGCCTCGTGCTCGCCATGGTCATCGTCGCTTCGCTTTTCTTCGTCGCCGTCGACCAGGGCCTGCGCCTCATCGTCGGCTTCCTGCTCAGCTTCGGCCGCTGATTTTTTGACGGGTCTTTCCATGGCAAGCCGCTGGTACATCGTCCACGCCTATTCCAACTTCGAGAAAAAGGTCGCCGAATCCATCAGGGAACAGGCGGCCCAGCGCGGTCTTGCCGACAAATTCGAGGAAGTGCTGGTCCCGACCGAGCAGGTGGTCGAGGTGCGGCGCGGCCGCAAATTCAATTCCGAGCGCAAGTTCTTTCCGGGCTACGTGCTCGTGAAATGCGACCTGACCGATCAGGTCTACCACCTCATCAAGAATACGCCGAAGGTGACGGGCTTCCTGGGCGCCGACAACAAGCCGATGCCGATCTCCGAGGCCGAAGCCGACCGGATCAAGGGGCAGGTCGCAGAGGGCGTCGAGCGGCCCAAGGCGACGATTTCCTTCGAGATCGGCGAGACGGTGCGCGTCGCCGACGGCCCCTTCGCCTCCTTCAACGGCAAGGTCGAGGAAGTCGACGAGCAGCGCTCGCGCCTCAAAGTCGCGGTGTCGATCTTCGGCCGCGAGACGCCGGTCGAACTCGAGTTCGGCCAGGTCGAGAAGGTCTAGCGCCCCTTTTCGCAGCGGCGCCTTGAAAGTCGCGCCGCATTGGCGACAAACTCGCTTCCGTAAATCCGGATTTACGCGTCGAGCGTAAGAGATCGTTGCGTCGTCGCGCCGGCCGGGCGGCGACGCCCTTCGACGAGGGGAAACTCATGCGCAACAAGCGCCTGTTGGCGACAGCGGCACTCCCGCTGGTCATCGTCCTGCTGATTCTCGGAATCGGCTACATCCGCAAACCGAAACTCGAACGGGCCGGCGCCATCGAAACGCTGCTGCCGAGCGTCGTGCGCATCACCACGCATTCGCTGGTGAAGGACGACGCGCCGGAGGCGAAGCCCGGCGCGATGAAAGTGCAGGAGAGTTTCGGCTCCGGCTTCATCGTCGATCGCAACGGCTACATCGTCACCAACCGCCACGTCATCAAGGACGCTTACGAGATCATGGTGCGGCTCGACGACGGCGAGCCCGTGCGCGCCAAGCTGATCGGGCACGGCAATAACGTCGACCTCGCTCTGCTCAAGATCGACACGAACAAGAAGCTGACGCCGGTCAAATTCGGCCGCAGCGAGGATCTCCAGCTCGGCGATGACGTGATTGTGATCGGCAATCCCTTCGGCCTCGGCACGACTGTGACGTCGGGCATCATCAGCGCGCTCAATCGCGACCTCGGCTTCTCGATGTTCGACAGTTTCATCCAGACCGACGCGCCCATCAACCACGGCAATTCCGGCGGTCCGCTCTTCAACATGAAGGGGCAGGTCGTGGGCGTGAATACGGCCTATTACACCGGCGGCAACGCCAAGGGCGGTTCGATCGGCCTCGGTTTCGCCATCCCCGCCGAGACGACGCAGGAAGTCGTCGGTCTGCTGCGCAAGTACGGATATCTGAAACTCGGTTGGGTCGGCATCGACGGCGCATCGATCACGCCGGAGATGGTCAACGCGCTCGGCTTGTCGATCAAGACCGGCGCCATCGTGGCGGACGTCGTGAAGGGAAGCCCTGCGGACGGCGAACTGAAACGCGGCGACGTGATCTATCAGATCGACGGCGACGATCTCGAGGATATGCGGATGCTCCGTCGCGACGTCGCGGCTTCGCTCGGCAAGAAAGTGAGACTGAAAATCCTGCGCGGCGAGCGGTCCGAAACCGTCTATCTCACGCCCGTCGAATGGCCGGGCGGCCAGATCGTCGACGCGAAGCCGCAACAGCCGTTGACCGATCGGGGCGGCGTCGCCAGCGATCTCGGATTCGCATCCGCGCCGATCACGCCGGATATCCGCGCGCGCTTCGAAATCGATCCGGGACAGAACGGCGCGGTCGTGACGAGCGTCGAGCCGCGTTCGGCGGCCGCCGATTCCGGTCTCGAGATCGGCGACGTCGTGCAAACCGTGCAACTGGAGCCGGTCGCAGCGCCGGCCGACATCGCCGCCAGGGTTGTCGAAACGATCAAGAAGAAGCGCGACTACATCACGCTTTTCATTCGTAGCCACGGCAAGTCGAAATACATCTCGTTGCCGGTGAAGTGGGAAGCGCCGCCGCAGGTCGCGCAATCCGGCGGCTAGCGGCGTGGCGGCGGCGAGGTTCGCGCTGGCGGCGAGGAAGCGCCTCGCCTGGCCGAGCCGTCGCGATCTTCGCTTCGTCACCGGTCTCGTCCTTTTCACCTATCTGACGGGCCATCTCGTCAATCATGCGCTCGGCCTCATATCGCTCGCGGCGGCCGAAGCCGGTCTCGATATCGCGACGAGCTTCTGGCAGAGTCCGGCCGGAACGCTTTTGTTGTACGGTTCCGCGCTGACCCACATGGGACTTGCGCTCGACGCCGTCTATCAGCGGCGCACCCTGCGCATGCCGTTCCGCGACCTTCTGCGCATTGCGCTCGGGCTCAATCTGCCGGTGCTGCTGATCGCGCACGCCGCTTCCACGCGGCTCGCGATGGAAGCCTACGGTTACAATCCGTTTTACGCCGATGTCGTACGCGACCTCTGGCAGCAAGGGCACCAGGGGCGACAGTTCGCGATCCTCGCGCCGGGATGGATCCACGGCTGTCTCGGCCTCAACGCCGCCTTCGGCCGCCACAAATGGTGGCGCGACAGCATGCCGATATTGTTCGGCGTCTTTCTGGTGCTGCCGATCCTGTCGGCGCTCGGCTTCGTCGACATGCATCGGGAGATCGTTCGCTTCGACCCGCCGATGCATAACGGCGACGGGCTGGCGCAGGCCAACATCGCGGCAATCGCGGCCTGGCGCGATCGCGCCGTCGACATCTATCTCGCGCTGGTGGCCCTCGCGTTTCTCGCGCGTCTGGTCCGATGGGCGATCGAGCGAAGCCGCGGCGCCGTGGTCGAGGTTTCCTATCCCACCCGCAGCGTGCGCGTGCCGCGCGGATGGAGCGTGCTGGAGGCGAGCCGCGCCAATCTCATCGCGCATCCCTCGGCCTGCGGCGGACGCGCACGCTGTTCGACCTGCCGCGTGCGCGTGACCGCGGGGCTCGAACATTGTGCGCCGGCGTCCGGCGACGAGGCCGCGACGCTGCTGCGCATCGCCGCGCCAAGCGACGTTCGCCTTGCCTGCCAGCTCAGGCCGAACGCGCCCGTATCGGTCGTTCCCCTGCTCGGCGCGCGCGATGCGAGCGTCGCGGCCATGGCGCGCGAGGAAACATACGCCATTCTTTTCGTCGATCTGATCGCGCGCGAAGAGCTGGCGCGCGCGCTGTTGCCGCAGGATCTGCAATGGGTGTTGAGCGGCCTCTATCGCGCGTTCGACGAGGCCGTGCGCGGCGCCGGCGGCCTCGTCCTGCATGTGGGACAGGAACATGCGTCCGCGGTGTTCGCCGGCGCGCGCGACGTCGAACGCGCGAGCAGGCGTTGCCTTGCCGCAGCGCGCGCATTGCAATCGAGGGTCGGGCAGATCGGGCAGGGGCTCGATCGCCACTGGCGGGCGGCGATGCACATTGCGATAACCGCGCATGTCGGGCCCGTTCTGCTCGATCCCGTCGAACTGTCGAAACCCGACTCGCGCATCGTCGTGGCGGTCGGTCCGGGCGTCGATGACATGGATCTGCTGCGCGAGCTTGCAGCGCAACGGCGCGGCGGCCTGGTCGTTTCCGAAACGCTGCTCGCAAGCGCCCGCGAAAATCCGGACGCATGGGGCGAACCGGCCGACGCGCATGCGTTGCGGGCGCGGATCGACAGGATCGACGCTCCGGCGCCGATCCAGTGACGACGCGTCCTCGCCTCGCGGCGAGGACGCTGTTTGTTTCGCTCAGGCCGCCGCCGCCCGCATCGGGAAGCCGCGTTCGCCAGCCGCACGGTTCGGCGCCCAGCCGACTTTCGCGAGCGTTTCTTCCGTCGAATTGTACTGTACGCCGATCTGGTAGATCCGGCGGGCCTCTTCGCCGGTCGCAACCGGGCGGAACAGTTCGTGCGAGATGCGCGCCAGTTTTTCGATCTGCTGCACCGAGGTCATGCGCTCGCCCTTGCGGCCCCACAGATTGTCCTCGATGCCGCAACGGACATGCAGGCCCATGGCGATCGCCATCGTGGTAACCGGCAACACGCTGCGCATCGAGGCTTCGAGCGTCAGAACGGCGCCGTCCGGCGTGCGGCGGATGAACTCCATCATGTTGTAGGGGTTCGGTCCGTCCGAGCCGCCGCCGATCGCGACCCAGTTGAGCACCAGCGGGCCCTTGTACACGCCGCGGCGCACGAGGCGCTCGACGGTTTCGAGCTGGCCGAGATCGCCGAGCATAAAATGCGGCTGGATGCCGCTCGCCTGAAGCCGCTTCAGATGCTCCTCCACGAACGCCGGTCCCGAGGGGATCCACATTTCCGTAAAGGCCTTGGCGTAGGCGGGATGAGCGAGCGAGGTGCCTGCGACGTCGTCGGCGCTCATCAATTCGCATACGTTCATCTGGTTGGTGTTGATGGCGATCGTCACCTGATCCGGCGTCGGCTTCAGGTCGGCCAGCATGTGGCGCGTGTCGTCGTTGAGCCATTTGGCTTCCGCGCCTTCGCCCTCCGGCGCAAAGGAGATGGAGCCGCCGACCTGCAGCACCATTTTCGGCGCCGCCGTGCGGAGGCGGTCGAGCATTTCGTTGAAGACGCTGAGGCGCTTGGAGCCTTCGCCGGTCTCCTCGCGGCAATGGACGTGCAGCACGGTCGCGCCCGCGTTGTAGCAGTCGACCGCCTTCTGCACCTGCTCGGCGTAGGTGACGGGAATGTCATCGGAATCGCCGGGCAGAAATTCGGGTCCGTAGGGCGCGGCCTGGATCACGAGCGGCTGCTGGTTTTCCGGGAAGAGGGCGTCGTCGTGGAAATGCATGGTGTTTCCTCCTTTGATCTGGGCTCGAGTTCGGAATTCAGGCTTCGCTTTCGTGATCGCTGGGGATCGCGAGTTCTTCCACGAGCATCGGCGCGCCGAGGCTCATCGAATGGATGCCGAGGACGCTGACCGCTTGCAGTACGGCGAGCACTTCCTGCTTCGTGGCGCCGGCGTCGAGCGCGCCGCGGATGTGGCGACGGACCCCAGGCGCGTACATGTGCGTGCAGGCGGCGTCGACCGCGATGGCGATCAGCTCCCAGGTCTTGCGGTCGAGCGCGCCGCGCATCAGCGGCGTCGAACCCATGTCGACGAATTTCTCCGTCCAGACCGGATCGAGTTCGGCCAGCACGTCCCAGGCCGGATTCCAGGCGCCGGTCGCGCGCAGGTGGTCCGTCACCGGCGTTTTGGGCGGGTTGGTCATGTCGTTCACGGCGCACTCCCTGCTGTGTGTCTCGTCCATGCCGCAACCTAGTCGCTTCGCCGCGCAGCGATTTGACGGATCGGGACAATCATTTACCTTTTGGGGACAGGCAGGATCGCCGCATGACCGATCTCATCCGCAGCGCGAGCTTGCAGCGCTTCGCCGACGTAGCGCGCGAAGCCGGGCTCGATCCGCGCAAATTGCTCGCGCGGGTCGGACTGCCGCCGATGGCGCTGCAAGATCCCGATATTCGTATCCCCGCCGGCGGCGTGCGCCGCCTGCTGGAGGAAGCCGCAGCGGCGACGGGACTCGAGGATTTCGGCTTGCGGCTCGCCGAGCGCGGCGGCCTGTCGAACCTCGGGCCGGTGGCGCTCGTTGTACGCGAGCAGGCCACAGTCGGCGCGGCCATGGACGCGCTCGCCCGCTACGTTCACATCCACAACGAGTCCGTCAGCCTGCGCATCGAAAGGACGGGCGACGTCGTGTCCGTTGCGCCCGTCCTTCAAGTCGGCGGCGGCGTTCCCGCGCGTCAGTCGGTCGAGCTCGTGCTCGGCGTGACGTTCCGGATTCTCAGCGCATTTTTCGGGTCCGGCTGGAGTCCGATCGAAGTGCATTTCGCCCATCCAGCGCCGCGCAACCGGTCGGCCCACCGGCGCTTTTTCGGAGCCCCTGTCATGTTCGGCGCCGAGCGCGACGCGATTTTCTGCAAGGCGTCGGACATGACGCGGCCGATGCCCGCCGCCGACGCCTCGATGGCGCGTTACGCCCAGGCCTATATCGAGACGATCGCCGCGCGCGAGCCGACGATCGAGGGCAAGGTGCGCGAACTCGTCGCCGCACTGCTGCCAACGGGGCGTTGTTCCGTCGAGCGCGTCGCCGAGCATCTGGGCTGCGACCGGCGAACCGTCCATCGCCGGCTCGCGGAACGCGGCGCGACGTTTTCGGACATTCTCGACGCCGAGCGCGCATCCCTCGCGCTGCGTTTGATCGAGGACCGTCGGCGCAGCCTGCCGGCCGTCGCCGGGTTGCTCGGCTTTTCGGCGCAAAGCGCGCTCGCGCGCTGGTTCAAGGCGAAGTTCGGAAAGAGCGTAACGCAATGGCGCGCGCAATCGACGAGCAAGCGCGAGGACCAGTGAAGGCGTCGGGGGTCGGCGGCGCAACGGCGGGCCGCCAACGTCATCAACGCCGGCGCCCGTCTCGTCCACTGACGGCGGCGCGAACGACGGCTATTGCAGGCCGAGCCCGTGCATCGCGAGGTAGAGCAGCCCGGCCAAGGCCGGCGGCAGGATCACCACGAAAAGAACAATCACAGGCGCCGCCATAGCTATTCTCCAGCGCTGCGCAAAACGCGGGCTTGGGAAGCGTCGCGTCGGCGCCGGAGGTTGAAGCAAAGGCTGGATCGCCGATCCTTGTCGCATATCAATCGGCGCCTGTTTCGGCGACCCGTCCGTCCGGCGCGGCGAAAATCCGTTTGCGTTCGCCGCAATCCCCTCTATAAGCGCGCGGCGGCTCTCTCGTCCCCGGGAGGGCTGTTTCCGTTCGTGCGCGGACGGACCTAACCGTGGGAGACATGCCCGGCGCCATCCGGGAGTCCATGTCCGACCACGAACTGCAACCGATTGCGGCCTCGCTTACAGGCGGGGACCGTCGTCATTCGTTGGAGAATAGAGATGGCGAAGAAAATCGCCGGCTATATCAAGCTGCAGGTGCCCGCCGGCGCCGCCAACCCGTCGCCGCCGATCGGCCCGGCCCTCGGCCAGCGCGGCCTCAACATCATGGAATTCTGCAAGGCCTTCAATGCGAAGACCCAGCAGATGGAGAAGGGGATGCCGATCCCCGTCATCATCACGGCCTACCAGGACCGCTCCTTCACCTTCGAGATGAAGCAGCCGCCGGTCTCCTTCTTCCTGAAGAAGGCGGCGGGTCTGAAGCTCGGCAAGAAGCCGGCTTCCGGCGCGAAGACGCCGGGCCGCGGCTTCGTCGGCAAGGTGACGAAGGCGCAGGTGCGCGAGATCGCCGAGAAGAAAATCGTGGACCTCAATTGTCACACGATCGAATCGGCCATGTCGATGATCGAAGGTTCCGCCCGCGCTATGGGCCTCGAGGTGGTGGGGTAAGTCATGGCTCACGGAAAGAGAATCAATAAGGCACGCGAAGGCATTGAGCGGACGAAGCTTTATCCGCTCGACCAGGCGGTGAAGCTGGTGCGCGAGCGCGCCAAGGCCAAGTTCGACGAGACGGTCGAGATCGCCATGAACCTCGGCGTCGACCCCAAGCACGCCGACCAGATGGTGCGCGGCGTCGTCAATCTGCCGAACGGCACCGGCCGTACGCTGAAGGTCGCGGTCTTCGCGAAGGGCGCGAAGGCGGACGAAGCCAAGGCCGCAGGCGCCGACATCGTCGGCGCGGACGAGCTGGTTGCGGAAGTGCAGGGCGGCAAGATCGACTTCGACCGCTGCATCGCGACGCCGGACATGATGGGTCTGGTCGGCCGCCTCGGCAAGGTGCTCGGCCCGCGCGGCCTGATGCCCAACCCGCGCGTCGGCACCGTGACGATGGATGTCACGGCGGCGGTGAAGGCCTCCAAGGGCGGCGCCGTCGAGTTCCGCGTCGAGAAGGCCGGCATCGTGCAGGGCACGGTCGGCAAGGCCTCGTTCGACGACGGCAAGCTCGTCGAGAACATCAAGGCGTTCGTCGACGCGGTCTCCAAGGCCAAGCCGGCCGGCGCCAAGGGCACCTATATCCAGAAGGTCGCGATTTCCTCGACCATGGGTCCTGGCGTGAAAATCGAGCTCGCCTCGGTGGCCCCCGTCGCAGGGGCTTGACTTTCAAAAAATTAAGGCTCCGCCCCCTTGGCATGGGGGGCGGAACCGGATAAAGACACCCCTCCGGGGCCGACCGCCTATTGCGGCCCCGTTTCAGATTCATCTTCCGTGCTCATGGCGTCGACCCCGCAGGGGCGCCGGCGTGCGCGCGGCGGAAATGGCCGCAGGATCAGGGGTTCGTCCCGAAATCCAGCGGCCATGTCCTGTCCGAGACTGCCGGCGCTTCGGGTTCGCCCGCGGCTTAATCGCCTCCCTCGGGAGCGGCCTGCATAGACGGGGAAGAGCGGAATTTCAGGGCGCAGCGTCAACGCGCTGAGCCCCGGTTTGGTTCGATCCCTCTGATCCACGGAAGACCCTCCGGGTCCTTCGGGAGGACAGGCACGGCGCCGCGTTTCGAAAGACGCGCGGCAAGCAGCAAGGCGGAGGCCGTCAAACGCTTCCGCATATGGAGAAGAGCACCGTGGACAGAGCGGAGAAAAAAGAGGCGGTAGCGTCGCTGAACGAAGTCTTCAAGAAGACTTCGGTCGTCGTCGTCGCCCATTACTCCGGCCTGACGGTGGCCCAGATGCAGGCTCTGCGGAAGCAGATGCGTGACGCCGGCGCCACTGTTCAGGTCGCCAAGAACCGCCTGGTCAAGATCGCTCTCGATGGCGCCGACGTCGCCTCGATCGGATCCCTGCTGAAGGGACCGACCCTGATCGCCTATTCGGACGATCCGGTGGCGGCGCCGAAAGCGGCCGTGGCTTTCGCCAAGGACAACGAGAAGTTCGTGATCCTCGGCGGCGCCATGGGCGCGACGGCCCTCAACCCCGATGGCGTGAAGTCGCTTGCGACCATGCCGTCCCTCGACGAACTGCGCGCGAAGCTTATCGGCCTTATCAATGCGCCGGCCACCAAGCTCGCCCAGCTCTCGACGGCGCCCGCGGCCAAGCTCGCGCGCGTGTTCGGGGCCTACGCCAACAGAGACGCGGCCTGACGGCCGGGTTTGCAATCCTGAGAACCAAACCTATCTAAAGGACAATCCAAAATGGCCAATCTCGAAAAGATCGTCGATGAACTGTCGTCCCTGACGGTTCTGGAAGCCGCCGAACTCGCCAAGCTCCTCGAAGAGAAGTGGGGCGTCTCGGCGGCCGCGGCAGTCGCCGTGGCCGCTGCTCCGGCCGGGGGCGGCGCCGCTGCTCCGGCCGCAGAAGAGAAGACCGAGTTCACGGTCGTTCTCGCCTCCGCCGGCGACAAGAAGATCGAAGTCATCAAGGAAGTGCGCGCCATCACCGGCCTCGGCCTCAAGGAAGCCAAGGACCTCGTCGAAGGCGCGCCGAAGACCGTCAAGGAAGGCGCGTCGAAGGACGACGCCGAGAAGATCAAGGCCCAGCTGGAAAAGGCCGGCGCCAAGGTCGAGCTCAAGTAATGGCGTTCGCCGCGCAAGCGGCGGTCACGAGTTGAGACAAGGCCCCGGGAGCTGCTCCCGGGGCCGTTCACGCGTTTCGGGAGGCGTTCTCCCGGTTTAGCCGACGGCCACGGCCGACGGCGCGGGACGCAAGTCCCGGACCCGCCGAGGGATCGGCGGAAGAGGCGAGCGGCCTGGCGTGGCGCCGTGGCCCGCCTGGATGAAGGGGTGCGAGGAGCGACATGGCGCAGACGTTCACCGGCCGGAAGAGAGTTCGCAAGTTTTTCGGGCACATCCGCGAAGTCGCGGAAATGCCGAATCTCATCGAGGTGCAGAAGGCCTCGTATGATCAATTCCTGCTGGTCGACGAGCCGAAGGGCGGCCGTCTCGACGAAGGTCTGCAGTCCGTCTTCAAGTCCGTTTTCCCGATTTCCGATTTCTCGGGCGCGTCGCTGCTCGAATTCGTGAAATACGAGTTCGAGGCGCCGAAGTACGACGTCGACGAATGCCGCCAGCGCGGCATGACTTTCGCCGCGCCGCTGAAGGTGACGCTGCGCCTGATCGTGTTCGATGTCGATCCGGACACCGGCGCGAAGTCCGTGAAGGACATCAAGGAGCAGGACGTCTACATGGGCGACATGCCCTTCATGACGTCGAACGGCACGTTCATCGTGAACGGCACCGAGCGCGTGATCGTGTCGCAGATGCATCGCTCGCCGGGCGTGTTCTTCGATCACGACAAGGGCAAGAGCCATTCCTCGGGCAAGCTCCTGTTCGCCGCCCGCATCATTCCCTACCGCGGCTCCTGGCTCGACATCGAGTTCGACGCCAAGGACATCGTCTATGCGCGCATCGACCGCCGCCGCAAGATTCCCGTGACGTCGCTGCTGTTCGCGCTCGGCATGGACGGCGAGGAAATTCTCTCGACCTTCTACAAGAAGCTGACCTACACGCGCGCCGGCGAAAACTGGCGCATGCCGTTCGACGCCGAGCGCCTGAAGGGCGTGAAGGCTTCGGTGGACCTCATCGACGCCGATTCCGGCGAAGTGGTCGTCGAGGCCGGCAAGAAGCTCACCGCGCGTTCGGCGCGCCAGCTCGCCGAGAAGGGCGTGAAGGCGCTGCGCGTCACCGACGAGGATCTCTACGGCCAGTATCTGGGCGAGGATCTGTTCGACCCGAACACCGGCGAAATCTTCGCCGAGGCGGGCGACGAGATCACCGCCAAGACGCTGCCGCAGCTTCTCGAACTCGGTTTCGACGAGCTTCCGATCCTCGACATCGACCACATCAACATCGGCCCGTACATCCGCAACACGCTCGCGGTCGACAAGAATTCTTCGCGCGAAGAAGCCCTGTTCGACATCTATCGCGTGATGCGCCCGGGCGAGCCGCCGACGATCGAGACGGCCGAAGCGATGTTCCATTCGCTGTTCTTCGATCCGGAACGCTACGACCTGTCGGCGGTCGGCCGCGTTAAGATGAACATGCGCCTCGATCTCGATGCGCCGGACACGATGCGCGTGCTGCGCAAGGACGACATCGTCGCCGTCGTGCGCGCGCTCGTCGATCTGCGCGACGGCCGCGGCGAGATCGACGATATCGACCATCTCGGCAACCGCCGCGTGCGCTCGGTCGGCGAGCTGATGGAGAATCAGTATCGCCTCGGCCTGCTGCGCATGGAGCGCGCGATCAAGGAGCGCATGTCCTCGGTCGACATCGACACGGTCATGCCGCAGGACCTGATCAACGCGAAGCCGGCGGCGGCCGCTGTGCGCGAATTCTTCGGCTCCTCGCAGCTCTCGCAGTTCATGGACCAGACCAATCCGCTCTCGGAGATTACGCACAAGCGCCGTCTCTCCGCGCTCGGACCGGGCGGCCTGACGCGCGAGCGCGCGGGCTTCGAAGTGCGCGACGTGCATCCGACGCATTACGGCCGCATCTGCCCGATCGAGACGCCGGAAGGTCCGAACATCGGTCTGATCAATTCGCTCGCGACGTTTGCGCGCGTGAACAAGTACGGCTTCATCGAGGCGCCGTACCGTCGCGTGCATGACGGCAAGGTCGGCGCCGAAGTCGTCTACCTCTCCGCGATGGAAGAGCAGAAGTACAATGTCGCGCAGGCCAATGCGCCGATCGACGCCAAGGGCGTGCTGACGGAAGACCTCGTCGTGTGCCGTCACGCCGGCGACGTGATCATGGTGCCGCGCGAAAAGGTCGACATGATGGACGTGTCGCCGAAGCAGCTCGTTTCGGTGGCGGCCGCGCTCATTCCGTTCCTCGAGAACGACGACGCGAACCGCGCGCTCATGGGCTCGAACATGCAGCGCCAGGCCGTGCCGCTCGTGAAGGCCGACGCGCCGCTCGTCGGCACCGGCATGGAAGCCGTCGTCGCGCGCGACTCGGGCGCGGCGATCGCCGCGCGCCGCACGGGCGTCGTCGACCAGATTGACGCCACGCGTATCGTCATCCGCGCGACGGAAGAGATGGACCCGGCCAAGCCCGGCGTCGACATCTATCGCCTGATGAAGTTCCAGCGTTCGAACCAGTCGACCTGCATCAACCAGAAGCCGCTCGTTCGCGTCGGCGATGCGGTGCGCAAGGGCGACATCATCGCCGACGGTCCCTCGACCGATCTCGGCGATCTCGCGCTCGGCCGCAACGTGCTCGTCGCGTTCATGCCGTGGAACGGCTACAACTTCGAAGACTCGATCCTTCTCAACGAGCGCATCGTCAAGGACGACGTGTTCACCTCCATCCACATCGACGAGTTCGAGGTGATGGCGCGCGACACGAAGCTCGGACCCGAAGAAATCACGCGCGACATTCCGAACGTTTCGGAAGAGGCGCTGAAGAATCTCGACGAGGCCGGCATCGTCTACATCGGCGCGGAAGTGCAGGCGGGCGATATTCTCGTCGGCAAGATCACGCCCAAGGGCGAAAGCCCGATGACGCCGGAAGAAAAGCTTCTGCGCGCCATCTTCGGCGAGAAGGCTTCCGACGTGCGCGACACCTCGCTGCGCGTGCCGCCCGGCGTGCAGGGCACGATCGTCGAAGTGCGCGTGTTCAACCGCCACGGCGTCGACAAGGACGAGCGCGCGCAGGCGATCGAACGCGAGCAGATCGAACAGCTGGCCAAGGACCGCGACGACGAGCTCGCGATCCTCGACCGCAACGTCTATGCGCGTCTGGCCGACGTGCTGATCGGCAAGAGCGCCGTGTCCGGCCCGAAGGGCTTCAAGAAGGACACGCAGCTCACCCGCACCACGATCGAGGAATTCCCGCGGTCGCAATGGTGGGCCTTCGCCATCGAAGACGACAAGCTGATGGGCGAGATCGAGGCGATGCGCAAGCAGTACGACGAGTCGAAGAAGGGGCTGGAAAGCCGCTTCCTCGACAAGGTCGAGAAGCTGCAGCGCGGCGACGAACTGCCGCCCGGCGTGATGAAGATGGTCAAGGTCTTCGTCGCGGTGA
>JAGWTW010000076.1 GCA_028868735.1 Hyphomicrobiales bacterium | reverse complement strand
TGCTCGATGCGGGCTACGGCATCGACGAGATCAGGAATACCGATCTGGGACTGCTCTACAACAAGAACGGCTGGTGGGGCGCAGGCTCCGGCCAGGTCGAGCAGAGCCTCGCCTATTTCCTGCCCGACGACATGGAGCTGGTGGTGCTCGCCAACTCGCCGGTCGGCGCAGGCGGCGCCTTCTTCCGCGACGTCGTCGACAACGCCTACATCGCCAACATCAAGCCGAAGATCGGCGTCGGCGGATGGATCGCGCGGCACGGGTTGACCGCCGCGCAATATCAGATGGCGTTCAATGATTACGTCGGCAACCAGGGCATGCAGCTGATCGACGTCAGCGGCTACGGATCGACGACCACGCTCTATGCCGCGCTGTGGGTGAAGACCGCCGCGCCGCCGGAATGGCAGGCGCGCCACGGCCTGACCGCCGCCGAATATCAGACGACGTTCGACCAGCTGGCGGCGGCGGGCTTCCATCCGACCCTCGTCGACGGATATGCGACGACGGCCGGCCCGCGCTTCGCCTGCATCTTCCAGAAGGGACCGACCGGCGACTGGGTCGCGCGGCACGGTTTGACCGCCGCGCAATACCAGCAGACGTTCGACCAGCTCGTCGCGCAGGGCTATGCGCTCGACTGGGTGAGCGGCTATTTCGACGGCGCGCAGGACCTTTACGCCGCAATCTGGCGCAAGATCCCCGGCGTTCCCGCCTGGCAGGCGCGGCACGGGCTGACCGGCGCCGACTATCAGGCCTTCTTCAATCAGTCGACGGCGCAGGGCTTCAAGCCGACGGTCGTGTCGGGCGCGAGCGACGGCGCGCAGGCGCGCTATGCCGCGCTGTTCCGCAAGATCGCCGGCGCGCCCGCATGGGTCGCGCGGCACGGTCTGACCGCAGCGCAATATCAGCAGACGTTCGACCAGCTCGTGGGGCAGGGCTATCGTCTCGAGCTGGTGGACGGCTACACGGTCGGCGCGCAGGATCTGTTCGCCGCTGTCTGGACGAAATAGCGACTGCGGGCGCGGCGCGGTTGACGCGTCGCGCTCGGCGACCGACCCTTGCCGCCCGAATCCTGGAGGACGGCATGGGTCTGGTCGAAGGCAAGGTTGCGATCATCACCGGCGCGACGAGCGGCATCGGCGCGCGCACGGTCGAATTGTTCGTGGAAGAGGGCGCACGCGTGCTCTTCACGGGTCGCCGGCAGGAAGAGGGCGAGGCGATCGCAAATCGCATTGGCGACAAGGCCGCCTTTTTGCGCGCGGACGCCACGTTGGAGACGGACTGGAAGAAAGTCGTCGCGGAGACGCAGAGGCGGTTCGGCCGCATCGATTGCCTCTTCAACAACGCAGGCGGTCCGGCGCCGACCGGATCCATCACCTCGATCGACGTCGACGATTTCGACGACGCGATGGCGCTGCTCGTGCGCTCCGTCATGCTCGGCATGAAACACGTCGGCAAGGTGATGACCGCGCAGAAGTCGGGCGCCATCATCAACAATGCCTCCGTCGCCGGCCACCTCGCCGGCTATTCCTCTTCGATGATCTACAGCGCAGCGAAAGCGGCGGTGAAGCATCTCACCGTCTGCGCGGGCATGGAGCTCGGCGAGCACAATGTGCGCGTCAATTCCGTCTCGCCGGGCGCCATCGCGACCGGCATTCTGGCCAAGGCGCTCGGCATGGAGCACCACGCCGCCGACGAAGTCGCCGAGAAGATGAAGGACGGGTTCGCCAAGGCGCAACCGATACCGCGCGCGGGCGTCACCGACGACATCGCGCAATGCGTGCTGTTTCTGGCGAGCGACCGCGGCTCTTTCATCAACGCGACCGACATCGTGATCGATGGCGGCCTCATCGGCGGCAAGATGTATTCGCCGCACCAGGAGCAGTTGCGTCAGACGAAGATGGCTTTGGGGATAAGGTAAGGAGGGGCCGGGTTCCGCGAGCGCTCGCAGGAGGCATTTCGAAGCGCGGTTGCAGATGGCGGCGCTTCGACGCGGCGTCGCGCGTTTCTTCCGCGCGAGATATTCAGGACCGTCCCGTCCTTCGACGCATCGTCCGGCATAGCCAGTCAATCTTCTTGGCTGGCGCATGCGACCTGGGAATGAGCAGCGGCGGACGCGACGAATGTAGTTCGCCGCGTCCGAACCTTCGCGACGTCGGAACGACAAACCTCGTCGCCACGGCCAGATGCATTTGGTGCACGGCTCGCAACATTCCATCCAGTCGCAAACCCATTGCCAGCCTGTCGGTCCCGCCTCGTAGCGGCCCGCCGGACAGCAGAAGTCGCAACAGGCGTCCCAGCAACCCCATGCGTTGAGGCCCCCGCCCCAGCCGCCGCCGCCGACGCCGGTGCGGGACGCCGATTGCGGGGAATATCCGCAGCGCCGCTCGCCGACGATCTTTGCTTGCGCGATCGTCGATGTCGGTATGACACGCACACGCATGCGGAGTGTGAAATTCGCGCGGATTGTCGATGCGGGATGCGCTTGTCCGCGCTGTCATGACAATCCGCACAGAGCGAACGCACTTCAGAACCCGCCACGCTCCAGTCGGATGATCCGACATTGATCGCCGGCTTTCGCAGCCGGCGCATGCGGCGCGCGCAGCAGCAGCGCTTGCGATTTCGAGAACACGCTGAGCAGCGAGGAATCTTGCAGCGCATGCGGCGTCGCGACGACGCGCCCCTGAGCATCGGTCGTCAATGTCGCGCGTAAAAAATCCATGCGTTGATCGTTCGCCTTGATGTCAGCCCCGAGGATCGCCGGTTGCGTGTGATCGCCGCCGGCCGACGGATCGCCCGACAATTTCCGCACGAGCGGAATCAGAAACATCAGCGTGCAGACGATCGAGGACACCGGGTTGCCGGGCAGGCCGATGATGTGCATCGGGCCGAGCGCGCCGTGGATCAGCGGTTTGCCCGGGCGCATCGCGATGCGCCAGAATCCGAGCTGCATGCCTTCCTTCGCGAGCGCCGACTGCACGAGATCGTGGTCGCCGACCGACGCGCCGCCGAGCGTCACGAGAACGTCGGCCTTCATCTCTTTCGCCCGCGCGATCGCGCGTTCGAGATCAGCGAAGGTATCTCCGGCGATCCCCAGGTCGACAGGCTCGCCGCCAGCGCCTTCGACGTAAGCCGCGACCGCGAAGGGATTGGAGCAGACGATCTGATCCGGGCCCGGAGTCTCGCCGGGCGGGACGAGTTCGTCGCCAGTCGCGAGAATGGCGACGCGCGGCCGTCGCGTCACTGGAACGAGCGCGTGGTTCATCGCCGCCGCGAGCGCGAGTTCGGCGGGGCCGAGGCGCGCGCCCGCCATCAGGCCAGCTTCGCCCGCGCGGAAATCGAGCCCTGCTTCGCGGATGTTCTTGCCCTGCGTCGGCTTCTCCGTCGCGCCGATCAGATCGCCTTCGACGATCGCGTCTTCCTGGATGAGGATCGTATCGACCCCGCGCGGAACCGGGGCGCCGGTGAAGATGCGGACGCATTCTCCGGCCTTCACCGCGCCTGCAAAACCTTTGCCCGCCGCGCTCTCGCCGACGAGCTTCACGCGATCGTCGCGCGACGACAGATCCGCGGCGCGAAGGCCGTAGCCGTCCATGGCCGACACGTCGAACGGCGGCTGCGTGCGCGTCGCCGTCAACGCGCGCGCGAGCGTGCGTCCGAAGGCTTCGGCAAGCGGAACGGTGTCGACTTCGGCGATCGGCTTCGCCGCGTCGAGAATGCGCGCGAGCGCATCGGCGACGGGAAGGAGAGACTTGGGGGCCATGACCGCAATCCTGTAAGCTGGGCTGTCGTCCCCGCGAGGTTCGAAGTCGGCTGTTGCCGACTTCGACCAGAAGTGGGGACCCAGTTCCCTTACCTAGAATGGTGGGGAACTGGATTCCCGCTTGCGCGGGAATGACATTCCCGGAGCGCCGCAGTCACGCCGACCAGTCGCCGGACTTGCCGCCGCGCTTTTCGAGAAGCCGGACGCCCTCGATCCGCATGCCGCGATCTGCGGCTTTCAGCATATCGTAGATCGTGAGGCATGCGACAGAGACGGCCGTCAGCGCCTCCATTTCGACGCCCGTCTGGCCTGAGACTTTGGCGGTCGCGCGCACGCGTACG
The DNA here is from genome assembly GCA_028868735.1 of Hyphomicrobiales bacterium. Taxonomy (GTDB): domain Bacteria; phylum Pseudomonadota; class Alphaproteobacteria; order Rhizobiales; family Beijerinckiaceae; genus JAJXWB01. The sequence goes on along the minus strand of JAGWTW010000076.1, from coordinate 17,772 downwards.
CCCGGCAGCTTCGCGTCGGTATCGAGATCGACCGTCACCTTGGTCAATGCCAGCGGATGACAGAGCGGAATGAGTTCGGACGTCTTCTTCGCCGCCATGATGCCGGCGATGCGCGCGGCGGCGAACACGTCGCCCTTCTTTGCATTTCCGGACGTGCATAGCGCGAGCGTTTCGGGCGCCATCTCAACGCGTCCCTCGGCCACAGCAACGCGCTCGGTCGAAGCCTTGTCCGACACGTCCACCATATGCGCGTCGCCGGCCTCCGACAGATGCGTCAGCTTCGCCATCAGGCCTGAGCCCTGGCCGGCGCGCCGGAGATGAGATTGCGCGTCGCCTCCGCCACGTCCTTGTGCCGCATGAGCGACTCGCCGACCAGGAATGTAGCGACGCCCGCGCGTTCGAGCCGCACGCAATCCTCGTGCGCTGCGATGCCGCTCTCCGAGACGATAATCCTGTCTTTGGGGATTTTCGGCGCAAGGCGTTCAGTCGTCGCGAGATCCGTCTTGAACGAATGCAGGTCGCGATTGTTGACGCCGATCAGTCGAGCTTCGAGCTGCAACGCCCGCTTCAACTGCTCCTCGTCGTGAATTTCGAACAGAACATCCATCCGCAGATCGTGCGCCGCGGCGTTGAGCGCCTTTGCCTCGGAATCGGATACGCTCGCCATTATGACGAGAATGCAATCGGCGCCGTTCGCGCGCGCTTCATAGACCTGGTAGGGGTCGAGCATGAAGTCCTTGCGTAGCGCCGGCATGATCGCCGCCTTACGCGCGATCTCGAGATTGGCGAGGCTGCCCTGGAACGAGGGGCCGTCGGTGAGAACGGACAGACAGGTCGCGCCGCCTTTTTCATAGGCCTTGGCGAGTTTGGCCGGATCGAAGTCGTCGCGGATCACGCCTTTCGACGGGCTCGCCTTCTTGATTTCGGCGATGATGGCGATCCGTCCCTGGCTGTGCTGGCGCTCGATCGCCTTGATGAAACCGCGGGGCGGATCGTGGTCGCGCGCCTGTCGCTCCAGCGTCTTGAAAGGCATGCGCACCTTGGCCTCGGCGACCTCGCGCCGCTTGTAGGCTTCGATCTTGCGCAGGATGTCCGGCATATCAGGCGCTCCCGACGGCGTTTGACGTGGCGACGAGGCGCTCGAGCGCTTTTCGCGCATGCCCCCCGTCGATCGATTTTTCCGCGAGCGCGGCGCCCGCCTTCAGGTCGGCGGCCAACCCTGCGACGACGAGCGCCGCCGCCGAATTGAAGACGGCTATGTCGCGATAGGGCCCGCGCACGCCTTCCAGCACGGCGGTCAGCGCGGCTGCATTGTGCGCGGGATCGCCGCCTCGCAAGTCGGCAAGCGTGGCGCGCGGAAGGCCGATCTGCTCGGGCGCAATGTCGAAGGAGGCGATCTCGCCTTCGTTCAGTTCGACGACATGCGTCGGACCTGTCGTCGTGATTTCATCGAGGCCGTCGGAGCCGTGCACGAGCCAGACTCGCGTCGAGCCGAGCGTGCGAAGAGTTTCGGCCATCGGCTTCAGCCATTCGCGTGAAAAGACGCCGAGCAATTGCCGTTTGACGCCGGCGGGATTTGACAGCGGTCCGAGCAGATTGAAGATCGTGCGCGTGCCGAGCTCGACGCGCGCCGCGCCGACGTGGCGCATTGCCGCGTGGTGGGTCTGCGCCATCATGAAGCCGACGCCCGCCTCGCGGATGCATTCGGCGACGCCTTCCGCCGAAACGCCGATCTTCACGCCGAGCGCAGTCAGCACGTCGCTCGCGCCCGAGCGCGACGACGCCGCGCGATTGCCGTGCTTGGCGACCGGCGCGCCGCAGCCCGCGACAATGAAGGCCGAGACGGTCGATACGTTATAAGAGCCGTGACCGTCGCCGCCGGTGCCGACGATGTCGATTGCGTTCGCAGGGGCCTCGACCTGAAGCATCTTGGCGCGCATCGCGGCGACAGCGCCCGTGATTTCGTCCACGGATTCTCCGCGCACGCGAAGAGCCATCAGGAACGCGCCCATCTGCGCGGGCGTCACTTCGCCAGACAGCATCGCGTCGAATGAATCGCGCGCTTCGTCCGCCGTCAGCCGCGCGCCGGTGGCGATTTTCGCGAGAAAGGGTTTGAACGCTTCCATTGTCTCAGGCGGCCTTGCGCTGCGTCCCGTTCCAGCGCGTCGCCAGATCGAGGAAATTCTTCAGAATCGTCTTGCCGTGTTCCGAGGCGATGCTCTCGGGATGGAATTGTACGCCCCAGGCAGGCAGCGAGCGGTGCGCGAGGCCCATGATGAGCCCGTCGTCCGTCTCGGCGGTTATGGCGAGGGCGGCCGGCAGGGTTGCACGGTCGACGACGAGCGAGTGGTAACGGGTCGCCGCGAAAGGCCCGTTGATGCCGTGGAAAACGCCTTCGCCCTTGTGCTGGATCTTCGCGATCTTGCCATGGATCGGCAGGGGAGCCCGGATCACGTCGCCGCCGAACGCTTCGCCCATCGCCTGATGCCCGAGGCAGACGCCGAACATGGGGATAGTCGGGCTCGCCGCCTTGATGAGGTCGAGGCATACGCCGGCCTCGCGTGGCGTGCAGGGGCCCGGCGACAGCACGATTGCGTCCGGCGCATCGGCCACGATGTCGTGAACGGACCGCGCATCGTTCCGCCAGACCGTGACATCCGCGCCGAGAGAGCCCAGATAATGCACGAGATTGAAGGTGAAGCTGTCGTAATTGTCGATGAGCGTGACTGAAGGCATCATTTTCCCTGACTTCGCCCGTGTTTTCGGGTTTTGCCGGGGCGAAGTCAACGAAAACAGGGCAGCGGGAGGCGCGGTCTGATGGCTGGCGAAGCCCTCGTGCGGTTTGGCGCATTTGCGGCCGTCTTGACGGCGGCGGCCCTGTGGGAGGCCTTGTCGCCGGCGCGGGAGCGCGCCTATCCGCGATTGCGGCGGTGGCCTTCGAACCTCGGGGTCGTCGTCGTCGACACGCTGCTCGTGCGCGCGCTGTTTCCGAGCGCCGTCGTCGGCGTCGCCGCCTTTGCCGAGGGCAGGGGGTGGGGGCTGCTCAATCTTGTCCATGCGCCGGCCTGGCTCGCCTGGCCGATCGCGCTCGTCGCACTCGATTTCACGGTCTGGGGCCAGCATGTCGTGTTCCACCGCATCCCCTGGCTGTGGCGCCTCCATAGGATGCATCACGCCGACCTCGACTACGACGTGACGACCGCGCTGCGCTTCCATCCCGGCGAGATCGTCCTTTCCGTTCTGGTCAAAATGGCGGCCGCAGTTGCGCTCGGCGCGCCGCCGGGAAGCGTCGTCGCGTTCGAGATCGTCCTCAACGCCTTTGCTATGTTCAACCACGCCAACGCCAGCCTGCCGTCGCGCCTCGAACCTGTGGCGCGACTGCTTGTCGTCACGCCGGACATGCATCGCGTTCATCATTCCGTCGAGCCTGCCGAAACCAATTCCAATTTCGGCTTCAATCTGTCCATCTGGGATCGAGCGTTCGGGCTCTACCGGACCGAGCCGGCCGCCGGACGCGCAAAGCTGTCGATCGGTCTGCCATGCTTTCGATCGCCGCGCGAATTGCGACTCGACCGGATGCTGACGCAGCCATGGCGCCGTGATCGTGGCGTCGGGACGTGAGCAGCTCGCGATGCCGATTGGCGTTTCTCCACAGGAGGGGAATCTGACGGGGGATGCATGCACGCGTTGAACGCGCTCTGGAACGATCGGATGGCGCAGCGCCATGCGTCGGGCGCGTGGGATGCGCTGGCGGCCGGCTACGGCGAACGGCATCGCGCCTATCACGACTGGTCGCACATTGCGGGTCTGGTCGCGGAGCTTGGCCGGCGCTGCGGGCTCGCGCGCCGCCCCGACCTCGTTCTTGCGGCCGTCTTCTGGCACGACGTCGTCTACGAGACCCGGACGGCAGGCGGCGCGCCGCGCGCCGATCGCGATAACGTGCGCGCGAGCGCTGACCTCTTCCGTCGCTACGCCCGCATGCCGCGACAGGACGCCGACGATGTCGAAGAGCTCGTCATGGCGACAGCCGACCATGTCACGGCGCGCGCGAGCCGCACCGAATTGCAGGGCGACATGGACTTGTTCCTCGACCTCGATCTCGCTCCATTGGCGGCGCCTTGGCCGCAATTCGTCGAAAACGGCGTCGCAATCCGCAAGGAATTTTCCTGGGTTCCCGAACGGGATTTCCTGATCGGCCACACGGCCGTGCTGAAACAATTCAGAGACGCCGACCGGCTGTATCGGCGACCGGAAACCGCGGCCGCCTGGGAAAGCCATGCGCGCGCGAATCTCGCGCGCAGGATTGTCGAGCTGGAGCGCCGGCTCGCCGTGTTGTGACTATTGCCCGCGCCGCGCGCGCGTTGCGAACCGCACCGCTTCCTCAGCGGCGCGAAAAAGCGCTGTGGCCTTGTTCACGCATTCCCGGTGTTCGTAGGCGGGATCCGAATCGTAGACGATGCCCGCGCCGGCCTGCGCATGCATCTTGCCGTCTTTCACGATCGACGTGCGCAGAACGATGCAGGTGTCCATGTCGCCGGTCGCCGAGAAATAGCCGATGCAGCCGCCGTAGATGCCGCGCTTGTCGGTTTCGAGTTCGTCGATGATCTCCATCGCCCGAACTTTCGGCGCCCCGGACACCGTGCCCGCGGGAAAGCCGGCCGACAGCGCGTCGATGGCGTCGCGTCGCGGATCGAGCCGGCCGATCACGTTCGAGACGATGTGCATGACGTGGCTGTAGCGTTCGATCGAGAATTGCTCGGTCACTTCGACCGAGCCGATCTCGGCGACGCGGCCGACGTCGTTGCGGCCGAGGTCGAGCAGCATGAGGTGTTCGGCGCGCTCCTTCTCGTCGGAAAGCAGCTCGGCGGCGAGCGCCTCGTCCTCGGCCTGTGTCTTGCCGCGCCAGCGCGTGCCGGCGATAGGCCGGATCGTAACTTCGCCGCCGCGAACGCGCACGAGAATCTCCGGACTCGAACAAACGACCTGGAACGGGCCGAAATCGAGATAGCAGAGAAAGGGCGCGGGATTGACGCGTCGCAGCGCGCGATAGAGCGAGAAGGCCGGCAGTGCGAACGGCGCGGTGAAGCGTTGTGACAGCACCACCTGAAAGATGTCGCCGGCCTTGATGTATTCCTTCGCGCGCTCCACCATTTTCAGGAATGTGGGCTCGGGCGTGTTGGAGGCCGGCTTCTGCGCCAGCAGATGCGGATCGGCCGAAGAATCATGATCGAGCGGCCCCTCGAGCGTGGCGACGAGCGCTTCGATTCGCGCGACCGCTCGATCGTACGCCGCGCGCGCGGACACGCCGGGCGCCGGCCGCGCCGGGGTGACCAGCGAAATCTCGTCGCGTACGGAATCGAAGATCGCGATCGCCGTCGGTCGGATCATGATCGCGTCCGGCGTGCCGATCGGATCGGGTTTGGCTGGCGCCAGACGCTCCATCTCGCGCACCATGTCGTACCCGAGGTAGCCGAATACGCCTGCCGCCATTGGCGGCATGCCCGCGACCGGAGGGATCGCCGATTCCGCGATGAGGCTGCGCAGCGCGTCGAGGGGTTTTTCGGCGCAGGGTTCGAATGCATCCGCGTCGTGCAGCGCGCGTCGATTGATCTCGGCGCGCCCGGCGCTCGCGCGCCAGACGATATCCGGATCGACGCCGATCATGGAATAGCGCCCACGTGCGGCGCCGCCCTCGACCGATTCGAGCAGGAAGACGTTCCCTTTGCGGCCGCGCGCAAGCTTCAGAAATGCCGAGACCGGCGTCTCCAGATCGGCGACGAGCCGCGTCGCGACGAGTTGCGGCGCGCCGGATTGATAGTCGCGCGCGAAAGCGTCGAATGCGGGTTCTATGGTCACTGGTCCGCCGCGCCGATCGCTTCGCGCATGGCCTCTGTGCTGATCTTGACGCCGTAGTCCTGTTCCAGACGCTGAATGTATTGCGTGACGACGTCGTCCGAGACGAGCGGCTGCAATTGCTTGGCGATCTGCTTGTTCGCGTCGGAATCCGGATTGAAGTTCGGCACGGCGGAATCGAGAATTTGAAATACGATCCGACTGTCGCTGCTGGTCGCGGACGAGCCTGCTCCCTTGTCGGGTTCGTTGAAGATGGCGATCAGCGTCTTGGGGTCGAGGCCGGCCGCCCCTGAACGCTTGACGCCGCCGTCATGTTTCAGATCGAGCTTCTGATCGGCCGCGATTTTGGAAAGCGCGACTCCGGTCTTCAATCGCGCAACCATGTCGCTCGCCTTGGCGGCGAGCTTTTGCTCGATTTCGTCCGCCTTCCAGGCGGCTGCGGCCTTGTCCTTCACATCGTCGAGACTGAGCTGACGCGAAGGATCGACTTTCGCGACTTCGAACCAAACGTAGCCGCCGTCGCGCGTCGAGATCGTGTCGTTGTCCACGCCGACGTCCGAAGCGAACACGGCGCGCAAAAGATCCTGTTCGGCGGCGAGTCCCTGCACGGATTGGCCGTTCTTGTCGAAGCCGCGCGCATCGACTGCATCGACCGTGCGCGTCTCGAGCCCGACGCTTTTGGCGGCCTCAGCGAGCGGCTTGCCGGAGGCGCGCGCGTCCTCGATCTTGTCGTGGAGGTCCTGGACCGCCTTTTTCGCACGGTCGCGCGCGATTTCGGTCTTGAGTTGCTGCGCGACCTCGGCGAAGGGCTTCACGCTCTCTGGCGTGACGGCGCCGACGCGCACGAGCGCATAACCGAATTCGCTTTTCACGGGCGAACTGACTTCGCCCGGCTTCAGCGCGAAAGCAGTGCTCGCGATAGCCGGATCGTGAATGGCTGTCCGGACGACTGCGCCGAGATCGGTGTCGCTCTTGGTCAGCTTGCGGGCGGCGGCGATCGCTTCGAACGTGGCGCCGCCCTTTATCTTGTCGGACGCCGCCAGAGCCTCGGCTTCGCTGGGGAAGATGATCTGCTGCACTTCGCGCTTCTCGGGCGCGCCGAACCGCTGCGTCTTGACCGCATCGTACAATTTCTGCGCGTCGGCGTCGGAAACGTCCTGCGGCTTTGCGACGGAGGCGGGCGTGATGGCGAGCGTGACGATCTTGCGGTACTGCGGGGCGACGAAACTGGCCTTATGGGCGTCGTAGAATTTCGAGAGTTCGTCAGCGGCAGGCGCGGGAATATCGCCGGCTTGCGCGGCGGTCAGCGTCACCCAGTCGACGCTGCGCGTTTCGTTCTGGAAACGGTCGATCATCTGGGTCATGAGCTCGGGCGGTTGAAGCTGGCCAGCCACAGCCTCGCCGATCTCGCGGCGCAGGTAATTTCCCTTCTGCTCCCGAACGAAGCTGCGTTCGTTGTAGCCATTGTCGCGCAGGATCGCCTCGAAGCGCATCCGGTCGAACTTGCCCGACGGATCCTGAAAGGTTGGATCGGCGAGAATGAGTTGAGCGACCTGCGCATCCGACATGTAGAGGCCGAGATTTGCGGCCTTCTGATCGAGCGTGGCCTCGGTAACCAGACGGCCGAGCACCTGTCGGTCGAGGCCGGCAGCGCGCGCCTGGTCGTTGGTGATGACGCGACCGGTCTGCTGCTGCAGGCGCTGCAATTCGTTCTGATACGCGAAGCGGTAGGCCTCGCTCGAAATCTCGGTCGATCCGACGACCCCGAGCTTGCCGGCGCCGAAACCGCGGAAAATGTCGCCGATGCCCCAGATGGCGAAAGAGACGACGATGACGCCCATGACGACGGCCATGAGCAGCCGTCCCATCCAGTTCTGCGATGCGGCGCGCATGCCGTCGAGCAAGAGAGAATCCTCCGGAAAAGCGGCGCGGACCATAACGGCGGGGGCGGGGGGATGCAATGCGGCGGGTCGGTCCTGCGGCGAAGGGCGCATTGCCTTCAGGCTTGCCGCTCTGCTATCGCGGCGCGGACAAAGCCGAGGAGAACGAACATGACCGCGCCGCGCCCGCTCGTCGCCGGAAACTGGAAGATGAACGGCCTGAAGGCAGCGCTCGGCGAACTGAAGGCGATCCGGGACGCGGTCGGTTCCGGCGGGGCAGGGCGCGCCGAAGCTGCGATTTGCCCGCCCTTCACGCTGGTCGCGGCTGCTGCCGAAGCGGCCAGAGGCGCCAGCCTCGGCATCGGCGCGCAGGATTGCCATGCGAACGCATCCGGCGCGCATACGGGCGACATATCGGCCCAGATGCTGGCGGACGCCGGCGCAGCCTACGTCATTGTCGGCCATTCCGAACGTCGGGCCGATCACGGCGAAACCGACGCGGTCGTGCGCGCCAAGGCGGCGGCTGGAATCAAGGCCGGTCTGACGGCCATCGTCTGCGTCGGCGAGACCAGGGACCAGCGCGTCGCCGGCAAAGCCAACGAGATCGTGGGCGCGCAGATCGAAGGATCGCTCGATGCGGATTTCCCGGCGACGAATCTCGTCGTCGCCTACGAGCCTGTCTGGGCGATCGGCACCGGTCTGACGCCGACGACGGCCGACGTCGCCGACATGCATGCTTTCATTCGCGGCAAACTCGAAAAGCTGTATGGCCGCAAGGGCGTCGACATCCGCATTCTCTACGGCGGCTCGGTGAAGCCGTCGAATGCAGCCGAGTTGATGGGCGTGAAGAACGTCGATGGCGCGCTGGTCGGCGGGGCAAGCCTGACATGCGCCGACTTCATGGGCATCGCAGGCGTTTACAAATAACCGCCGCGCCCGGTCGCAGCCGCCACATCAAGTCAGAAACGAAAAAAAGGCGGGCGCCGAAGCGCCCGCCTTTTTTCGTTTCCGCGCATCACAGCGAAGCAGCGTTCGGCGGGATCGGTTCGACGTTGTTGGCGGCGGCTTCGCGCAGCCGGCTTTCGAAATCGTCGGAGTCTTTCTGGGCGTCACGGTCCGCCTCGACGACGGCGAGCGGCGCCTGACGCGACAGGGCTGCGCGATTCTGCGCCAGCAGCCCCTGCAACTGCGTACGATCGCGTCGCGCGATCTGCAGCGCGCCTTCGACATAGGCGCGTTCGGTGCGCTCTTTCTCGAGCTGCTCCGTGAGCTTCGCGATCTGCGCGACGAGCTGCTGGTTCTCGCCCGCCTTCTTGGCGTCCAGCGCCGTCATGCCTTCTTGCAGCGCGCGAATGCGGTCGGCGGCCTGGTCGTTGAGCGCCTGCTTCTCGCGCAACCGCGTGTCCAGTTCGGTCGCGCGCTCTTCGATCTGCTCGCGCGAACGTTCGAGTTCGAGGATATGCTTGGTCTTTTCTTCGACCTGTTGCTTCGCTTCTTCGAACGCCGACTCGGAGCGCGCGAGCAGTCTCCGCGTCTGTTCCAGCGCATTTTGTCCGTCGGTCAGGCGACGCGCTTCCTCACGCGCGGCGGTGAGCAATTGCTCGGTCAGGCGCACGCGAGACTTCAGCGCATCGAGTTGGAGATTGAGTGTGTAGGCCTCTTCCTGATGTGCGGTCTGGCTCGCATGCAGGTCGTGACGGAGCTGATCGGCTTCGCCCAGAGATTGCGTGAGGCGCGTCTCGATATCGCTGTTCAGCTTGCGCGCCTTGTCGAGCTCGGACGTGGTTTCGAGCAGCTCGCGCTTGCGTTGGCTCGAGCCGGCGGACAATTCCTCGTGCGCTTTCGACAGCTTGAGGTGTTCCTCTGCCTCGAGCATCAGCCGTTCGCGCAACGAGCGGCGTTCCTCGGCGAGCGCAGTGTTGGCCTGCTCGGCCTGATTGAGGCGGCGCGCGAGCCGGGCGTTTTCCTCCGCGGCGCCATCGGCGCGCGCGAGGGCGGCGATGCGATCCGCTTCCGCTGCCCGGCTGAGCGCGGTCTTGTCCTTGAGCTCGGCCTGTGCGGTGCGCAGGTGGTCGTCGAGAACGGCGAGCTGGTTTTCCGCCGCGGTCTTGCCGGACGTGAGGCTGTCCACCTTGACCGCGAGTTCGCTGTTGGCGACTTCCAGGGCGCGAGCGCGTGCGAAATGCCCCTCCATCGCTTCCGCCTGGCGCGCCGCGAGGGCCTCGCTTTCCTGGAGAGACTTCGTCGGCTGCGGCGCGGAATGACTTGGTCAGCGAAAGAGTCTCGTCGCAACGCGACCGCAGCGACTCGTGGTAAATCCCCAGCGAATGGATCGCCGCGTTCACGTCGCGGACCTCGTTTCTTGCCGGCTCCAGAAGAGGGGCGGGCGCTTGAGGTTGAGGAGCCGTCTTAAGTTCTTGTTGAGCCACGTTATTATTGCTGCCGGCAGGACGCCGTGCGAAAATTGAAGGAACCAAAGCCATCGAATCACCCCCGTCAAATGAATCAGCCGGTCGGTAGATTAATTATGTCAGATTGGTCGCGGCGAGCAATTTGTATCAATATATTATTAACCACGAACATCATCCCGCAGTCTTTTATTTGTACACGAACGGCCTAAAATTAGGCGCCGTTAAGCAACATTTATTGTCGCGCGAAAGCTACGCCTCGCCCTCTGGTTCCCTTCAAGATTTTGCGCCTCGGGGCAGGGGGCGCGGTCGCGGCGCTGGCCTTGGCGCACTACATCAGTTAGAACGCGGCGCGAAACCGGCCCTGGCCGATCGGAAATCCTGAAAAGACCATGCAGACTGTCATTATCGTCATCCACCTGATGGTGGTTACGGCCCTGGTGGTCGTCGTTCTCCTCCAGCGCTCCGAGGGCGGCGCGCTCGGCATCGGCGGCGGGGGCGGCGGCGGCTTCTTCACGGGCCGCGGCCAGGCCAATGCGCTGACGCGCGCCACCGCCATCCTCGCTACGCTCTTCTTCATCACGTCGATCGCGCTGACCTGGTACGCCGCGTATACGCGTGCGCCGAAGTCGATCCTCGAAGGCGCGCCCGGCGCTCCCTCGGCCCCCATCAGCGCCCCCGGGGCGCCGCCGGCGCTGCCGCAAGGCGGATTGCTCAACGAGCTTCAGAAGCTCCAGGACCAGAAGGGCCAGCAGAGCGCACCGCCGGCCGCGCCCGCCGGCCCGCAGGTCCCGCGCTCCCAGTAGGGCGGGGCGGCAGGGTTACGGGAGGGGCCGGGCGACCGGCCCTTTCTCTTTGGCGCGACGCCCGCGCGGCCGGCGCCAAACGCATGTGGGGAATGCGATTCCGCTCTCCCCGAATCGGTTCGAAAGGGTTACGGCTCGAATCCCATGGCGCGGTACATTTTCATCACCGGCGGCGTGGTCTCCTCGCTCGGCAAAGGTCTGGCTTCGGCGGCGCTCGGCGCCCTTCTGCAGGCGCGCGGCTACACCGTGCGGCTGCGCAAACTCGACCCCTATCTCAACGTCGATCCCGGCACGATGAGCCCGTATCAGCACGGCGAGGTTTTCGTGACCGACGACGGCGCCGAGACCGATCTCGACCTCGGCCATTACGAACGCTTCACCGGCCGTCCCGCCAACAAGCAGGACAACATCACCACCGGCCGCATCTATCAGGACATTATCGCCAAGGAGCGCCGCGGCGACTATCTCGGCGGCACGGTGCAGGTCATCCCGCACGTCACCAACGCCATCAAGGAATTCGCGCTGTCGGGCAACGAGGGCGTCGACTTCGTGCTGATCGAGATCGGCGGCACCGTCGGCGATATCGAGGGCCTGCCGTTCTTCGAGGCGATCCGCCAGCTCGGCAACGATCTCCCTCGCGGGCACTCCTGCTACATCCATCTGACGCTGCTGCCCTACATTCCCAGCGCCGGCGAGCTGAAGACCAAGCCCACGCAGCACAGCGTGAAGGAGCTGCGCTCGATCGGCATCCAGCCCGACATTCTGCTCTGCCGCACCGACCGCCCGATCCCGCCGGAGGAGCGCCGCAAGCTCGGTCTGTTCTGCAACGTGCGCGAAAGCGCCGTCGTGGAAGCGCGCGACGCGTCGAACATCTACGACGTGCCCGCCGCCTACCACGCCGCTGGTCTCGACCGCGAAGTGCTCGCGGCCTTCGGCATCGAGCCCGCGCCGCGTCCCGATATGACGCGCTGGAACGCGGTCTCCGAGCGCATCCACAATCCCGAGGGCGACGTGACGATCGCGGTCGTCGGCAAGTACACGGGCATGAAGGACGCCTACAAGTCGCTGATCGAGGCGCTCGCGCACGGCGGCATGGCCAATCGCGTGCGGGTAAAGCTCGACTGGATCGAATCCGAGATTTTCGAGAACGAGGACCCCGCCCCCCATCTCGAACACGTCCACGGCATTCTCGTGCCCGGCGGCTTCGGACAGCGCGGCTCGGAGGGCAAGATTCTGGCAGCGCGGTTCGCGCGCGAACGAAAGGTGCCGTATTTCGGCATCTGCTTCGGCATGCAGATGGCGGTGATCGAGGCGGCGCGTTCGCTGGCGGGCGTCGCCGGGGCCGGCTCGACCGAATTCGGCGCGACGAGCGAGCCGGTCGTCGGCCTGATGACCGAATGGATGCGCGGCAACGAACTCGAAACGCGCGCGGCCGGCGGCGACCTCGGCGGCACCATGCGGCTCGGCGCATTCAAGGCGCTCCTGAAACCGGGCTCCCGCATCGCGGAGATCTACGGCGACACGCAGATCTCGGAACGCCATCGCCATCGCTACGAGGTCAACACGGCCTACAAGGAAAGGCTCGAGGCCTGCGGCATGTCGTTTGCCGGCATGTCGCCGGACGGCCTGTTGCCAGAGACGGTGGAGATTTCAGACCACCCCTGGTTCATCGGCGTGCAATACCACCCGGAGCTGAAGTCGAGGCCGTTCGAGCCGCATCCGCTGTTTGCGAGTTTTATCGAGGCGGCGAAGCGGCAGAGCAGGTTGGTGTAAAAGAGCTCAAAAAGACGTGCGTCTTTCCCCTATGCTTTGCCGGGCTTGGCGCAGCTCATCCGCGCCTACCGGTATTGAGTCGGATTCAGGGTTCGGGCGGAAAATTTGAATGTTCGGTCGGCGCTTTGCCGGTCGGCCGGCGTGGACGGCCGCGCCGAGCCCGGCCATGACGGCGTCAGGAGCGCTCGCTTCGCGCATTCCATAAGTCGGGGACGTCGCTACAGAACGCGTGCCATGATCGCCCCGCATCCCGGAGCCGCCCATGCCCATCCCGCCCATCGACCCGCTGATCGCGCTCGGCGTCGTCGCCTCGACCGCCGTCACCGACGCCGTCTATGTCTTCTTCAACGCATCCGTCAGCGCGCGAAAGCGCGTCAGCGCGGCGTCGTGGTCCTCGCTCTGGTACCTGCTCTCGGCCTTCGCCGTCATCAGCTACACGTCGAACTGGGCTTACGTCGTCTTCGCGGCGATCGGCGCGTGGATCGGCGGTTTTCTGTCGATCACGGCGTTGGATTATGCAGCGCCGCTCGGCGAGAGATGAAGGCTCAGCGCGGCAGCGGCACAGGCGGCGCCTGCACGCGCGCATAGGGCGAGGCCTGCGGCGCGCCATAAGCCTGCGGCGCGCCGATGGTCTGCTGCGGCGCATAGGTCTGCTGGCCCCCGGCCGGCGCGTAGCCCAACGGCTGGGCCTGCGCCATGGCGGCGGAATAGCTCTGGCCGTTCGGCGCGACCTGGTTGGGGCTCGGCACCAGCGGATTGCGGGCCGGATTGTAGGCGGGGCGGGGCTGCGCATACGTCGGCTGCGCGACGGCCTGCTGCGGGTAGCCCTGCGGCGCGGCGACCTGCTGCTGCGGATAGCCTTGCGGCGCATAGCCGATCGGGCCGGGATAGGCCTGGACGGGCGGCGCCAGATATTGAAGCTGCTGGGGCTGCTGCTGTTGATAATACTGGACGGGGTAGCCCGGATTGTAGGCCGGCTGCTGCTGCGCGGACTGGACGGCCCGCGCCCGATACCGCCGTCGCCGGTAGTGCCGGCTCGCCACCACGGTGCTTGTGCCGAAGGCCGTGCGCGTCATGCGCGGGCCCATCATGTAACCGATCGCGCCGCCGGCGATGAGGCCGATGGGGCCGGCGATCAGCGCCCCCGCCACCGCGCCGACCGACGCGTCGATCACGCGCGACTGCTCGACCGAGCGCGTCTGCGCCTGCGCCAGCGAGGGCGCGGCGGCCAGGGCGACGGCGAGGAGGAGGGTGGGAAGAACTTTGCGCATGGTCTGCCTTTGCGCGGCATACTTCGCGCCGCGACCTTACCAAAGGACATGCGAAAACAGGCTAATGCCGGTTAAGCCTACGAAAGCGTTGCAGCAGGCGGCGCGCCGGTTAATCTTTGTGAATGCCCGCTCTGGTCATCGTCTTCATTCTCGGCATTGCAGCCTTCATGGGCTGGCGCGCCTTGCGTCCGGAATGCGCGGCGCCGGCCGTCGCGATCGCGAACGAGGCGGATTGCCGGGCGAATTTCGATGCTCTGTTCTGTCTTCAGGCGATGGCGGAGACGGAACGCGTGGCGCGCGCCTCCGGCGGATCGTTCCCGACGCAATCGGCCTGCCTCGAACGTTTTCCCGTCTGCATCGAGCGCTCGGACGTCTCCGCCTGGACGCCGCGGCCGGCGCGCTATTGCGTCGCGCGCGCCGCGGACGGCGGTATTGCGCGGATCGACCCGGTCTATCGTTGAGCAGGCCGAAGCGCGGCTGCTTCGGACAGGGGGCCGCGCCGCCTGACCTGAAACGTCCCTTCACAAGTCGAGGCGATCCAGCAGATATTCGGCCGTTCGCCTTGTTTTTGGCGGGCCGCCGTCTTAGGTTCCGCGCAAATAAACCGTCGCTCGCCGCGGCGCGCGATACGGAGTGTTCGCAATGGGTAGCATGTCCATCTGGCACTGGCTCATTCTGGGCGGCGTGGTGCTTCTTCTGTTCGGCGGCAAGGGCAAGGTGTCGGACATTATGGGCGACGTCGCCAAGGGCATCAAAAGCTTCAAGAAGGGCCTCGCTGAAGACGATTCCGCCGAGACGGCCCAGCGTCCGGCCGAGCCCATGAAGACGATCGACCATCAGGCGCAGGCCAAGGTCGATTCCGCCGACCCGCGCAAGGTCTGATCGGCACATTGAGAGGCGAGGCTTAGCGCCGGCGCGAGGTTCAGTCAGGCATGTTCGACTTCGACGTCGGGAAGATCGTCATCGTCGGCGTCGTTGCGCTGATCGTGGTCGGTCCGAAGGATTTGCCGCGGGTTCTGCGGCAGGTTGGCCAGATCGTCGGCAAGATGCGCCGGATGGCGACCGAATTCCAGAACCAGTTCATGGAGGCCATGCGCGAGGCCGACGTCGAGGACCTGAAGAAGCATCTCGAAAAGGCGACCGACGCCGTGAAACTCGATTCGGCCTTCGATCCGCTGCGCGACGCGCACAAGGATATCGTCAAGGCGATCGAGACGGATCCGACCGCCGCTGCGGCGCTCGCTACCGCCGAGCCGCTTTCGGCCAGTCCCGATCCCGTCGCGCCCGCGATCGAGGCGCCGGCGCCGGCCGGGGAGAACGCGCTCGAGCCGCCCGCGCCGCAAATCCCGCATGTCGAGGCGGCCGCGCAAGAGCCGTCCCCGGGCACGATCCATGATCCTGCGGCTCGGCCGCCCCTGGAGACGGCGCCTCACGACGAGGTTCTGGACGCAAAGCCATGACGCAGGCCGATATCGACGCCACGCGCGCGCCCCTTATCGAACATCTGATCGAACTGCGCTCGCGCCTCATCAAGGCGCTGGCGGCCTTTCTCGTGATGTTCGTGATCTGCTTCTTCTTCGCCAAGGACATCTACAACATCCTCGTCATTCCCTATCAGCAGGCCGCAGGTCCGGAAGCCAAGCTGATCTACACGGCGCCGCAGGAGTTCTTCTTCACGCAGATCAAGGTCGCGATGTTCGCGGCCGCCTTTCTCGCCTGCCCCGTGATCTTCTCGCAGATCTACGCCTTCGTCGCGCCGGGCCTCTATTCCAGCGAGCGCAACGCGTTCCGGCCCTATCTGTTCGCGACGCCGTTCTTCTTCGCCGCCGGCGCGCTGCTCGTCTTTTTCGTCGTTATGCCGAACCTCCTGCATTTCTTCATCGGCATGCAGCAGGCCAACGAACCGGGCAGGGCGCAGATCGAACTTCTGCCGCGCGTCTCGGAATATCTCGGCCTGGTGATGTCGCTGATCTTCGCCTTCGGAATCGTGTTCCAGTTGCCCGTGGTCCTGACCCTTCTCGGGCGCGTGGGAATCATCGACACGCAATTCCTGAAGAACAACCGGCGCTACGCCGTGGTCGCCGTCTTCGCGCTCGCCGCCGTGCTGACCCCGCCGGACATTTTCTCCATGCTCTCGCTCGCGATCCCCGGCGTCGCGCTCTACGAGCTTTCGATCGTCTCGGTGCGGATGATCGAGAAGAAGCGGGCGGAAGAGGCGGCGGCCAAGAGCGAGTAGGGCGCTGGGGTTCTCATTCCCGACGCCGCGGAGCGGCGATCGGGAATCCAGAGCGAGACAACGCGTCGGGAACTGGAGTCCCGCTTTCGCGGGAATGACGGACCTGGCCGGTTGACCCCCCCGGCTTATCGCGGGAAAAGGCGCCACGATCCGCGCCGCCCTCGAGACCTCACATGTTCGACATCAGAGCCATCCGCGACAACCCCGACGCTTTCGACCGCGCACGACAGCGGCGCGGGCTCGAGCCTTTGTCGCAGAGGCTGATCGCGCTGGACGACGCCCGCCGCGCGGCGATCGCCAAACTTCAGGCCGCGCAGGAACGCCGCAACGCGGCCTCGAAGGAAATCGGGCTCGCCATGCGCGAAAAAGACTCCGCGAAGGCGGAGGCGCTGAAGGCCGAGGTCGCGAAGATCAAGGAAGACTTCCCCACATGGGAGAAGGAAGAGCGCGACGCCGTCGAAGCCTTGAACAAGGCGCTGTCGGAAATTCCGAATGCGCCGCTCGACACCGTGCCCGAAGGCAAGGACGAGCACGACAATGTCGAAGTGCTGAAATGGGGCGAGCCGAAGAAATTCGCGTTTCAGCCGAAGGAGCATTTCGACATCGGCGAGGCGCTCGGCCTGATGGATTTCGAGAGCGCCGCGAAAATCTCTGGCGCACGTTTTGTCGTGCTGAAAGGCAGGCTCGCGCGCCTCGAACGCGCGCTCGCGCAATTCATGCTCGATACGCATACGGACCAGAACGGTTACACGGAAGTGGCTCCGCCGCTGCTTGCGCGTGACGAAGCGATGTTTGGAACCACGCAACTTCCCAAGTTCGAAGACGACCAGTTCTGGGCGGTCAGCGGAGAACTTCTTGTCGCGGCGTCAGAAAACGACGTTGATCGGCTTGATCAGTTGCAAGCGCAAGCGACAGTCGCCATGCGGATCGGGCGCATTAGGAAGGAACGGCTCGGCCTCATCCCCACTGCCGAAGTCCCGCTCACCAATCTCGCCCGCGAATCCATCCTCGACGAGAAGCAACTCCCGCTCCGCTACACCGCCGGCACTTATTGCTTCCGCGCAGAGGCCGGCGCGGCCGGGCGCGACACGCGCGGCATGATCCGGCAGCACCAGTTCTACAAGGTCGAACTCGTCTCCATCACCACGCCCGAACAGGCGCTGGAGGAACACGAGCGCATGACCGGCTGCGCCGAGAAGATCTTGCAATTGCTCGAATTGCCGTACCGCAAGGTCGTTCTCTGCACCGGCGACATGGGCTTTGCGAGCCAGAAGACCTACGATCTCGAGGTCTGGCTGCCCGGCCAGGATAAATATCGCGAAATTTCGTCCTGCTCGGTCTGCGGCGATTTCCAGGCGCGCCGCATGAACGCGCGCTATCGCCCGGCCGATGGCAAGGGCCCGCGCTTCGTCGCGACCCTCAACGGCTCCGGCGTCGCCGTCGGCCGCGCGCTGGTGGCCGTGCTCGAAAATTATCAGAACGAGGACGGCTCGGTCACAGTGCCGCAGGTGCTGCGCGGTTACATGGGCGGGTTGGAGCGAATCG
>JAGWTW010000075.1 GCA_028868735.1 Hyphomicrobiales bacterium | reverse complement strand
CGTGTCCATGAAATGGCGTTCGATGGAATCGCCGGGAATGAGCGCGACATTGTAGCCGCCCTGAACCATGCGCGTGCAGCCGCTCTTGCCGAGCAGCCCCTTGCAGGCGATCGTGATCGAAAGATCGGGATCGGCTTTCAGCGCGTGCAACGCGGCGAACAGCCCCGCGCCGCCGGCGCCGAGGATGAGAATGTCGGTCGATTGCGTGTCGAATGACGCCATCGCTCACGCCCCGATGAGGTAGGCCGCGCCTGCCAGGGCTGCGACAAGGACGCCGGCGATCGCGAGATTGCGCTGGCCGGGCCGCCATCCCCGCGTTTCCAGCATCAGCACGCGCAGGCCGCCGGCAAGATGCACGGCCAGGCAAAACACGACGCCGGCCTCGGCGCATTTTACGAGCGGCTGTCGCGCCCAGCCGAGGAAGCTGTCGAGACTTGCATCGCTACGGATCGCGAGGCCGAGCACGAGGAAATGCAACGGCAGGAACAGCGCGAGCGCGACGCCCGACAAGCGATGGACGAGCGCCGCGATCCACAGCGCATCGCGCCGGTAGCCGGTCTCCCTGCGATCGGCGAGCGCGCTCATGCGACCACCGCATAAACAGCGCGAAGGCCGAGCGCGCCGAGCGCCAGCGCGAGCGTCCAAACGATCGCTTCGAGCGCGCGCGGATTGCGCGCGAGCGGCGCGGGCCCCCATTCCGCCAGCACGTTGCGCAGACCGATCGCGCCATGGATCGCCGCAGCGAGGACGAACAGCCCGTAGAACGCAGCCCAGCCGTCCGATCCGCGCGTGCGCGAGAGGATGCTGGCCGCGGAGAGGCCCTTCGACGTCGCATAGAAGATGACGAAAAGATGCGCGAGCACGAGGGGCGCCAGAACAAGCGCGGTGGCCCGTTGCAGATGATAGAGACGAAAACTCATTTCAGCTCTCCGCGCAGATAGGCGGACAGCGACATTTTCTTCAGCCCGGCGATGGAGGCGGTCGGATTCAAGCCCTGCGGGCAGTGCCGCTCGCAGGATTGATGCGAATGGCAGGCCTGGCATCCGCCCTTCTGTGCGACGGCGGAGAGCCTTTCTTTCGCCGCTCCGTCTCGCGCATCATTTTGCAAGGTCCATGCGCGATTGAGCGCGGCGGGCCCGAGATAATCGGCGTTCCAGCGCACGGTGTCGCAGGCCGACCAGCACACGCCGCAATTGATGCATTCAATCCCCGCGTCGACCGCCTGCCGCCGCGCATCCTCCGGCTTGATCGCGGCGATCGGATCGGCGCGCGTCGCCGTCGGCGCGAAGGCGCCTTTGGCGTCCTGCCAGCGTTCGAAGAAGCGCGTCATGTCGGTCGCGAGATCCTTGATGACCGGAAGATTGGCGAGAGGACCGATCTGCAGCCGATTGTCCTCGACGACCTTCGATACGTGCGTGCGGCATGTCCAGCGCGGGCGGCCGTTCACGGTCATCGCGCAGGAGCCGCACACGCCGACGCGACAGGCGAAGCGGTAGGACAGCGTCGGATCGACCTCGCGCTGAATGTAGGTGACGATGTCGAGCACGGTCTGGCTCTCGTTGCGGGGCGCCTCGTAGGTCACGAACCGGCCGTCCTCCCGGCCTCGCCAGATCGAGACGATGAGATTTTTCATTCTTGCTCCCCGCGCGCCCAGGAGCGCGCCTTCGGGCATCGTACCTCAACGGCCGGACAGGACAACGCCCCGCCGACCGAGGCTAGAACGGCAGCTTCGATTCGAGCCCGTACGCGCGCGACAGCCGCGCGAGGTCGGCCAGCGTGTCGTCCGGCAGCGAAAGCCCCGCCGCGCGGTTGGCGGCGTCGTTGCGCGCCTCGATCTCGCCCGGATAGAAAATCTCCTCGACGCCCGGCGCGCGCGGCGCCGCCTTGATCGCGGCGATCAGCTGCTCCATGCGCTCTTCGAATTGCGCGAGCGGCTGTATCTTCGCAATGTCGATCGCGATCGCCATATGGCCGGCGCGGCTGCGCCGTTCGGCCTGGTAGGGGCCCGCGATCTCGCTGGCGAAACCGCTGCCGGTCAGCACGCCCGACAACATGTCCATCACGACGGAGATCGCATAGCCCTTGTGGCCGGCCATCGGCAGGATGACGCCGTCGATCGCCGCGACGGGATCGCGCGTCGGCAGTCCCTGCGCGTCGATCGCCCAACCCTCGGGAATGTCCTCCCCGCGTTGCTTCGCCAGATAGATTTTTCCGCGCGCGGCCGCCGTGTTGGCGATGTCGAGCACGAGCGGCGCCCGGCGGCCGGCCGGCGCCGCCCACGACCAGGGATTGTTGCCGATCGTCTTCGCCCTGCCGCCCCACGGCGCCATCGCCGGGCTCGCATTCGTGGACAGAAATCCGACGCAGCCCGCGCGCGCCGCGCGCAGCGTGAAATACATGGCCGTGCCGAAATGATTGGAATTGCGCACCGCGACCGCGCCGATCCCGTGCCGCCTTGCGCGCGCGACGGCTTCGTCCATCGCCTGCGCGGCGACGGCCTGCCCCATCGCGTCATGGCCGTCGAACACGCAGAGCGCCCCGGCGTCGACGAGCGTCTCGGGTTTCGCACGCGCGACGCACACGCCCGACTTCAATCGCGCCGCGTACCACGACAGGCGCATCAGCCCGTGCGATTGATGGCCCCACAGATCGGCCTGGACGAGCGTGTCGGCCGCGAGCCGCGCATCGGCCTCGTCCATGCCGCAGGCGCCATAGACGGCGGCCGCGAAATCGGCCAGCGGCGCGGCGGCGACCGGCGCAGTCACGTCGCGTCAGCCGCCAGAAAGTCGAAATCGCATCCGTCGGGCGCCTGCGTGACGGTGCGGCGATACAGCGCCTTGTAGCCGCGCGTCGGCGCCGGCGGCGGTTTGTGATCGGCGAGCCGGCGCCGGATCTCGTCGTCGGCGACGAGCAGATCGATGCGCTTCTGCGAAATCGACAGGCGGATTCGGTCGCCGTTGCGCACGGCGGCGAGCGGACCGCCGATCGCCGCCTCCGGCGCGACATGCAGAACGATGGAGCCGAAAGCGGTGCCGGACATGCGGGCGTCCGAAATCCGCACCATATCCTTGACGCCGGCTTGCGCGAGCTTTTTCGGAATCGGCAGATAGCCCGCTTCCGGCATGCCGGCCGCATGCGGGCCGGCGTTCTGCAATACGAGGATGTCGTCGGGCCGCACGTCGAGATCGGGCGCGTCGATGCGCGCGGCCAGATCGTCGAGCCCGTTGAACACGACCGCTCGCCCCTCGGATTCGAACAGCGCGGGCGTCGCCGCCGCGCGCTTGAAGACAGCGCCGTCCGGCGCGAGCGAACCCGACAGCGCGACGAGGCCCCCGACGCGCGAGATCGGCTCGTCGAAGGATTTGATATAGGCGCGGTCGACCCAGTCGATCGGCTCGGCCAGGCGCTCGCCGAGCGTGCGTCCGGTGACGTCGACCGTGTCGAGATGCAACAGCGGCTTCAGCTCGCGCAACAGCGCGCCCATGCCGCCGGCCGCATGGAAATCCTCCATATAGCCTTCGCCGACAGGCTTCAGATCGACGAGCACGGGCGTCTCGTCGGAAAGTTCGTTGAAACGCGACATCGGAATTTTTATGCCGAGGCGTCCGGCGACGGCGGCCAGATGCACGACGGCGTTGGTCGAACCGCCGACCGACAAAAGAACGCGCAGCGCGTTCTCGACAGACTTGTTCGTAATGATGTCGCTCGGCCGCAGCTTGCTCTCGATCAGCCGCACAGCCGCCCTGCCGCTTTCTTCGGCAGCGACGAGACGGTCGGAATGCACGGCCGGGATCGCCGCCGTGCCGGGCAGCGACATGCCCAGCGCTTCGGCGAGGCACGCCATGGTCGAGGCTGTGCCCATGACCGCGCAGGTGCCGGCCGTCACCGACAGCCGCCCTTCGACTTGCGCGATTTCTTCCGCATCGACGCTGCCCGCGCGAAACTTCGCCCAGAACGAGCGGCAATCCGTGCAGGCGCCGAGCCGCTGACCCTTGTGGCGGCCGGTCGACATCGGACCCGTTACCAGCTGCACGGCCGGAATGTTCGCCGACGACGCTCCCATCAATTGCGCCGGCACGGTCTTGTCGCAGCCGCCGATCAGCACCACCGCGTCCATCGGCTGCGCGAAGATCATCTCCTCCGTGTCCATCGCCATGAGATTTCGGTACATCATGCTCGTCGGATTGAGGAAGACCTCGCCGAGCGAGATGGTGGGAAACGGCATGGGCAGCGCGCCCGCCGACAGCACGCCGCGCGAAACCGCCTGCACGAGATCAGGCACATAGCGATGGCAATTGTTGAAGGCCGACGGCGTCATCGCGACGCCCACCACCGGCTTGTTCAGAAGCTCGCGCGAAATGCCGAGCGAGCGCGCGAAAGAGCGCCGCAGGAAACGCGCGAAATCGCGGTCGCCGTAGTTGGTGAGCCCGCGATCGAGTCCAAATGCCTTGTCGTTCATCGTCTGTCTTTTCCATGCGAGCCGGGCTGAAGGCTCCGGGCGGTCGTTCATCCGAAATCCCGCGCACGCGGGCCGCGCCTGTTCGGTTCAGGCGTAACCCACGACCGCGTGCGGAACGTAAGGTTCTTCAAGCGCTTTGATCTCGTCGGTCGAGAGCTTCACGTCGAGCGCGGCGATCGCGTCGTCGAGATGCTGCAGCTTTGTCGCGCCGACGATCGGCGCCGTGATCGCCGACTTCGACAGAACCCACGCGAGCGCGATCTGCGCGCGCGGAACGCCGCGCGACCCTGCGATCTCGGCGACGCGCTCCACCACGCGCCGGTCCGCGTCGCCCGTCTTCTTGTAGAGGCTCTTGCCGAACTCGTCGGTTTCGGAGCGCGCGCTCGTCTCGTCCCAGTCGCGCGTCAATCGCCCGCGCGCCATCGGGCTCCAGGGGATGACGCCGACGCCTTCGGCCGCGCAGAGCGGCAGCATCTCGCGCTCCTCTTCGCGATAAAGCAGGTTCACGTAATTCTGCATCGAGACGAATTTCGTCCAGCCCTCGCGTTCGGAGATTGCGAGCGCCTTGGCGAATTGCCATGCGAACATGGAGGAGGCGCCGATATAGCGAGCCTTGCCGGCCTTCACCACGTCGTGCAGCGCCTCCAGCGTCTCCTCGATCGGCGTCGCATAATCCCAGCGATGGATCTGATAGAGATCGACATGATCGACGCCGAGCCGGCGCAGGCTGGCGTCGATTTCCTGCATGATCGCGCGGCGCGAAAGCCCCTGCCCGTTCGGCCCCGGCCGCATGCGGCCGTTGACCTTGGTTGCGATCACGACGTCCTCGCGCTTCGCGAAATCCCTCAGCGCGCGCCCCAATATCTCCTCGCTCGTTCCGTCGGAATAGACGTTCGCGGTGTCGAAGAAGTTGATCCCGGCCTCCAGCGCCTTCTTGATGAACGGCCGCGACTCGTCCTCGCCGAGCGTCCATGCGTGCGGCCCGCGTTCGGGAACGCCGTAGCTCATGCAGCCGAGACAGAGGCGGGAGACTTCGAGGCCGGTGCGGCCGAGCCGGACGTATTTCATGAGCGCATTCCAACGTGTCTGAACCGACGCGCACTATACACAAGCATGCGCGCCGCAATGCGCAGCGTCTGCGTCCGTCCCATGCCGCCCGCACATTTGCCACGGGGCGCGGGCGGCCGTAGTCTCCTCTTTAATCAAACGATTAAATGCGGGACGAAACGATGCGCAAGGACGGAACCGTCAGGATCGGCGGCGCGGGCGGCTTTCTCGGCGACAGCTCCGTCGCCGCGCCGCAGCTCATCGCCGGCGGCGATCTCGATTATCTCATCCTCGACTATCTCGCCGAGGCGACCATGTCCGTGCTCGGCCGCGTACGCGTGAAAAAGCCGGACGAAGGCTATGCGCGCGATTTCACGGATTGGGTGTGGAAGGACAATCTCGCAGAGATCAAGGCGGGCCGCGTGAAGATCGTCACCAACGCCGGCGGCGTCAATCCGCGCGCCTGTCGCGCCCGCATGGAGCAACTGGCGGCGGAAGCGGGACTGTCGTTCAGGATTGCGGTCGTCGAAGGCGACGACCTGATCGCGCGCGTGCCGGAATTTTCCGCGCGGACCGAAATGTTTTCGGGCGCGCCCTTCCCCGAGGCGAAGAGCGTGCTCAGCGCCAACGCCTACCTCGGCGGCTTTCCGATCGCGCGCGCGCTGGCGGAGGGCGCCGACGTCGTCATTACGGGCCGCGTCGTCGATTCCGCGCTGACGCTCGGCCCGCTGATCCACGAATTCGGATGGACGTCCGACGACGTCGACCAGCTGGCCGCGGGCTCGCTCGCCGGCCATGTCATCGAATGCGGCGCGCAGGCGACCGGCGGCCTTTTCACCGATTGGGAGGAGGTGCCGGACTGGGCGCACATCGGCTATCCGATCCTCGAATGCGCAGCCGACGGCGAATTCGTCGTGACCAAGCCGAAGGGGACGGGCGGCCTCGTCTCGCCCGCCGTCGTCGCCGAACAGATACTCTACGAGATCGGCGATCCGCAGGCCTACGCCCTGCCCGACGTCGTCTGCGATTTTTCGCAGACGCGGGTCGAAGGCGTCGGCGAACAGCGCGTGAAGGTCACGGGCGTGAAGGGCTATGCGCCTTCCGGCAAATACAAGGTGTCCGTCACGCACACCGACGGCTGGCGCTGCATCGCGGCCATGCCGGTCGTCGGCCGCGACGCCGCGCGAAAGGCGCAGCGACAGGCCGAAGCCGTGCTGACGCGCGTCGACGAAATGTTGCGCGCGCGCAATCTCGGGCCGTTCCGCGCAACGCGGATCGAGATTATCGGCGCCGAGGCGAGCTACGGCGCGCAGGCGCGCGACATCGCGCCCCGCGAGGTCGTCGCGCGCGTGGGAGTCGAGCACGACAACCGCAAGGCGATGGACGTTTTCATGCGCGAATTCGACGCGCCGACGACATCCATGTCGGTCGGCACGACCGGCTGGTTCGGCGGCCGCCCGGCGATCTCCCCGGTCGCGCGCGTCTTCTCCTTCCTGATCGACCGCGCGCAGGTCAAAGCCGGCGTTTCGATCGGCGACCGCAGGATCGACGCGCAGGAAGACGCCTCGCCGGAGCCGTTCGATCCGGCGCGCCTCGTGCGCCCCGCGATCGCAGCCGACGCGCCGGCCCCGGGCGACATGGTCGCGCGCCCGCTGATCGACGTCGCCTGGGCGCGCTCGGGCGACAAGGGCGACGCCTTCAACGTCGGCGTGATCGCGCGCGATCCGAAATTCCTGCCCTACATCCGCGCCGCGCTGACGGAGGACAGGCTGCTCGCGTTCTTTGCGCACGAATTCGAGGGCGGCGCCAATCCGGCCGTGCTGCGCTACGAACTGCCGGGCCTGAACGCGCTCAATTTCCACTGTCTCGACGCGCTCGGCGGCGGCCAGTTCGCGAGCCTGCGCCTCGATCCGCTCGCCAAGGGCAAGGCGCAGCAACTGCTGGACATGGAGATCGAGGTGCCGGCGGCGCTGGTCGCGAAAGCGGCGTGATAGATCACAGAGAGATTGGAGCGGGTGGAGGGAATCGAACCCTCGTATTCAGCTTGGAAGGCTGCTGCTCTACCATTGAGCTACACCCGCGCGCCGCGTGCGGCGACGAGGCCGACATATGCCGAAGCCGGCCGCGATTTGCAATATCGTCCGGTCAGGCGGCCCGGCGTTCGGCCTCCGGCGCATCCTGCGAAAGGCCTTCGGCGCCGCGCAGCGCGACTTGCAGCATCCGCCACAGGGCGGCGCCGACCTCGCGCAGGTCGACCCGCGCGTGGCCTGCATCGCAGGCGAGCGAGGCCGCGATCACCGGCGTCAGCGCCCAGACGATGTGGCGATCGCAACCTTCGAGCAGATTCGCGCCGTCGATCAATCGTTCGGCCTGGCGCCGCAGGTCGGCATAGGCCTGCGCGGCCGGTCCGCCGGACATGACCGCGTCCCAGGCCTTCTGGTGCGCGCGGGCGAGCCTGCCCGCGACGGCCTCCGACGTCGCCTGCCTGTAATATTCCGTCGAGACGCCCGCAATGACGCATGAAATCTCGGACAATGAGCCGACGATGCCTTCCACTTCGCGCCTCCAACGCATACCCGACCGCGAGGCGCAATTAGGCGCTTGTGAAGGTTAATATTCCACCCAATGGGCGGACAGCGGTCCGGCTAGCCGGCGGCCTGCGGGGGCGCGTCGAACGCCCGCGCCTCGATCTCGACGGCGAGGTCTCCGGCGAAGGCGCGCCACGCCTCCAGATTGCGGCGCGGCACGAAGACGATGGTCGGCACGCCGCGCGCGATCGCATCCGCGATCGCCTCGCGCAACCCGCCGCCCTCGGCTTCGGATTTGCCGAACTTGTTGAACATGGCGCGCTGCGCGCCCTCGGCCAGCGCCGCGCGCGTGAGTTCGGCCGCGCGCAACAGCCCGTCGGCGTCGAGCACGCAGCCGCGCGCCAGCGCGCCGCGGTCGTGCGATATCCTGATCTCGGCGCCGCTTGCGAGTTCGGTGACGAGCATGTCGCATCGCCTGCGGTCCGCGCGCGGAATCTGTGTTTCCACGAGCCCGCACGCGGCGAGCCCGGCGTCGGCCCATCCGCGCGCGATTCCGCGCGCGAGATCCGGAACGACCGCGCCTTCGTCGTAGACGATCGCGGTGAGGCCGCGCGCGTCGCCCATGGCTATGTCTGCAATTGCAGCGCTCATCTTCCGCCGCCGGTCGGTCCTGTCATTGCGTCAGCGTTCCCGCAACGCGAGCGCTCGATCAACCTATCACGTCTGTCGGCCGGCAAAATCCCGCACGGAAACAGGCCCTCGCGGCGCGGAATGCGCCGAAACGCGTCGGTCATGCTCGATCGCCGGGAGAAACGGTTGGTGGGGGAAGTAGGACTCGAACCTACGAAGGCTTAGCCAGCGGATTTACAGTCCGCCCCCTTTGCCGCTCGGGACATTCCCCCACGGGACGCAGGTCGCGCCCGGGTCCGGCGCAAGGCCGATCCGTCGCGCGCCTTATGCTGGCGGGGCTGCGCCCTGTCAACCCGCAGCGCGAACGGGCGGCGGCCCGGCGCTCGTATTGCCGAACGGCGGCGCGCGTGAGACAGGATCGCGCGAACGGGAGGCGCGCATGCGGCGGGACAGACGAGGCGACGGCGGCCGGCAGGGACGCCACCCGGAGCCATCGGGCCGCAGGCCCGCGCCCCGCGCGCCCCAGGGCCAGGGCGCGACGTTCCGCAAGCCGGATCGCGATCTCGTGGTCCTCTACGGCCTCCACGCCGTCCGCGAAGCCCTGCGCGCGCGGAAGCGCAAGCTGCTCGACCTGCACGCGACGGCGCAGGCCGCCGAAAAGATCGGCGCCGAGGCGGCCGCCGCCGGCGTGCCGCTGCATGTCGTCGCCGCAGAAGACCTCGACCGTCGCCTCGGCCGTGAGGCGGTCCATCAGGGCGTGATGCTCGAGGCGCGCGCGCCGGCCGCGCTCGACCTCGGCGACATCGTCGAGGACAGCGGGATCGTTCTCGTCCTCGACCAGATCACCGATCCGCACAACGTCGGCGCCATCCTCCGGACGGCGGCCGCCTTTGCGGTAGACGCGCTCGTGCTGACCGACCGCCACGCGCCGGATTTTTCCGGCGTGCTCGCCAAGGCGGCCTCCGGCGGGCTCGAACACGTGCCGATCGTGCAGGTCGTCAATCTCGCGCGCGCGATGGAGGAGCTGGGGGAGATGGGCTACCAGCGCGTCGGCCTCGATTCGGACGGAGCCGCATCGTTGGAGGATACGGCCCTTCAGAAGCCGCTCGCGCTCGTGCTGGGCGCCGAAGGCGCAGGCTTGCGGCGGCTGACCCGCGAAAATTGCGACGTGATGGCGCGGCTCGACATGCCCGGCGCCGTCAAGAGCCTCAACGTGTCGAACGCCTGCGCGGTCGCGCTGAGCGTCGCGCGCGCGAAACTGCGCGCCGCATCGTAGCCTCGGCGCCTATTTGACCGCGACGATGAAGACGCGCGGATAGGGCAGCAGAATTCTGCCGTCGACGCGCGTCTCGTATTCGCTCGCGATCTCGCGGCGATATTGATCGAGAAACATGTCGCGCTCGGCCGGATCGAGCAGACGCAGGAACGGGCGAAGCGCGGATCCCGCGAACCAGTCGACGACGCCTTGCGGGCCTTCGAGCGGATGCACGTAGGTCGTGCGCCACACCTGCAAGTCGGCGGAAATGGGCCGCAGCCAGTCGTAATAATCATTGATATCGGCGATGACGGCGCGCGACTTCGCCACTGGCATCAAACGATCGCGCCACGGGCCGTCGGCCGCGATCATCCGCATCAAGGCATGCGATACCTCCTGCGTCGCGTTCGGCATCTGCAGGGCGAGACAGCCGCCGACGGGGAGTTGCGCGACGAGCCGGGGCAGCAAAAGCTGGTGATCGGGCAGAAAGTGGAGCGAGGCGTTGGCGAAAATGACGTCGGGCGGGCGCGCCGGCGCGAAGCTTTCGATATCCTCGCGAACGAACGCGGCATCCGGCACGCGCGCCCGCGCGTGCTCGAGCATCGCTTCGGACGTGTCGAGCCCTAGGATCTCGGCGCGCGGAAAACGACGGCGCAGAAGTTCCGTGCTGTTGCCGGGACCGCAACCGAGGTCGCAGACGAAGGCGGCGTCCGACAGCGGAACCTGCGCAAGCAGGTCGCGCGCAGCGCGTGTGCGCTCGCCTTCGTATTTGAGATAGAGCGCCGGGCTCCAGTCGCCTGTCGCGTGCACGGCAGCTGCCGCCCTGTCCTTCATATTGCTCCTCGGGCGAGGCGCCATGAATGGCTCGCCGCGCGCCGATAGTCGGCCGCTTCGTCGCGCCGATCAATCCCGCTCCCGCGAAATCCGAACGCCCCGCGCCTTCAGATCGCGCAACGCGACATACATTTCCGCCGTCATGATGGCGTCGTTCAGCGCATCGTGCTGTTCGAGCGCGGGCAAGCCGAGATCCCTCAGGATATGCGCAAACGACAGATCGACATGCGTGCCGGCCGGCGCGTTGCCGTATTTCCGGTCGTAATAGAGCGCCGAGATTTCGATTCGCTCGTTCGGCAATTCGATGCCGAGCAAGGGCTTCACATATTTGTCCACCATCGCGACGTCGAACTCGAGGTAATAGCCGACAAGCGGCCGCCCGCCGACGAAATGCAGGAAGTCGGGAATGATCTGCATGAACCGCCGGCCGGCCTCCACATCGCGTTCGAGCAGACGATGCACCTTGATCGCTTCCGGATTCATCTTCGCATCCGGCCGCGCGACCGCCTCGAATCTTTCGGAGGCGAGGATGCGGTTGCCGCGGACCTTCACGGCCGCAATCGCGATGATGTCGTCCTGCGCGACGCTCAGCCCGGTCGTTTCGCAATCGAAGACGACCACTTCGTCGGCGGGGCCCGGCTCGAACAGGAAACGATAGGACTGGTCGCCGAGCGACATCTGATGGAACAGGCGCTTGATGCGGCGCGGGATCATCCGAACATGCCGAAATTGTAGTGGCGGCGCAGAAACTCTTTGAAGTGCTTGACGATCTTGAATGCGTCCCTCAACAAGTCGCGCTCTGCGCTCGTCAGCGCGGCGGGCTTGACGAGCGCGCCCTGCCCCGCCCTTTCGGCGAGCTGGCTGTCGAGCCTGAGCCCGTTCAGAAAATGAAACGATTCGATCAGATCGCGCGAAAATTCCGCGCGCAGCACATTCGCCTCGCCGAGCTTTCTGATGCGGTCGTCCGTCGAGGTCTCGGTGAGCCCGTGCTCCAGCGCCAGCGCGCGCACGCCGTGCACGATCGGAAAGATGCCGCCCTTCTTGAGGTCGAGCGCGCCCTCCGTCGCAATCAGGTTGTTGAACAGGCCGATCGGCGTCTCGAAAGCCTCTACCGCGTAGGCGAACCGGGCGAGATAGACCTTTTCCGACCGCATGGATTCGATGAGCGCGTCTTTCGCCTTGCGTAAAAGATCGACGCGGCCCGACACCGCTGCAGCGTCGTAGAAGATCGCGACGTTCATCGCCGCGTTTTCGTCCGGCGCCGCCGCCCAGCGATGAAAATCGGCGACGAAATCGTCGAGCGGCTTCGACCAGAAGGGATTGCGCACCATGACGTTGCCGGGGCAAGGCGGAAATCCGAATTCCTCGAGCGCCGCCGTGAAGTCGGCGCGGAAGCCGTTGAGCATGGCCTCGTCCACCGGGCCGGCCAGAATGAGGCCGTTGTCCTGATCGGTGCGGATCGTCTGCTCCGACCTTCCCTCCGACCCCATCACGACCAGACACGAGCGCTTGCGAAGATCAGGCGGCGCCAACAGCGCGAAAGTCTTCGAAATCAGACGCCGGTTGAGGTCCGATACGATTTCCGCGATGACCTCGGCGCGAACGTCCTGACGACGCAAGACGCGCACTTGGTCGGAAATTTCGCGCGCGGCGACGACGAGGTCGGCCTTGGATCGCGCGCGATCGATGCGCCCGGCGATCACCTGCGTGTTGCCGGCGAGAAAGCCGAGAAGGTCGATATCCTCGAGAATGCCGACGATCTGCTCGCCGCGCCTGACCGCGACGCGCCGCTTGTTGCTTTTCGTCATCTCCAGCAGCGCCTGGAAGACGAAATCCTCCTCCTCGATGCCGACCACGTCGAAATGCGCGACCGGGCCGATCGCCGCGGTGATCGGCATCTTGTGGAGAACGACGGCTTTCGACAGGTTCATGCCCGTCACAATGCCGACGCGTGCGCCGTCGCGCACGAGCAATGTATTGGAATTGACGTCGCGCATCCGCCGTCCGGCCGTCTCTATCGTGTCGGCGGCGTCGATGAACGCGGCGGGATGAAGAAACAGGTCGCGCACGCGCGTGCGCATCAAGGAACCCGTATTGCGCTCGTCCTCGTCGCGCGCCGCCGCTTCCAGCTTGCGCGAGATGTCGAGATAGAAAAACGATCCGAATCGCGGGTTGTCGCGGATCAGGCGGAGCGTCAGCTCCTTCGGAACCATGTAGGCGAGCGTTTCGTCGCGCGCGCGAAAAGCATGCGCGCTGCGCCCCTGCACGATCGCGCGGCTGTCGAAGGAATCCTTCGGCCCGAGGAGCGCGATCAGTTCCTCGCCGTCGCGCTCCTCGACAGTGCCCTTGATCACGACGAAGAGGAATTCGCAGTCCTGCTCCGCGCCGACGATTTCTTCGCCCGGCCGATAATATCCGATGTCGACCGCCTCGCGCAGGCCCTCGACCTCGCGCGGCGTCAGACGATCGAAGGGCGGATTGTTCGCATCGAACGATTTGGGCATCGGCGAACCAGGCTTTCAACGAAATACGGGCCGCAACGCGGCCCGTATTCATAGCGCCATACGGCGCCGGTTTGAATGCGGCCGGGCGTCGCCGCCCGGCGCGCCCTCAGTGCGAGGAAGCCCCGCTCGCGCCGATGCCCGTCTGCGAGCGGACGTACTGGGCGTCCCAGCCGTCCTTGTCGAGCTTGGCGCGCGCGCTCGTGTCCATCTTCGAGAAGATCCAGATGCAGACGAACGCGAGGGTCATCGAGAACAGCGCCGGGTTCGCGTAAGGGAACGGCGCGGAACCCTTCGCATTGCCGAGCACGTCGACCCACACGCCCGGCGACAGCACGACGCCGATGAGCGCCGAGATGAGGCCGACGAAACCGCCGACGACGGCGCCCTTGGTCGTCATGTTCTTCCACATCAGCGACATCAGCAGGACGGGGAAGTTGCAGGACGCGGCGATCGCGAAGGCGAGGCCGACCATGAAGGCGACGTTGATCTTCTCGAACAGGATGCCGAGGAAGATCGCGATGACGCCGAGAACCACAGTCGTGATCTTCGACACGCGCACCTCGTCCTGCTCGTTCGCCCGGCCGCCCTTGAAGACGGTGGCGTAGAGATCGTGGCTGACCGCCGAGGCGCCGGACAGGGTGAGGCCCGACACGACCGCGAGGATCGTGGCGAAGGCCACCGCCGAAATGAAGCCCAGGAACAGGTTGCCGCCAACCGCGTCGGCGAGATGAATCGCCGCCATGTTCGATCCGCCCTTGATCGCCAGCAGCCCCTTCGAGGCGTCGGTGAGATAGGACGGGTTCGTCGCGACGAGTGCGATGGCGCCGAAACCGATGATGAAGGTCAGGATGTAGAAGTAGCCGATGAAGCCGGTGGCGTAGAGCACCGACTTGCGGGCGGCCTTCGCGTCCGCGACCGTGAAGAAGCGCATCAGGATGTGCGGCAGACCGGCCGTTCCGAACATCAGCGCGAGCCCTAGGGACACGGCCGACACCGGATTGGACACGAATCCGCCCGGCGCCATTATCGCCTGGTGCTTCGGATGCGCAGCGATCGCCGCATTGAACAGGCCGGTCAGGCTGAGGCCGAAGTGGACCATCACCATCAGCGCCATGAAGCTCGCGCCCGCGAGCAGCAGGCAAGCCTTGATGATCTGCACCCATGTGGTGGCGACCATGCCGCCGAACATGACGTAGAAGATCATCAGGACGCCGACGATCACGACCGCGTAGGCGTAGTCGAGACCGAAGAGCAGCTTGATGAGCTGTCCAGCGCCGACCATTTGCGCGATCAGATAGAAAGCGACGGTGACGAGCGTGCCGCAGGCCGCGAGCACGCGGATCGGCGTCTGTTCGAACCGGAACGAGGCGACGTCGGCGAAGGTGTACTTGCCGAGGTTGCGCAGCGGTTCGGCGATCAGGAACGTGACGATCGGCCAGCCGACGAGGAAGCCGACCGAATAGATCAGACCGTCATAGCCCGAAAGATAGACGAGGCCCGAAATGCCGAGGAACGAGGCCGCCGACATGTAGTCGCCGGCGATCGCAAGGCCGTTCTGGAAGCCGGTGATGCCGCCGCCCGCCGCGTAGAACTGCGCGGCCGACTTCGTCTGCTTCGCGGCCCAGTAGGTGATGCCGAGCGTCAGCAGCACGAACGCGACGAACATGGCGATAGCCGGAATGTTGACTTCCTGCTTTTGCGTCTGCCCGGTGAGCGCGTCTGCGAAAGCCGGCGTCGAAAGCGCGGCGAGCGTCGCGGTAGCGAGAATTCCCTTCAAGCGCGACATCACTTGCTCTCCTCGACGATCTGGCGGGTCAGTTCGTCGTACGTGGCGTTAGCCTTCTGCACGTAATAGCCGACGATCAGGAAGGTGATGACGATGACGAACAGGCCGACCGGCAGGCCGACGGTCATGACGCTGTCGCCCATGCGCGCGCCGAAGATCGAGGGATCGAAGGCGATGATGAGGATGTAGGCCAGATAGATGGCCAGTGTGAGGATGCTGAGCGTCCACCCCAGGGTCTTGCGCGCCTGCACAAGCTCGATGAACTTCGGATTTCGTTCTATATCTTGCCAACTGGCCATAGGCCGCCTCCCTCCAAGAGACCGTTTCGATACGGTTTTTCGAAATTATAGAATGCGAACCGGTCTCTCCATGCAACTTTGGTCATTGCCCCGCGCAGTTGACGCTGGTCTCGCCCGGAGATGCGTCGGAATGCGGCGATTCTGCTGAAACGCAAGGATTTCCGAACAACCCGGCATGGACGCCGCGCCGGTCCGCCGCCCTTCGCACCTGCGAAAATTAGACGAAGGTTATATGTCCCCGGCGTCGTGCCGGCTCCCGGCATGCAATAGATTTCGCCGTGAAAGAATACGGGATGGAGAAAATGGAGGGAGTTGCGGCCTTGGCGAACAGCGCGGGGAGCAGGACGCGCGCCATGACGGCGGGCGAGAAGCAGGTGATTTTCGCCTCTTCGCTCGGCACCGTTTTCGAATGGTACGACTTCTATCTCTATGGCGCGCTCACGGGCATCATCGCCGACCAGTTCTTCGATGTGTTTCCGCGCTCGACACGTGAAATCTTCGCATTGCTCGCCTTCGCCGCCGGTTTTGTCGTCCGGCCCGCCGGCGCGCTCGTCTTCGGACGAATCGGCGATCTCGTAGGCCGCAAGTACACCTTTCTGCTGGCCATCCTGTTCATGGGCCTTTCGACGTTTCTTGTCGGGCTGCTGCCGGGCTCGCGCACGATCGGCATGACCGCGCCGGTTCTGCTCGTCGTGCTGCGTCTGTTGCAAGGTCTGGCGATGGGCGGCGAATACGGCGGCGCGGCGACCTATGTCGCCGAACATGCGCCCAACGGCCGGCGCGGCTTCTACACGTCGTGGCTGCAGACGACGGCGACCCTCGGCCTGCTGTTGTCGCTCGTCGTGATTCTGTTCTTCCGATCGCTTCTGGGCGAGAAGGATTTCGCCGAGTACGGCTGGCGTTTTCCGTTTCTCGGATCGTTCGTCCTGCTGACGATCTCGCTGTGGATCCGCATCAGGCTCAACGAATCGCCGGCGTTTCAGCGCATGAAGGCGCGCGGCGCCGGTTCGAAGGCGCCGGTCACCGAGGCCTTCGGCCGCTGGAGCAATTTCAGGATCGCATTGCTCGCGCTGTTCGGCCTCGTCGCCGGGCAGGCGGTGGTCTGGTATGCGAGCCAGTTCTATGCGCTGTTCTTCCTGCAGACGATCCTCGGCGTCGACGGATATACATCGAGCCTGCTCGTCGCCTGGGCGCTGCTGCTCGGCGCGATTTTCTTCGTGTTCTTCGGCTGGCTGTCCGACCGGATCGGCCGCAAACCGGTGATCCTCGCAGGCTGCCTCATCGCCGCCCTCGCCTTCCTGCCGGTCTTCAAGCAGATTTCCGCATTTGCAAATCCGGCCCTCGACCGCGCCGTCGAGACGGTCAAGGTGAGCGTCGTCGCCAATCCCGAGGAGTGCGGCTCGCTTTTCAATCCATTGGGCACGCGGGTGTTCAAGACGTCGTGCGACATGGCGCGCGATCTGCTCGCCCGCTCCGGCGTGCGATATACGAGCCAGGATTCGTCCGCTGCGAAGGCCGCGATCGTTCGCATCAACGGCCGCGATTTCACCTTCGATGCGGCGCGCCCGGCTGCGACGGGCGACGCCGTTCTCGCCGCGCTTCAGGCCGCCGGCTACCCCAGGGCCGACGATCCCGGCATCGTGCGGATGCGCGGCGTCTTCGACATATTCCGGGTGCAGACCGGCGGCATCGTGGCGCTGCTGTTCGTGCTGATGCTGTTCGTGACCATGGTCTACGGGCCGCTCGCGGCCGCCCTCGTCGAACTGTTTCCGACCCGCATCCGCTACACATCGGTGTCGCTGCCGTATCATCTCGGCAACGGCTGGTTCGGCGGCCTGCTGCCCGCCATATCCTTCGCCATGGTGGCCCAGACCGGCGATATCTATTACGGGCTCTGGTATCCGATCGTCGTGGCGGTGATGACCTTCATCATCGGCATGGTCTTCATTCCCGAGACCAAGGACCGCGACATCACCCTCGACGACGGGACGCCGGCGGCGGCCGAATAGGCCGCCTTGATTTCACCGGCCGGATCGGCAATCAGAGGGGCCGCGCCGGGTTAGCACAGCGGTAGTGCAGCGGTTTTGTAAACCGAAGGTCGGGGGTTCGATCCCCTCACCCGGCACCATACGTCCCGCCGGTCGCCGGACGGCCCTCACCCGATTTTGAAATTCGCAGCGCCGAGACTGGCCGGCGCCACGCCTGCGAAGTCGATCGACCCGCTGGCGCCGAGCGACAGCAACGCGCCGCCGTGCCCGTCGTTTACGAGCGCCGCCGCGGCGGCGCTTGCAGAGGCGTAGCCGCCGACGTTGTTGAGGAGATCGACGACGCCGTTTACGTCGGCCGCGAATTGGTTGATCGCGAGCGCGCCGACGGCGCCGGTCACCAGGATGTTGGTCGCAGTCCCGCTGAGCCAGATGGCGTCGCCCACGCCGGCCGTGATCGAATCGTTCGATCCGGAGACACCGTAAGCCGAACCGCCCGAAGAGACGATGACGTCGTTCGACCCGGCCAGGTCCATCCTCGAATTCGACAGGAGATAAACGTGCGCGCTGGAGGCGGAAACGGCGTTGGTCGAAGAAGTCGCCCCGTTGTTCGCGAGCCAGATCGAATCGCCCGCTCCCGCTGTGATCGTCTCGTTCGCGCCGACGATCCCGTAGGACGAACCGCCGGACGACGTGATCGTGTCGTTCGAGCCCGTCAAATCCATACGCGCCGTCGCCAGCAGATATAGATTCACGCCGGAGGCGTTGATGTGATTGCTCGCGCCGGTCGCGCCGTTGCCGCCGAGCCAGATCGAATCGCCAATGCCGCCCGTGATCGTATCGTTCGAGCCGACGATGCCGTAGGACGAACCGCCGGACGATGTGATCGTATCGTTCGAGCCGGACAGGTCCATGCGCGCATTCGACAGAAGATGAAGGTGCGCGCTGGAGGCCGAGACGATATTGCTCGCGCCGGTCGCGCCATTGCCGCTAAGCCAGATCGAGTCGCCCGCCCCCGCCGTGAGCGCATCGTTCGAGCCGACGATTCCATAGGACGAGCCGCCCGCCGAAGCGATCGCGGTGTTGGAGCCGGAAAAGTCCATGCGGGAATTCGACGTGAGGTTCACCGTAGCGCCGTCCGCTCCTACGATATTGCTCACGCCCGTCGCGCCGTTGCCGCCGATCGTAAGCGTCCCGCGAAACGTCACAGTATCGCCCGCGCCCGTGACGGAGACGACTGCATTCGCGCCGGCCGTCAGAATGTCGTTGTCGCCGACGAGGACGGCGCTGCATCCGCCCTGGACGATCACGGACCCGTTCGACCCATAGATCGCGTCTGACGACGATGCGGCGCCCGTGACTCCCACCGCGTTCCCGGCGCCGCCCGAAAAGTAGATCGTGTTGCCGGCGCCGTTCACGATCGCCTGGGCGCTCGTCAGATAAACAACGCCGTTCGCCCCCGACACATTATCCGGGGCCGTCCCCGTATTGTAGAGGCTCGCGGCGTTGCCGTTCGCGGCGGACATCGTCACGGTCTGGCCGCCGCCGAGCGTCGAGGTCGTCACCACGGAGCCCGCGGATTGCGAGATCGGCGGCGAAACGTGATCGTCGACGGTGATCGAGAAGCTCGTCGTTTGCGTCACGCCCGGCGCGATCGTCGGCGTGTAGACCAGAGCTGCGACCGCCGCCGCGACGACCGAGGCCGAGCCGCTGACGGTGTACGTGCCGGTCGCCGCGTTGTAGGCGCCGCCTGACAGGTTCGACAACGCCCCGTAGCTGGCGTTGCTCAGAGTAAGTTTCACCGAAAGCGACGAGGCGTTGTTCGGATTGGTGACCGCGAACGCCACAAAGGGCTTGATCGTCTGCTTGTCGACCATGCCCAGGTTCGCGACCTGACCGGAAACCGTCGGGTTGAACAACGTATATCCGATCGCCTGCAGCGCCTTGATATCGGCAGACGTTACCGGGTCGACCAGGCCCGTACTCGCATAGCCGAAAGAATCGCCGGAGACCGACGCCCCCCAGTCCGCCAGATCGGCGCCCTGTTCGCCCATCTGCGCGAGGTTCGTCTTGCCGCCGTCGAGCGAGAAATAAGCGCCGGAATAGCTCGACGACGTATCGATCACGCCGCTGCTCGCATAGCGGAAAAGCGCAAGCGGCGTCGGATTGAGACTGCCGTCCGATCCGCATTGGCGCCCGAGCACCTCGGAAATCTCGTGCTCGAGCGCCGACACGGCGTTGAACTCCCCGCTGACCGAAGCGATCGACGGATTGAAATTCCAGGCGTAGCTCGAACCCAAGGTGCAGACGCCGTCGGTGCCGGTGTAGCTCAGCAGGCCCAGCGCCTTGAGATCGGCGGTCGACCCCCAAATCCTTCCACCGTTCAGGGATGCGAACGGATTTGCCGCCGGAAGAACCTCCGACGCCAGATCGCCGACGCCGGCGGCTTTCGAGGCGAGCTGCGTGACGACCGACGAATAGGCGACGTTGGTTCCATAGGTCGACGAAGACGCGATTCCGCCGCCGGCGCTGCCCCAGCTGAACGTGATGTTGACGGTGATATTGGTCGCAAACGTCTGTTGGAAAAAGGCAATTGCCGCCGCAACCGCGGTCTGGAAGCCTGACGGCGCAGACGAGAGCGTTGAATCGTAGGATGCGTTGATAATCATATGTCGTCTTTGGGCGTATGCGCGCGGTAAATGCAGCCCTGAATCGGGCGCGACAGCGATAGCAAGAAGGCGCCGAAAATATGAACGCGAGCTGAATCGTCCTGCGGCGCGGCGGTTCAGGCGCGCCGGATGTCGGCGATCCGACAGGATTGGTTACGCCCTGCCTGCGGCGCGGAAGGCAATTTTACGAGATTTCGCGCGAATCCTCCTCACATGCGCAGGCGCGACTACGCGCCGCGTGTCGCGAGCCCTTGAGATCGATGTCCTGCGGTCGCTCCGACGCCGTTGTGCGCATTGTTCTTTGCTGCGAAAAAATTATGGTTAGTCAGGCTTCTCAACCGCGCCCGCCGGCGTCGGGGGACATGACGAGTGAAGATCCGAATCGCCCCTGTCGAAGTCGCGCCGCCCGACCCCTGCGGGCCGGCTTTTCGGCTCGACTTCCCGACGGAGACGAACACGCGGAACGACACGCTCGTGACGATCGAAATCGTGGAGCCGGAAAATTCCGGCCGATTTTTCAGCGGGTTCGTCTGGGCGCTGGGCCGCCGCGCCTATCCCGCCAGCTGGACGCGCGCGGGACGCGCGAACGATCTTTCCCGCGGGTTCGACATCGATCCGAAAGCCTCCGACGTGCTGGCGATTCTCGCCGCCTGCGCGGACGCGGCCGGCGCTTGATATGATCGCAGCAAACACGTTCGACCTCGCCCATACGGATCACGCAGACACGGCGCACTGGACAGATGAAAATTGAAGGACGTCACTACCGCACGCTTTGGCCCGACGCCGACGACGCGCGCGTACACGTGATCGACCAGACGCGCCTGCCCCATCGCTTCGAGACGCGGGCCTTGGCGACTTCGGCCGACGCTGCGCGCGCCATCGCCGATATGATCGTGCGCGGCGCTCCGCTCATCGGCGTTGTCGGCGCTTACGGTTTCGCGCTCGCGATGGGCGAGGATGCGAGCGACGCTGGCGTCGCGGAAGCGCACGCGAAATTGCTGGCGACGCGTCCGACGGCGTCGAATTTGCGATGGGCGCTCGACCGCCAGCGCACGTTGGCGCTCGGGACGCCGCAAGCCGCCCGACGCGCCGCATGCTGGGCCGAGGCGGGCGAGATCGCCGAAGAAGACGTCCGCTTCTGCGAGGCGATCGGCGCACACGGCGCGAGGATCATTGCGGAAATCGCCGCGAAAAACCCGCATCGACCCGTCGACATTCTCACCCATTGCAACGCTGGATGGCTCGCAACCATCGACTGGGGCACCGCGCTCGCGCCGATCTACAAGGCCGCGCGCGCGGGCGTCGCCCTGCACGTCTGGGTCGACGAGACGCGGCCGCGCAATCAGGGCGCGAGCCTCACGGCCTTCGAACTGCTCGGCGAGAACATTCCCCACACCGTCATAGCGGACAATGCGGGCGGCCATCTCATGCAGCACGGGCGCGTCGACATGGCGCTCGTCGGATCCGATCGCGTGACCGCGACGGGCGACGTCTGCAACAAGATCGGCACCTATCTGAAGGCGCTCGCGGCGCACGACAACGGCGTGCCGTTCTACGCAGCAATGCCCGGCTCGACCATCGACTGGACGATGCGCGACGGCGTGAGGGAAATCCCGATCGAGCAGCGCGCCGCGCGCGAAGTGACGCACATCAGCGGGCTCGGCGCAGACGGCGCGATCGCGACCGTGCAGGTGACGCCCACCGGATCGAAGGCCGAAAATTACGCCTTCGACGTGACGCCCGCGAAATACGTGACCGCGCTCATCACCGAGCGCGGCCTGTGCGCGGCGAGCGCAGACGGTCTGCGCGGTCTCTATCCGGAACAGTCGACATGACCGGAGCGGCGATGATGGAGGCGTTCGGTCAGGCCGCGTGCTGCGCGAGCTGGGACCAGCCGGACCAGAACGTATAGACGCCGACGAGAA
>JAGWTW010000186.1 GCA_028868735.1 Hyphomicrobiales bacterium | reverse complement strand
TTGTAGGCGGCGTTCAGCGCTGCGTCCGCCGCTTTCATATCCGCGGCCGCGCAAGCGTTCAGATCGAGTTGCGTTTGCGCCTTTGCGCAATCCGCAGTCTGCGCACGTGCGCTCCCTGCGAGGCAAGCCAGGAATACGACGGCGCTGGCGCGCGACAATTTCGACATGCCGTCACCTGAAAAGCTTTGTCGCGAGTTCGAAGAGATCGTCGCCCGCTGCGTCGACCGGGATGCGCGGCTCGCTTTCGCCCTTGCCGGGGCCTTTTTCGTTCGGCCGCGCGACAAATCCTGTCATCAGCCCGCATTCGGCGGCAGCTTTCAGATCGTCGGAATGCGCAGCGACCATCATGCATTCGCCGGGCGTCAGGTCGAATGCCTCGCAGGCGGACAGATAGACGCCCGCCTTCGGTTTGTAATCGCGCGCATATTCGGCGCCGAGAATTGCGTCCCAGTGAAAATTGTTGCGACGCGCCAGCGCCGCCATAAGCGAAAAATTCCCGTTCGATACCGGCGCGAGCAGGCCGTGCTTGCGCAGGATCGAAAGGCCGCGCGCAACGTCCGGCCACGCGTCGAGCCGATGCCAGGCGAGCACGAGCTGCCGTTTGGTTTCGTCCGAAATGTCCGAAAGGCCGAAATCCCCGAGTATGCGCTCCAGATTTCGTGCGTGCACGACGTCGAGCTTGGAGAAAGGCTGCCGGCCGGAACGTATCTCCTCCATGCCGGCCTGGTACTGGCCCCGCCAGGCGTCGGCGAAAGCCGTCCACACCATGTCGTGGCCGAGCGGATGCAGAACCGCCCGCGCCTCGCGCGCGACGCCCTCCCGCCAATCGACGATCGTGCCGAATATGTCGAAGAAAAAGGCCTTGGGCTCGCGCATTTCGCCTCCCGCAACGGGTCGGACATTATGCGCCGGAGGCGCCGCCGTGCGCAAATGCGGAGCGAAGCCGACCGGAATGTGCGCCGGCATGTGACGCCGAAAGACCTCGGGACGGCCTGCCGCCGAAGCGACGCTGGATTTGCCGCCCCGTCTGTCGCATTCTCCGGCCAACCCCGGGAGCGACAATGAAACTCTACGATCTCAAGTCCGGCCTCAATCCGCGCCGCGTTCGCATATTCCTCGCCGAAAAAGGCGTGTCGATTCCCGCCGTGGACGTCGACATGATCAAGGGCGAGAACAAGGGCGAAAAATATCTCGCCATGAATCCGATGGGCACGATGCCTGTGCTCGAATTCGACGACGGTGCCTATCTCGCCGAATCGATCGCCATCTGCCGCTATTTCGAGGAATTGCATCCGGAACCGCCGCTGTTCGGCACGAACACGTTGGAGCGCGCGCGCATCGAAATGTGGAACCGCCGCATGGAGCTCGAGATCCAGCTGCCGATCCAGGACGTGTTCGTTCACCTCAATCCGTTCTGGCAGGGCCGGCGCCCGCAGGTGCCCGAATACGGCCGCGTGCGGCAGGCGCAATTGCTCGAACGCATGGCCTGGCTCAATCGCGAACTCGAGCATCGCACTTATGTCGCGGGCGAAACCTACACAGTCGCCGACATCACCGCGCAATGCGCGTTCGTGATGGGGCGCGCGACGGGTTCGAAAATTCCCGACGACCTCACCCATCTCGTGCGCTGGTACAATCTGGTGACGAGCCGCCCCACCGCGCGCGCCTGACGGCGCGCGACTCACACTTTTTCCGCCGGAAACCAGTTCGTCGGCGCAACGATTTCTTCCTGCGCGTCGACGAGCAGAATTTCGCGCGAATTCGCCTCCAGCGTGCGCGCGAGCAGCCCGAAGATCGAGGCGGCGGCGTTTTCGAGCGCTTCGCGCGCGGAGCGGGTCGTCAGATAATGCGCAAAGAACAGCGCGGCGATCGCATCGCCGCCGCCGTTGACCGACATGTCGAGCCGCGGCGTGCGCAACCGGTATAATCCGTCGTCCGCGGAAACAAACATGTCGAGCGCCTCGAAGGGCGTGTCGGCGAGCTGCGCCGACGTCACGAGCACGACTTTCGGCCCGCGCGCGCGCAGCGCCGCGACGGCCGTCCGAAGCCCCTGCAACGAGACGACCGGCGCGCCGGTCAGCCATTCGAGTTCGAACTGATTGGGCGTGACGATATCGGCGACGCCGAGCGCCGTCTGCACGAAGAACTCCGGCACGCCCGGCCGCACGAACACGCCGCGCCCGACGTCGCCGATCACCGGATCGCAACAATAGAGCGCCTGCGGATTGGCCGATTTCACGCGTTTGACGGCGCGGATGATCGCAGCGCCCGTCTCCGGCGCGCCCACATAGCCGGACAGCACGCCGTCGCATTGACCGAGCACGCCGCGTTCGAAAACGCCCTCGACGCAGTCGTCGATCAGCGCGGCCTCGAACGCCCTTCCCTTCCATGCGCCGTAGCCGGTGTGGTTCGAAAATTGAACGGTGTGGACGGGCCAGACTTCATGACCGAGCCGCTGCAACGGAAAGACGGCGGCTGAATTGCCGACATGGCCGAAGGCGACATGCGACTGAATGGAAAGGATGTTCATCGCGGCAGTGTGTCATTGCCGACGCGCGCCGCGCAAGCGATGGGCGGCCTGGACATCCCGTAGCGCCGGCAGCCGGCGGTCGGGAGGTCCCGGATCGCGCAGCGTGCGTCCGGGACCGTGACCGACGCTTACTTGACGGTCTCCGCCGCCTTTTTCGCGAAGCGGTCGTCGAATGTTTTCGTCAGATCGATCGTGGCGCCCTTCAACTGCGGATCGAACCGGCTGAGCATGTCGAGCGACGTCTTCATCCCGGCCGGATCGATCAGGCCCGTCTGCGAATAGGCGGGCTGCGACGCGCCGGCGGCGGCGATGTAGAGATCCTTGTCGCCGAGCAGATATTCCGGGGGCACGGTCGCGGCTATGTCCTCGGGCTTGGCGGTCTTGAGCCATTGCAGCGCCTTGTATTCGGCGTTGACCACCGCCTGCATCGTATTGGGGTCGGCGTCGATGAAGCTTTTCTTGGCGTAGATCACCGCAGCCGGCAGTTCGCCGCCGACCAGCGCGCGCGTGCCTCCCTCCGTGCGCGTATCGACGACGATCTTGATGTCGCCGGAGCGTTGCAGCATCGTGATCACGGGCTCGAGATGCGAGATCGCATCGACCTGGCCGTTGCGAACCGCCGCCACCGCGGAGGCCGCGCCGCCGACGCCGATGTAGGACGCGTCGTCCGGCGAGAGACCGCTCTTCACGAGAAAATATTTCGCGAGAATGTTGGTCGATGAGCCCGGCGCCGTCACGCCGATCTTGAGGCCCTTGAGGTCGGCGGGGCTGTCATATTTCACGCCCTTCCTCACGGCGATCACGATGCCCGGAAAACGTCCGAGTTCGATCGTGGCCCTGATGTCCTGATCCTTCGCCTGCATGTCGATCGTGTGCTCGTAGGCGCCGGCGACGACGTCGACCGAGCCGCCGATCAGCGCCTGCAGGCTCTTCGCGCCGCCCGGAAAGTCGATGATGTCGACATCGAGCCCCTGCTCCTTGAAATACCCCTTCTTCTCGGCGATCGTCAGCGGCAGATAGTAGAGCAGCGACTTGCCGCCGACGCCGATCGTGAGCTTCGGCTTCTCGATGTTGGCGACCTGCGCAAAGGCCGCCGTGGCCGAGACGGCGAGCGCCGCCATAATCGTCGTCAGTTTCAATCCACGCATGAAGCGTCTCCCTTTTTTCAATTTTGCGCCGCTTGCGGCCGCCAGACCAGCAAACGGTTCTCCACCGCCGTCACCGCGAGGTCGATCAGGATCACGAAGAAGGCCAGCACGATCATGCCGGCGAAGACGCCGGTCACGTCGAACAGCCCTTCCGCCTCGTGAATGAGATAGCCGAGGCCCGCCGCCGAACCCAGATACTCGCCCACAACCGCGCCGACGAGCGCAAATCCGACCGACGTGTGCAGCGACGAGAAAATCCAGGTCAGCGCCGACGGCCAGTAGACGTGGCGCATCAATTGCCGCTCGTTCATGCCGAGCATGCGCGCATTGGCGAGCACGACCGGCGAGACTTCCTTCAGCCCCTGATACACGTTGAAGAAGACGATGAAGAAGACCAGCGTCACGCCGAGCGCCACTTTCGACCATACGCCGAGGCCGAACCACAGCATGAAGATCGGCGCGAGCACCACGCGCGGCAGCGAATTCGCCGCCTTCAGGAACGGATCGAACACGGCGGCCACGCGCGGCTGACGTGCGAACCAGAAGCCGATCGCCGCGCCGGAAATCGAGCCGATGACGAAGGCGAGCGCCGTTTCGCTCAGCGTGACCCACAGATGGCGCCACACGACGCCCGTCGCAAACAGCTTCCACACGCGCGCAATGACGTCGCCCGGCGTCGAGAAGAAAAATTTCGGCAGCACGTAGACGCCGAGGATCGGCACGGTCGAGCCGACGTGCCAGATCGCCAGCAGCGCAACCGCGACGAGGATCTGCCAGCCGAGGAGAGACGCGCGGGTCACGACGCGGCGCCCCCGCTCTGCGCTTCGTACGCCTTCATCACCTCTGCGCGCAGATCCTCCCAGATCGCACGCTGGATCGCGTGGAATTTTGGATCGAGCCTGATCTCGTTCGCCTCGCGCGGCCGCGGCAGATCGATGCGGCGGTCGGCGACAATGTGCGAACGCGGACCCGCCGACATCACGACCACGCGGTCGGCAAGCGAAATCGCTTCCTCCAGAT
This sequence comes from Hyphomicrobiales bacterium, assembly GCA_028868735.1. Lineage (GTDB taxonomy): Bacteria > Pseudomonadota > Alphaproteobacteria > Rhizobiales > Beijerinckiaceae > JAJXWB01. The sequence goes on along the minus strand of JAGWTW010000186.1, from coordinate 180 downwards.
CGTGCGTCACGAACAGCACCGCCTTGCGATCGGCGGACCACAAGGACAGCAGCAGATCGCCCATCAGCGCGCGCGTCTGCGCGTCGAGAGGTCCGAAGGGCTCGTCCATGAGCAGGATTTGCGGATCGCGGATCAGCATTTGCGCGAGCGCCACGCGCTTGCGCTGTCCGCCGGACATCT
>JAGWTW010000074.1 GCA_028868735.1 Hyphomicrobiales bacterium | reverse complement strand
TCGACCCTGCGTTCGTCGTGCGATGTTTCGCGCGATGAGAAGGTCGCGCCGTCAGCCGCCAGATGCAGTCGGTCGCCGTCCCACGCGCAGCGTGCGCCGGCTTGGAGCCCGCCGCTCACGAAGCGAACGCCGTCCACGCCGCGATCGAGCATCTCGACGTCGATCATGTCCTCGCCGATCCGCGCCCGATAGGCGTCGGCGCCGGCGGCCGCCAGCCAGACGACCGTCGTCTTCGCGCCGACTTCGAGCTTCATGGGACGTGAGAAAACGCCTGTCGAATCCCAGCCCGATACGAGTTGCGCGAGCTGGCGCGCGCTGCGCTCGTAATGGAGGACCGCCGCCAGGGCCAGCGCGCGCGCGGATGGCGCGCGCGCCGCAATCGCCGCCGAACCCGGCGGGAAATGCGCGCCGATGAAACCCGTCGTCGCGCCGCCCTCGGCGAAGACGGGATGCTCGAGCATCGCGACGAGGAAATCCTTGTTTGTCGACAAACCGAACAGGACCGTGTCCTGCAACGCGCGCACGAGGCGGCGGCGCGCCTCGTCCCGCGTCCGTCCGCGCGCGATAACCTTGGCGATCATCGGATCGTAGAACGGGCTGATCGCGAGGCCCGAGCCTATGCCGTGATCGACGCGCACGCCTCCGCCGCCCGCCGGCGCCCAGGTATGAATTGTCCCGCTCTGCGGCAGAAAATTTTTCGCCGGATTTTCGGCGTAGAGGCGCACTTCGATGGCGTGGCCGCCGAGCCGCACGTCGTCCTGCGCAAGCGGCAATTGTTCGCCGGCCGCGATCCGCAATTGCCACTCGACCAGGTCGAGCCCCGTAATTTCTTCGGTCACGGGATGTTCGACCTGCAGTCGCGTGTTCATTTCGAGAAAGTAGAATTCGCCTGACCCTGCGAGCAGGAATTCCACGGTGCCGGCGCCGCGATATCCGATCGCCTTCGCCGCCGCGACGGCGGCCGCCCCCATCTGCGCGCGCAAGGCCGCAGACACGGCCGGAGACGGGGCTTCCTCGATAACCTTCTGGTGGCGGCGCTGCACGGAACAATCGCGCTCGCCGAGATGGATGACATTGCCATGGGAATCGCCGAATACCTGCAATTCCACGTGCCGCGCGTCGACGACCGCCTTTTCGAGAATGAGTTGTCCGGAGCCGAAGGCGTTCGTCGCCTCCGAACGCGCGCTTGTGACGGATTTCGCAAAATCTTCCGCGCGAGACACGAGGCGCATACCGCGCCCGCCGCCGCCGGCGGCGGCCTTCACCATGACCGGAAAGCCGATGCGGCCGGCCTCCGCGGCGAGTTTGTCGTCGCTCTGGTCTTCGCCTTGATAGCCGGGCACGCAGGGCACGCCCGCATCGATCATCAGCCGCTTGGCGGCCGCCTTGTTGCCCATCGCGCGGATCGCGCCGGGCGTCGGGCCGATGAAGACGAGGCCGTTGGCCTCGCAGGCCGACGCGAAAGAATCGTTCTCCGAAAGAAACCCGTAACCGGGATGCACAGCGTCGGCGCCCGACAGCTTCGCCGCCGCGATCAGAGCGTCGATATTGAGGTAGGACTCGCGCACGGGCGGCGGCCCGATGCGCACTGCTTCGTCCGCCAGGCGCACATGCGGCATGTCGCGGTCGGCGTCCGAATAGACGGCGACCGTGCGATAATCCATGTCGCGCGCCGTGCGCATGACGCGGCAGGCGATCTCGCCCCGGTTGGCGATGAGGATTTTTGAGAATTTCGTCACGGTGCTCCCTCGGCGGCGTCGCCGTCGCTTCAATTCTTCTTTCGCGGATCCTCCGGGGCGATGCCCATCATCTTCGACAGGATCATCAGCATCACCTCGTCCGCGCCGCCGCCGATCGAGGCGAGCCGCGAGTCGCGATAGGCGCGGCTGACCGGCGTCTCGTTCATGAAGCCCATGCCGCCCCAATATTGCAGGCAGGAATCGGTGACCTCGCGGCCGAGCCGTCCTGCTTTCAGCTTCGCCATCGAGGCGAGCTTGGTCACGTCCTGGCCTTCGAGCATGAGTTCGCAGGCTTGATAGCAAAGCGCGCGCAAGGCCTCGATTTCCGTCTGTAATTCGGCGAGGCGGAAATGCACGACCTGGTTATGCAGCACCGGCTTGCCGAAGATCTGACGCTGGCGCGCGTAATCGATCGTCGCGTTGATGATGCGCTCCTTGCCTTTGAGGCTCGAGACCGCGCCCCACAGCCGCTCCTCCTGGAACTGCACCATCTGATAGGTAAAGCCCTTGCCCTCTTCCCCGATCAGGTTTCGCTGCGGCACGCGCACATTGTCGAAATAGATCTGCGCCGTATCGGACGAATGCATGCCCATCTTGTCGAGTTTCCGCGCGATTTCGACGCCCTTGGTCTTCATCGGCACGCAGATGAGCGACTTGTTGCGGTGGACCGGACCCTCGGACGTGTTGGCGAGTAGACAGATCCAGTCGGCCTGCGTGCCGTTCGTGGTCCACATCTTGCCGCCGTTGATGACGTAATCGCCGCCGTCCTTCCTGGCGGTCGTCTTTACCGAGGCGACGTCCGAACCGGCGCCGACTTCGGAGACGCCGAGGCAGGCGACATACTCGCCGGAAATCGACGGCGCGAGAAATTCGGCGCGAACTTCGTCCGAACCGAAGCGCGCGAGCGCCGGCGTCGCCATGTCGGTCTGCACGCCGATCGCCATCGGAACGCCGCCGCATGTGATCTGGCCGAGTTCTTCCGCGAACGCCATCGCATAGGAATAGTCGAGGCCGGCGCCGCCGAATTCGACGGGCTTGTTCAATCCGAGAAAGCCGAGCTTGCCCATTTTCCCGAACAGTTCATGCGCTGGAAAAATTCCCGCTTTCTCCCATTCGTCGACATGCGGGTTGATGTCGGAGGCGATGAATTTCGAGATCGAGCGGCGGATTTCGTCGTGTTCTGGCGTGAATTTCATGGCTCTTCCTCACATGCGGGCGACGCCGAAGGTCGTGGGACGCAACGGCCTGATTTCGGCTTCGCGACAGATCGAAAGGCAGAAGGCGAGCACCTTTCGCGTATCGCGCGGGTCGATCAGCCCGTCGTCCCAGAGACGCGCGGTGGCGTAGAGCGCGCCGGTCTCGCCGCGCATACGGTCGGCCATCGCCTTTTCCGTCGCCGCGATCTTCTCGTGATCGACGGGCTTGCCTTCGCGTTTCAGCTTGCCCTCGGTGACGATCGACATGACCTTTGCCGCCTGCTCCGGCCCCATGACGGCGATGCGATTGTTCGGCCAGGCGAGGATGAAGCGCGGATCGTAGCCGCGCCCGCACATGCCGTAATTGCCGGCGCCGAACGAGGCGCCGATGTGCAGCGTGATCTGTGGCACGGTCGAATTGGCGACGGCCTGGATCATCTTCGAGCCGTGCTTGATGATGCCGGCCTGCTCGGCCTCGCGTCCGACCATGTAGCCGGTCGTGTTCTGCAGATAGACGATCGGAACGTTCGACTGGCAGCAGAGCTGTATGAATTGCGCGGCCTTGGTCGCGCCGTCAGCGTCGATCGGTCCGTTGTTGCCGATGAAGCCGACGGTATGGCCCTCGATCGAACCGTGGCCGCACACCGTATGCACGCCGTAGAGCGCCTTGAAATCGAGATATTCGGAATCGTCGACTATGCGCGCGATCACCTCGCGCACGTCGATCGGTTTGCGATAGTCGACAGGCACGATGCCCGCGAGTTCGTCCGGACTGTAGCGCGGCTCCTTGTAGTCGCGCTGTTCGCGCCGCGGAATCTGGTCGTTCCAGGGCAGCATGGCCATGACTTCGCGCGCGATGCGGATGCCGTCGGAATCGTTTTCCGCCACATATTCGCCGAGGCCGGATTTCGTCACGTGCATGTCCGCCCCGCCGAGTTCCTCGTCGGTCGCGATTTCGCCGGTCGCGGCGCGCAGCAACGGCGGGCCCGCCAGAAAAACCTTGGCCTTCCCGCGCACGAGAATGTTGTAGTCGGAAAGGCCCGGCAGATAGGCGCCGCCCGCGGTGGACGAGCCGTGGACGACCGTCACCTGCGGAATTCCGGCCGCCGACATGCGCGCCTGATTGGCGAACCCGCGTCCGCCTTCCACGAACATTTCGGCCTGGAACAGAAGGTTTGCGCCGCCGGATTCCACGAGCCGCACGAACGGCAGCTTGTTCTGCAGCGCGATCTGTTGCGCGCGAAGATTCTTCTTCACGCTCATCGGCGTCGACGTGCCGCCCTTGAATGCGCTGTCGGAGGCGCCGACCATGCAGCGGATGCCGGACACATAGCCGATGCCGACGATTCCGCCGCCGCCGTCCTCGTCATGCATGCGCAAGCCGGCGAGCGTGGAAAGTTCGAGCCACGGCGCGCCGGGATCGAGCAACAGGGCGAGGCGCTCGCGCGGAAGAATCTGGCCGCGCTTCGTGAACAGGTCGCGCTTGGATTCCCCGGCCTGCCGGATCTTGTTTTCAAGCCCGCGGAATTCGTCGATCAGCCGCAGCATGTCCGTGCGGTTCTGCGCGAAGCTGTCCGACTTCGCATCGACCTTGCTTTCGATGACCGGCATTGTCTGCGAAAAACCTCCCGATCCTCGGGCGGCGGCTCTTTGCGGCCGCGCGCTTAATTCACCGATTAAATTTGAGGGTGCCTCAGAAATTTGGTAGAGTCAATTGGATGACGCGCGCGGCGTCGCAAACGAGGAAGCATGGCGACGCGAGCCAGAAGCATCAGCGGCAAGGAGAGAGGCGCGAAGGCCGTCGGCGCGTGGGGCGCGCGCGAGAACGGCATTCTCGAAGTGGCGCACGAGCTCTTCATGCGCGACGGGTACGAAAATACGAGCATGGCCGCTGTCGCCGCCGCCGCCGGACTGTCGGAAGGCACGCTCTACAATTACTTTCAGAACAAGACGGATCTCGTCATTCGCGCGAGTCTCGCCGCGCTCGAAATACGCGTGGCCGCGGCAAAGCGCGCCGTGGAGGAGGCGAGGACGCTGCGCGAAGGTCTGGAGCGCCTGATCGCCCTGCATCTGTCCGCCATCATCGAGGACGAAGAGAAGTACCGCATCTGGTTGCGCGAAGTGCGCGGCGTCAAAAGCTACCGACGCTCGGCGGGCAGAGACGCGCTCGGGCGCTTCGCCAATCAATTTCCCGCCTTGCTCGCGAAATTCGGGCTGGATCGTGACCCGCCCGACGGTCCGTCGCGCGCGATGATGCGCGACATGATCTTCGGCGGGTCGGAGCATATCGGCTTCACCGCCATGATCCAGCGTCGCGCCGACGGCATCGACGTCGGCAAGACCGCACGGCAGCTTGCGGACGTCTACCTGCGCGGCTTCGGCCTCGGATGAAGCTGGGCGCCCCGCGCCGAGGCTCGCAAAAAATCCGCAGCCGCGCCACAATGCGCGTCCGCCCGTTTTGAATTTCATGTGGGTCACGAGACTCGCTTCGGAGGAAACCAAATGACCAAACGCCGCATCGGCCGCTCCACGCTTCAGGTTCAGCCCTTCTGCTTCGGCGGGAATGTCTTCGGCTGGACCGCGGACGAGGCCATGTCCTTCCGCCTTCTCGATGCGTTCGTCGACGCGGGCTTCGACTTCATCGACACGGCGGACGTCTATTCGGCCTGGGTTCCCGGGCACAAGGGCGGCGAGTCCGAAACGGTCCTCGGCAACTGGTTCAAACGCAGCGGCAAGCGCGACAAGATCGTTCTGGCGACGAAGGTCGGCTTCGTCGAAGGCCTCAAGCCTGCGACGATTCATCAGGCGGTCGAAAAATCGTTGCAGCGCCTGCAAACCGACCACATCGATCTGTACTGGTCGCACAAGGACGATCCCGCCACGCCGCTGGCGGAGACGCTCGGGGCCTACGACGATCTGATCAAGGCCGGCAAGGTCCGTTTCATCGGCGCGTCCAACTATTCGGCGCCGCGCCTGAAGGAAGCGCTGGACGTTTCGGCGAAGAACAATCTGCCGCGCTACGAATGTCTGCAGCCGGAATACAATCTCGTCGAACGCAAGATATTCGAGGGCGAATTGCAGGACCTGTGCGTCCGCGAAGACGTCGGCGTCATTCCCTTTTTCGCGCTGGCGGCCGGTTTCCTCACCGGCAAATATCGCAGCGAAGCCGATCTCGGAAAATCGGTGCGCGGCCCGCGCACCGCCGGCAAATATCTCAAGAGCAACGGACCGCAGGTGCTGGCCGCGATGGACAAGGTGGCGGCGGCGCACAAGGCGACCTGCGCGCAGGTCGCGCTGGCCTGGATCATGGCGCGCAAGGGCCTCACCGCGCCGATCGCCAGCGCAACCAATCCGACGCAGCTCGCCGAGTTGCTCGGCAGCGTGAAACTCGCCCTGACGCAGGCCGACGTCGCCGAACTCGACGCGGCGAGCGCATAACGCCGCTTGCGCGCACCGTGGACGAGGTAAGAGCTGACCCTCGCGGATCAGCTCTTCATCGTCCGCGCGATGATGTTGCGCTGGATTTCGGACGTTCCTTCGCCCATCAGATAGACGAGCGCGTCGCGGTGGATGCGCCCGACCGGGTATTCGCGCATCAGCCCCGCGCCGCCGAGCACGCGGATCGCGTTTTCCGATACGCGCACGGCCGTTTCCGAACAATGCAGCTTGATCTTGGAGGCAAGCGCCATGTCGCAGGTGCCCTGATCGACGCGCCACGCGCCGTGATAGACCATCCAGCGCATCGTCTCGACGTCGGTCGCCATGTCGGCAAGCCGGTGCGCGACGGCCTGATATTCGATGATCGGCTTGCCCCGCACGAGCCGCGTTCTGGCATAGTCGAGCGCGACCTCGTAGGCGTTGCGCGCCATGCCCAGGCAATTGGCCGACACGCCGATGCGGTTTTCGGCGAGCGCCTCCATGACGAGATGATACGAGCCCTCCCGGCCGCCGAGCAGCGCCATATCCGGCACGAAGGCGTCGGCTATGTGCACGAGCCCGGTTTCGGAGGCCTTGATGCCTTCCTTGTCGAGTTTCGTGATCTCGACGCCGGGATTGGGAACGTCGACCATGAACAGGCTGATCGCATCGCTCGTCATTTCCGGCTTGGTGCGCGCGGCGACGAGCAGCATGTTCGCGAAAGGCGCGTTGGTGATGTAGAGCTTGGAGCCGCTCAGCCGCCATCCGCCGTCGACCTTCACGGCCTTCGTCTTCAGCGCGCGCGTGTCGGAACCGCCGTCGGGCTCTGACAGCGCGAAGGCCGCGATCATCTTGCCTTCGAGCGCCGGCGCGAACCAGCGCGCCTTCTGGTCCGCCGTGCCGCCGCGCCAGATCGGCCAGATGCCGATGTGCGTCGCCGCCGACCACGCAGCCGAAATCGACTGGCACACGCGGCTCATTTCCTCGCGCACGATGCAGTCGGTCACCTTGTCCATGCCGGCGCCGCCGTCCGTCTCGGGATAGCGGATGCCCATCAGGCCGACTTCCGCGAATTTCGGAAAGAGATCGACCGGAAATTTTTCAGCTTCCTCGATTTCGCGCACACGCGGCGCGATTTCCTTCTGCGCGAAACGGATGACCGTCTCGCGCACCTGCTCCTGCGCCGCCGAAAAGGAAAAATCCATGATCCCCGCCCTATTGTCCGACGATCCTGCCGGGCGGAAACCGTCCGCGCCTTGAGCTAGGTCACGGCGCTATGGCGCTGTCGACCTCAGCGCCGCGACCGATCGAGCGCAGGCTCGACCCGAAAGTCGGGAAGGCGGCGAGTTGCCGGCCATAAAGCCGCCGCATGGCGAGCACCATCGCGCCGCCGCGCGCCAAAGCTTCGTCGGCCATCGCGACCATCAGCGAATTCGGCCAGCTGCGCGCCCGGATCGACCGCACCCTCTCGAACACCGCCTCGGCCGAGGCTTGCGGATCCGATTGGGCGATCAACATGGCCATGGCCGCCGTCGAGCGGGACATGCCCATGTGGCAATGCACGAGCAGGTGCTTTTCGCCGGGATGCGCGTCCATCGCGCGTCCATAGGCGAGAATCGCCGAAACATCGTCCCGCGTCGGCAGCACGACGCCCGGGCGCGCCTCGATCTCGTCGTGGAACCGGAGGATTCGGCGCCGATGCGCCGGCCAGGCCGCGAATGCGGCCGGATCGGGCATGTCCGGATCGAGAATGGTCAGGACGTCGGTCACGCCGCGCGTCGTATGGTCGTCGAGTTCGGCTATGCCGCAGACGGTCAGCGTGGCTAAAGATGCGGTCATGAGCGCCCGGGATGCGACGGCAAGCAGCCGATTATAGTCGCCTCGCGCGCGACGGGAACCTGCGACGTGGGCGGGGCCCATGCGCAGGGCGCGTCGCCCGGCGCTTGTTCGGCGCGCCCGCCCGCCCCATTATGCATCCAGACGACGCGCCTTTCTGGCCGTTTCTCCCCACAGGCCAAAGGCGACATGACAGACACACCGACGCGCGACGCCCTGCTCTATCCTTTCCCCGAGCCGCCGAAGGCAGGCGAAGTACGGGAAGTCGCGCCGGGCATCCTCTGGACGCGCATCGCGCTGCCCTTCCAGCTCAACCACGTGAACATCTTCATTCTCGACGACGGCGACGGCTGGGCGGTGCTCGACACCGGCATCGCCAACGAAGCGACGCGCGCGGCATGGGACGCGCTGGCGAAGGGGCCGCTGGCCGGGCGCCGCATGACGCGCCTGATCGTCACGCATTTTCATCCCGACCACATCGGCCTCGCCGGCTGGCTGTGCGAGCGGTTCGACATGCCGATGCTGACGACGCAGACTTCCTATCTCGGCTGTCTCAACATATCCCTCAGTCCCGGCGCGCTCGACGCCAAGGTCTATCGCGACTTTTACCTCGAGCACGGATTGGATCCGGCCACGACGGATCGCGTCGCCACCAACGGCCACGGCTACCTGCGCATGGTGGCGCCGCTGCCGCCGACGTTCACCCGCATCGTCGCCGGCGACGACATCAGGATCGGCGGCCGCAGATGGCGCGTCATGACCGGCGACGGCCATGCGCCGGAGCAGGCGATGCTGTGGAATCCCGAAGAGAAGATCCTGCTCGCGGCGGACCAGGTGCTGGCGAAGATCTCGCCCAACGTCAGCGTCTGGGCGGTCGATCCGGATGGCGATCCGCTCGGCCTCTACATTCGCTCGCTGCACGGCTTCAAGAATCTGCCGGAAGACACCCTCGTGCTGCCGGGCCACCAATTGCCGTTTTACGGCCTGCACGAACGCTCGTCCGAACTGGTCGCCCATCACGAGAGCCGCTGCGCCGCCATTGCCGAGACCTGCGCGAAAAAGCCCTGCGCGGCGTCGGAGTTCGTGCCGGTGATCTTTCACCGCGCGCTCGATCCGCACCAGATGAGCTTCGCCTTCACCGAAGTACTCGCCCATGTGAACTACATGCTGCGCACGGATCGTTTGAAGTGGGCCGAGCCGGAAAACGGCGTGCGGCGGGTGCTGGCGGCCTGAGACGGCGTCGCGGCCGGGCGGCTCTTCAACCGACCGGCTTCACGTCGACGCTGACTTTCAGCTTCTGTTTTCCGGCGATGAGAATGATGCCGTCGAGCGGCGCGACGTCGGAATAATCGCGCCCGACCGCGACTTCGACGAAATCGTCGTTGACCTGCAGCGCATTGGTCGGATCGAGGCCGAGCCAGCCGATGCTCTCGCCGCACCACACGCGCACCCAGGCGTGCGAGGCGTCGGCGCCTTCGAGCCGCGGCTGCCCCTCCGGCGGGATCGTCCGGATATAGCCCGACACGTAGCAGGCCGGCAGGCCGAGCCCGCGAAGCCCCGCAATCATGATGTGCGCGAAATCCTGACACACGCCGCCGCGCGATTCGAAAGCTTCCGACAACGGCGTCGAAATCAGCGTCGCCTTGGGATCGTAGCGGAATTCGTCGCGAATGCGCCTCATGAGTTCGAGCGCGCCCGACAGAATGGGGCGGCCCGGAGAGAAACTCTTGGCGGCATAGTCGGTCGCCGGCTCGTAGAGCGGCACGAGGCGCGTCGGAAATATGTCGTGCGCCGGCGAGCGGTAATCGAGCGCGCGGATCATGCTCGCCTGCTCGCGAATGTCCTCCCAACCCGGGGTCAATTCCGCATGGGGCTGCGGTTCGCGCCGCACCTCGACGCGCGACAGCGAGGCGACGCGCAATTCGCGATGGGCTTCCTCGATCACGATCGTCGTTACGAGATTGCCGAAGAAATCCGTGCGCTGGGTGCGCGACGCCGGATTGGGCGCGATCTCGATGCCGGAATCGGCCACATGCTGACCGCGCCCCTCGCGCGGAGACAGCCGCAGCGTGCAAACTGCAGACGAGACAGGCGACTCGTAGGAATAGCTGGTGACGTGCCGGATATCGTAGATCACGCGAGGCCCTTCAGCGTCTCGGCGCGCATGGCGTTGGAGCCGCGCTGGAAATAGCGGTCCTCGATCGCCTCGGCGAGGCGCGACAGCGATTGTTCGAACCCGACGATCTTCTGTCCGTCGAGCTTGGCGGCTTCGGCCACTGCGATCTCGGCGTCGAGCATGCGCGCGATCCGCTGCGGCGCTTCCAGCATGCCATCCTGGCGCAGCGTCGGCAGCGTGGAGAGATGCTCGGAAATGCGCGCGACCTGGAAGGCGACAGAACGCGGATTGTTCGGATCGAGCAGCGCCATGTCGCGCACCGGCGCGAGCGCCGCGCCGACCAGATAACGGGAACGATAGGTGATCTGCGAATCGATGAGGTCGAGCAGCGTTTCCAGATTTTCGACGGAGCTGTCGCGTTCGGCGAACGCATGCGCGAGCGTGCAGGTGGCGATGCCCCGCTCGACCCGCCGTCCGATGTCGAGAAAGCTCCAGCCGGCGACGCGGTTGAAGTTCTCCTGGATGAGTCCGGACAATGCGGCGAGCGCATGCAACGCGCCCTCGGCGCGGTCGATGAGTTCGGCTTCGGGCGGCGCGGGGCTGACGGGCATGGTCAGACGATCCTGCAGATCGCCCAGGATCTGCCAGATCTCCTGCGTCAACCGCTCGCGAATGATGGCCGCCGCATTGCGCGCCGCATAGGCGAGCGCCGCGCCGGAGGAATGCAGCTTCATCTCGTACAACGCGAGCGAGGCGACTTCGGCGGGCGTGCGATCCCCGACATCCTCGCCCTCGATGCGCCTGGGCAACAGCAGCCGCTGCAACTTCGCGCGGGCCTGCGCCGCGCCGGCCGTATCGACATCCACCGCGCGCGCGCAGAAACAGCGCACGAGCCGCAGCGTCGCCTCGGCGCGTTCGAGATAACGCCCGAACCAGAACAGATTGTCTGCCGCACGGCTCGGCAGATTGCCGAGCTGACGCACGATGCGCACGTCGTCGCCGCGCGGGAGCAGCGTCGTCATTTCGACGGGCTTGTCCTCCAGCACCCACACGTCCGCCGACGACACGCCCTCCCCCATCGACAATGCGCGCGCGTCGAGATTGTCGGAGATGCGGCAGAAGCCGCCGGGCATGACGCGCCAGCCTTCCGGCGTCAGCGCCGCGAAGACGCGCAGCGTGAACGGACGCGGCGCAAGCGCGCCGCCGTTCCACGTCGGCGTCGTCGAGAGCTTGACGATCTCCTGCCCGACATAGTCGACGCCGCGACGCTCGATCGCGCGCCGCAAAGCATCGCGCCGTTCGGGCGACATTTCCGCGGGTTGCGCCGGCCTGCCCTGTTCGAGACCCGGCGGCGAAGCGTGAAATGCGCTCGCAATCGCCATGTCGTCGAAATTGTCGAGGACGTGCCGCGCGGCGCGCCGGTCGCCGCACCACCATGTCGCGATATGCGGAAGCACGAGTTCCGCGCCCGACAGCCGTCGCGCGATCGCCGGCAGATAACCGAGCAGCGAGCGGGATTCGATGAGGCCCGAGCCCGGCGCGTTGGCGACGACGACCCCGCCTTTGCGGATCACGTCGACCATGCCGGGGGTGCCGATGCGCGAGGCCGCGTTCATCTCGAGCGGATCGATCCAGTCGGCGTCGATGCGCCGCCACAACACGTCCGCACGCTTGAGGCCGGCGATCGTGCGCACGTGCACCTTGTCGTCGCGCACGACGAGATCGCCGCCCTCGACCAGCAGAAAGCCGAGATAGCGCGCAAGATAGGCCTGCTCGTGATAGGTCTGGCTGTACGGGCCAGGCGTCAGAAGTCCGATGCGCGGCTCGCTGCGCGAGGCCGATTCTGCGAGCCCCGCGCGAAACTCGCGAAAGAACCCGGCAAGCCGGTCGACGTTGAGATCACGATAGAGATTTGCGAACGCGCGCGAAAAGACCACGCGGTTTTCGAGCGCGTAGCCCGCGCCGGACGGCGCCTGCGCGCGATCGCCGAGCACCCACCAGCGCCCGTCCGGACCACGGCCGATGTCGACGGCGTAGAAGCGCAGCCATCGTCCGCCGGGCGGCGTCACGTGATGCATCGGCCGCACGAAATCGTTGGAGCCGAGGACGGCCGACGCCGGCAACACGCCGTCGGAAACGAGCCGTCCCTCGCCGTAGATGTCGGCGAGAACGCGGTCCCACAATTCGGCGCGCTGAATGACGCCGCGCTCGATCGTGCGCCATTCGGCCGCGTCGATCAGCAGCGGCAGACGCCCGAGCGGCCAGGACCGTTCGCTCGTCTCGCCGTAGACGCGGTAGGACATGCCCGTCTCGCGCACGAGCCGGTCGGCCATATTGAAGCGTTGGGCTATTTCTTTCTGGCTGTAGCGGGCGAGCGCCACGAAGAAACGCACCCAATGCGCGCGCGCGACGCCATGCGAATCGATGAACTCGTCCGGCACGCCGTCGAGCGCGTGGTAATCGGCGATCCAGTTCTCGATCTGGCGCGCGACCGAGGCGCGCCCCCCGGCGCGACGGTCGGCGCTCCGCAAGCTTTCCTTGAGCTGGTCCGTCAACCCTGAACTCCGGCCGCCTCGGCGTGCGTTTCGGCGGCCGATTCACCGCCTGTTTTTTCGGCGCCGGATTATACCCGGATCGCCCCGAGGGTCTAATGAAAGCTCGGTCGGCCGTCAGGCGCGCCCGGGAACCTTGTTGAGACCGGCCTCCTTCGCCTCGATGTCGACGTCGAATGTCTCGAGAAAGCGCGACACCATCATGTAAAAGCCGATTGTCAGCGTCAGCTCCTGCATTTCCTGATGTGACAGCGTCTTCGCCAGCGGCGCCCATGTCGCATCGCTCGCCCTGACATTGGCCACGACATCGTCCGTGAAACGCATCACCTGGCTCTGGATTTCGGAGAAGGCCGCGGCTTGCGGCCCCTCGTGGATCGCGGCGATCAACGCGTCGCTCATGCCGATCTGCCGACCGATGCGCTCGTGCTGATGAACTTCGTAGGTCGCTTTCGAAAGGACGCCGACGCGGACGATCGCAATCTCGCGCAGGATCGGATCGAGCTTGGTGAAGTACAGGATCTGGCTGCCCATACGATTGAAGCCGTCGACGAGTTCGCCGGAATGGCCGAGCATCCGAAAAATATTGAGCGGAGGCAGCTTTGCATATGCTTTGGCCGCGCGACCCTGCGCCTTGGTCGTGTCGAAATAGGGAATGCGGGCCATCTGAATTTCCTCCTCGCGCCGAATGGCGGCATGATCTCTGACGGATCGAAGCGCCCAGCGGTCTCGTACCGCGCCATTCTAGCCGTATTTCCGCAGGCAGCGAAGTTGGAGCGCCCGTCGTCGCCCGGCTGCTCCTCGAGCCGTCGTCACGCTGCCGAGAACACGTTCTTTCCGCCTTCGCTCTTCACAACGCCCGGTCGTCCGAGCCCTTCCTTCTCCTGAAGGTCCGTCAGCGTCGCGACGTCGTTTGCAGTATTCGCGATGAACCTGCGGCCGCTCGCACGCTCCCGGCCGATCACGATCCCGAGCTCGGGCCCATTCTTTCCGTGCATGATCGTATATGTCTCGATCGTCGCATCGCCCGATGGCGTTTGGGTGAATGGCGCCTTTGGCAGCGCATCGAGTTCGGCCTGCAGGACGTTCGGCGCTTCGCGCGTCCAAGTCCCCTGCGTCGGCGTCGTCGAATAGACGCCCCAGGAATGTTTCGTGATGTAATTGCCGTTTGCGGTGACAAGTCCGAACTTGCCCGGCCGCGCGCGCATGCGCCGGACCATTTCGGCGATCGAAAAGAGAACGTAGCTGTTCCCCGGCCCGCCGAAATAAGGAAGGCCGCCGGTTATCGTAAGTCCGCGCGTATCATTCTCCGCAAGCCCGAGCTCGCGGCAGGCGATTTCCACGGCGGACGGAAAGCAGGAATAAAGATCGAAGGAGTCGATCTCGTCGATGCGCTTGCCGGCCATCGCCAACGCCTTTTTTGCGCCGCTCTGCATGCAGGGCGAGCGCGCGATATTTTCGCGCTCGCTCAGATACCAATGGTCGTGTCCGTCGGCGCAGCCGTGCAGAAACACCCATTTGCTCTCGGGCACGCCGGCGCGCCGCGCTTCGCCGACGGAGGTCACGACCAATGCGCCGGCCTGGTCGATGAAGGCGTTGGCGTTCATGAGACGCGGATAGGGAAAGCCGATCCAGCGGTTGGATTCGCTCGCTGTCGCGATCCGTTCCGCGCTGTATCCCTCGCGCCGCGTCGCAAGCGGATTTTCCGCCGCGACAGCCGCAAAGCGCGCGAACAATTCGGCCATCTCGCGCATGTGGGTTGGTATGTCGTTCTTCTTTTCGGCGCGCACCGCGTTTTCGATGAGCGGATACATGGCGATCGCCGCGCGCATGCCGTGCGCGTCCTCGTGATCGCTCCAGCCGCGACGTTCCTCGCCGACGAGTTCGGGTTCGCCGCCGGGGTCTTCGTTCCAGACGCCGGCTATTCCTGCGCGCTCGGCGCCGTGTTGCGTGCGCAAGGCTTCGCCCCCGCAAATCATCGCCGCGCGCATCCGCCCTTGCGAAATCTCCTCGGCGAACCAGTTCACGAGATATTGCGGCATGTTCCCGCCGTTCCACGTGTAGATTTCGCGCGACGGCTTCAGACCGAGACGGCGCGCGATGCTGCGCGGCGGGTTGGACGAAGTCCCGAGCTTGGTCGCAAACCGGAAAGACGTGTCGGCGAACAGCCTGAGCATTGCGATCGTGTCGATGCGCGGCGCGAGAGCGGCGGCGCTGCAATCGGCGAGCGCGCGGCGACCGGCTTCCGCGATGAGATCGAACGGCGAACGCGCCTGCTCGACCGGGGTTGTCGCATCGGTCACGTCGCCGCAGCCGACGAGGATCGGCGTTCGCTCTTCGATTTTCGTCATGCCTGTTTCTTTCGCGCGCTTGCGGTCGGGCGGCGCGGCTCGCCCGCGCGCCTGTGCATGGCTCAGGCTATCGCATGCGCGGCGCGCCGACAAAGCGCGACCGGCCTTTCCCCGCGCCGCGCGCATGCTAGGATCGCGTCAGGAACAACAATCGCATCGGGAGAGATTCATGGCGGTCAAGGTGGCCTCTGACGTCAGCGGGTCGGTCTGGAAACTCGTCGCGCAGCCCGGCGACCAGATCGAGGCGGAAGCCGAAATCGCAATCATCGAATCCATGAAGATGGAAATTCCCGTTCTCGCGCCGCGCGCCGGCAAGCTTGCGCGCTTTCTCGTGGCGGAAGGCGAAGCTGTCGCCGAAGGCCAGGCGATCGCGGAAATCGACTGAGCGGATCGACTGAAAAAGGAAGGGCCGAAGCGCCCCGCATCGGAGGCGCTTCGGCCCGTCGCCCGTTCCCGCTCTGCGCAGGTCCGCCGCATCGACAGTTAACGCATAGCAAACACGACTTGTCCGTGCGTTGAGATTATCGATCCGATTTGATCGAAAATTCGCTGGGCCTGTTGCAACGCATCGCCAATGTCGAAGCGCGTCCGGTAGCAGCTGGGCATTCGTGCCGGCCGATCAGAATTCTTCCCAGCGGTCGCCATGCCAGTAGCCGCGGCCGTCGTGTTCGCGCCAGCGGAATTTGTCATGATCGCCCCATTTCCAGTCATGGGGGTGGATTTGCAGCGTGACCGCCGGCGGATATTTGTATTCTGCGGTCGTGTGCCAGCAATCGCCGTCGGCATTGCAAACCACTGCCGCCGAAGCGCCGACCGCGGACACTGCAAGACCGCCGCCTGCGATCACGGCCGCCAATGCGATAGTGCGAATTCTATTCATGTGATCCTCCACGTTGCGTGCGCACGACAACGCAACGTCCAAGGAGGCGTTCCCAGAGATCGTAAGGAATTTCGGAGCGGTGGTGGGCCGGGCAGGACTCGAACCTGCAACCAGACCGTTATGAGCGGCCGGCTCTAACCATTGAGCTACCGGCCCGGCGCCCCTCGGCGGCCAACGCTGTAACCGCTGGCCGCGCATTTCGCAATGGCGACGGCGCTCAACCGCTGGTTCCGAAGCCCATGGTCAGAATGAGGGGAACAGCGAAGATCGACGCGATCAGCGCGACGTTCTGGAATTCCGCGCAACGCATTTTCAAACGGGACACGCAAGGCCTCCGGGCGACCGGCGCAATCTGGCGCCAAGAGGCTGACCGGAGGTTAATGCGGCTGACCGGAGGTTAGTGCGGCCGTCTGATCCGGCGGATCAATTGTCCAGGAAGCTTCGCAGCTTGCGGCTGCGGCTCGGATGCTTGAGCTTGCGCAACGCCTTCGCCTCGATCTGGCGGATGCGTTCGCGCGTCACCGAAAACTGCTGGCCGACTTCCTCGAGCGTATGGTCGGTGTTCATGCCGATGCCGAAGCGCATGCGCAGCACGCGCTCTTCACGCGGCGTCAGCGAGGCGAGAACGCGCGTGGTCGTCTCGCGCAGATTGCTCTGGATCGCGGCGTCGATCGGGAGGATCGCGTTCTTGTCCTCGATGAAATCGCCGAGATGGGAATCCTCCTCGTCGCCGATCGGCGTTTCGAGCGAGATCGGCTCCTTGGCGATCTTCAGAACCTTGCGCACTTTCTCGAGCGGCATTGCGAGCTTTTCGGCAAGCTCCTCCGGCGTCGGCTCGCGGCCGATCTCGTGCAGCATCTGCCGTGACGTGCGCACGATCTTGTTGATCGTCTCGATCATATGCACGGGAATGCGGATGGTGCGCGCCTGATCGGCGATCGAACGGGTGATCGCCTGACGAATCCACCATGTCGCATAGGTCGAGAATTTGTAGCCGCGGCGATACTCGAACTTGTCGACCGCCTTCATGAGGCCGATGTTGCCTTCCTGGATGAGATCGAGGAATTGCAGGCCGCGGTTCGTGTATTTCTTCGCGATGGAGATGACGAGACGCAGGTTCGCCTCCACCATTTCCTTCTTCGCCTGCCGGGCCTCGCGCTCGCCCTTCTGCACCATGTGCACGATCTTGCGGAATTCCTGGATTTCGAGACCGGTCTCGGCGGCCAGGCCGTGAATGTCGGATCGCAGATCCCTGATCGCGTCCTTTTCCTTCGCGACGAAATCCTTCCAGCCTTTGGAGCCGAGTTTCGACACGCGCAGCGTCCATTTCGGATCGAGCTCGGACCCCTGATAATTCTTCAGGAAGTCCTCGCGCGCGACGCCGCGCCCTTCGGCTGCGCGCAGAAGCTTCGTCTCGTAGCCGATGAGACGCTTGTTGATGTCGTAGAGCTGCTCCACCAGCGCGTCGATGCGATTCTGGTTGAGCGACAGGCTCTTCACGTCGGCGACGATTTCCTTCTTGAGCGACTTGTACTTGCGCTCCTGCGCCGGCGTCAGCGCTTCGTTCTTCAGTTTGTTCTCGACGTTCTGATCCTGCAGGCGACGCAGTTTCTTGTAGGCGTCGGCGATGCGGTCGAAGGTTTCGAGCACGGCGGGCTTGAGTTCGGCTTCCATCGCCGAGAGCGATACGGAATTCTCCATATCGTCGTCCTCGTCGAACGAAGCTTCGCCCTCCGGCGCGTCGCCGTCGAGGCCGGGCGGCGGATTTTGCGGCGCGGTCGCGGGCGCGACGACGCCGGCGGGCGCGCCGGGCGCGCCGTCCGTCTTGGGGGCGTTCTTGCCGTCGGGCCCGGCGTAGGTCGCTTCGAGATCGATGATGTCGCGCAGCAGAACCTTGCCTTCGTTCAGTTCGTCGCGCCAGATGATGATCGCCTGGAACGTCAATGGGCTTTCGCAGAGGCCCGCGATCATCGCTTCGCGGCCGGCTTCGATCCGCTTGGCGATGGCGATCTCGCCCTCGCGCGAGAGCAGTTCGACCGACCCCATTTCGCGCAGATACATGCGCACGGGATCGTCGGTGCGGTCGGCGGGTTCGGACGTGCGGGTGGCCACGACGGCCGGGCGCGGGCTCTCGACGAGATCGCCGCCTTCGGCCTCCTCTTCCTCGGCGGCTTCCTCGCCTTCGTTGTCGTCCTGGTCCTCGGCCTCGGTGACGGTGATGCCCATTTCCGAGAGCATCGCATAGACGTCCTCGATCTGGTCGGAGGAGACTTCCTCCGACGGCAGGACCGCGTTCAGTTCCGCATAAGTGACGAAGCCGCGCTTTTTCGCGGCCTTGATCATTTTCTTGACGGCGGCGTCCGAAAGATCGAGCAGCGGGCTGTCGGTCGTCTCGACGGCGACTGCGCCTTCAGCTTCCTGCTTCTCTTCGTCTTTTTTCGCCATTCCGTTCACTCCGAACCGGCTGCGCGCGCGTGCAGCAAGCGGGCGAGGCCCTGAAGGTCCATCTGATTCGCTACCGGACGAAGTCGACCGCAGCCGACTTCGAATCACGCGCGAAAATCGCAGACCGATGCCTAATCCCGACTTAACCAAACCAATTCGCAATTCGCGCTTGAGAACGCAAGGTTGGGATCACGAGCGGGAGAGGCCTCAGACGTTCTTTTCCGAACGTCCGGACAAATCTCCGAACCCCTCGATCACCGCCTCGGCGCCGTCCAGAGTGGAAAGCTGGCCCTGAATATCCTGCAATCGCGCGAGATTGCGGTCGTTCGCGTCGTCCGCCAGGGCGGCCTCGGCTGCAACCAGCTCCCTATGTAACGCCCCGGCCCGGCGATGCAAGGCCAGAGCCTGATTCAGCGCTTTTTGCGCATCGGCCGCGTTGGCGTCCGCCCGGACGCACCAGAGCGAGGCGACGGCGGCCATGGCGTCGAGCCGGGCGAGGGTCGGGGTCAGGCCCGCCCGGTCGATGGCCTGGCGCAATTCCGCGCTTTCCGTCAGTTCGGGCGCCTCGGCGAGAACGAAATCCCGCAACCGGGCGAGGTCCATGTTGCCGATTTCAGCCGCCGCCAGCGCTTCCGCTTCCTCTGCGGCGAGCGAGGGATGGTTGACCGCGAGCAGCAAAATGAGGGCCTCGCGCGGCGAAATGGCCCGCGCGCCGCCGGAAAACAGGCTGGAGCGGGCGAGCGACGGACTGGCCGTCAGCGCAACGGCGCCCGCCCCGCCGCGGCCGGCAGCGCCCCGCGGCGTCCACGGCCGGCGCTCCGGCCGGCTCCGATCGCGGCCGAACAGCGCGGCGAGCCTGCCGGAAAACGCCTCGCGATAGTGGCGCCGCAGGCCTTCGTCGCCGATCTTCTGAAGAACCTCGAAGGCGCGGCGCTCGAAGGCGGCGCGGCGCTCCGGCGTGTCGAGCGGCTGGGCCTCCATTTCACGGGTCCAGAGCACATCGACAAGCGGTCTGGCGGCCGCGATGACCTCTTCGGCCGCGCCTGCGCCGGAGGAACGAACGAGATCGTCGGGGTCCTGTCCGTCGGGCAGAAACGCGAAACGCAGCGAGCGGCCAGGCCCGATCAGCGGCAAAGCGGTCTCGATTGCGCGGAAGGCCGCCTTGCGGCCCGCCCGGTCGCCGTCGAAGCACAGGATCGGTTCTTCCGACATGCCCCAGAGCAAGTGCACCTGCTCGGGGGTCAGCGCCGTGCCGAGCGGAGCCACCGTGTCGGGAAAGCCCGCCGAATGCATGGCGATCACGTCGACGTAGCCCTCCACCGCGATAACGCGGCTGGACTTGTGCGCGGCGGCGCGCGCGCGATGATGATTGTAGAGGCAATGCCCTTTGTGAAAGAGCGGGGTCTCCGGCGAGTTCAGGTATTTGGCCTGAACGTCCTTCTCCATCGCGCGGCCGCCGAATGCGATGGTCCGGCCCGACCGGTCTGCGATCGGGAACATGATGCGGTCGCGGAACCGATCGTAGGGGACGGCGATGTCCTCTCCATGCACCAGCAGCCCGGCCTCGATCATGGTGGGACCGTCGACGTCCTTGCTTGCGAGAAAATCGCGCAGCGCGAACCGCTCCCGTGGCGAATAGCCGATGCGGAATTCCTTCTGCAGCGCCGGCCCGAGGCCGCGGTCCGCGAGATAACCGCGCGCCCGTGCGCCCTCGGGTTGTTGAAGCTGGCTTTCGAAGAATCTGGCGGCGAGCTCCAGCGCCTCTTGCGCCGAGGCGCGCTTCCGCTCCCGCGCCTCCTCCTCGACCGTCATCTTGGGCAACGCGAGTCCGGCCTCGCCGGCAAGCCGCTCTACCGCCTCGGGAAAGCTCAATCCCTCGGTTTCCATCACGAAGTCGAAGACGTTCCCGTTCTTGCCCGCCGAGAAGTCAAACCAGCGCATCTTCTGGTCGTTCACGTAGAAGGACGGTGTCTTTTCCGAGGTAAACGGCGACAGGCCGCGCCATTCGCGGCCTTCCTTCTTGAGCCGGACGCGCCGGCCCGCCACCTGGGACATGGTCAGGCGGGCCTTGATCTCCTCGATGAAGCTCGGCGGGTAGCGCATGATCGCAATTGGGCTGCTGCCCCCCGTCTATATAGCGTTCCGCGCCCGCGCCGGCGTCCTGTCCCCGCTTTTCACAGGTAGGCGGGCGTTATTGCTGCGAACGCGGCCTGATGCATTCGAGCGGCCGGAAGTAGCCGGTTTCCGCGCCGCAGGTCGGCTCGGTCCACGGATCGCAGGACAGACCATGCCGGTGAATGAAGGCGAGGCAGACGGCGTGCCGCGCCTCGAGCGAACGAGCCGGCGCCGACGCCTTGTCTCCATGCCGGCGCGCATGCCGCATGTGCTTTGCAGGCGCCGCCTGCGCGCCGTCGGCGGGCTTGTCCTGCGCCGGCGCGCTCCCCGTCATCAGGGCGAGGCCGACAATGGCCAGGGCGCATGCCCTGCCGATCGCGGCAGGCGTGGTGAAGATCGTTCGTGCCATGGATTCCGGATTCTCCTCGCTGGTTCGAAACACCTACACGCGCGGCCGATCTCCAGCAACGAGGGGCGCGCCGACAGGCGTGAAAGAACGTCCGCCAGGTCGGAAATCTTAACATTTTCAGATGATCATACGTAAAGCCGCGATTTGCAGAGGACCGGATGGATCGCCCGCGCCCCATTGATTTC
Organism: Hyphomicrobiales bacterium; assembly: GCA_028868735.1. Taxonomy (GTDB): domain Bacteria; phylum Pseudomonadota; class Alphaproteobacteria; order Rhizobiales; family Beijerinckiaceae; genus JAJXWB01. Next base: position 1,201 of record JAGWTW010000074.1, on the reverse strand, counting down.
GAGGACGCGCTGGTCATCGAACAATTCAATTCGATGACCCGCAACATTCCGCCCGTATTCGTGAACATTCTTTTCATGGCCGGCGTGTTCAGCTGGTTCATCTACACGCACACGACTTCGACGACCGCCCTTTGGCTGGCAGGGCCGCTGGTCGCCGTCTGCGGCGGTCGCGCAATCTATTGGCGCAATCTGGGACGCCGTTCGCATGGCTTCGATGTCGCAACGCAAAAGCGGATGCTGCGGACCGTCTGGATTCTCTGCGCATGTCTGTGCGTCGGCTTCTCGTCGGTCGTCATCTTCAACCTCGCCTCGCCCGATCTGTTCGTACAAGCGACAATCGCCATCCTGGTCATCGCCACATCGATCGCGATCGCATTGCATCTTTTCGCTCTGCCGAAAGCCGCGCTCGCCGCCGTTTGGAGCGCGACCAGCTCGACAGTTTTCGTGTTTCTCAAATCGGGCGACGCAATGCTCATTGCTGCATCCCTGTCGCTTCTCGTCATCGCCATCGCGATCACACGGCTTCTGACCTCTCTCTTTTCAGATTTCTGCGCGCTCGTCAGATCGCGCGCGGAAATCGACGCCATGCGCGAAGACGCATTGCGCCTTGCGATGACGGATCCACTCACGGGTTTGCCGAACCGACGCATGTTCGAATTGCAGATGCGCGAATATGTGGAGAGCGGTCGCCCCTTCGCGCTGGCGGCCATCGACCTCGATGGGTTCAAGCCCGTCAATGACGCATACGGCCACGCCGTAGGGGACGCGTGCCTCGCGGAAGTCGCGCGGCGGCTTCGCGCCAGCGCAGGTCACGCGCTTGTCGCGCGCATCGGCGGCGACGAATTCGTTCTGCTTCTCGAAGGGGTCGCGCATGAGGCGGAAGCCGTCGCCCTGGCGCGCGAAGCGGTGCGGGCGCTGTCGAAGCCGTATCGCCTCGAGCCCGGGATCACGCGCATCGGCGCATCCTGCGGCGTGGCGATCTGGACCAAACCGGGCGATGAGGTTGAGCTCGTCAACCGCGCGGATATCGCCCTCTATCATGCGAAGTCCGCGCGATCCGGCCGCGTGCTCGCCTACACGGAAGAGATGGCCCACGCCCAGTTCGAAACCCCGGAAAGCGCGGCGTTGCAGAGAGTTCTTCTGACGAAGGCCCGCTCGCGATACGGCGAACGGCGCAAACGTTCGGCTTGAGGCCGCCTAT
>JAGWTW010000073.1 GCA_028868735.1 Hyphomicrobiales bacterium | reverse complement strand
TCCACGCCGTGCCGTCTGAAGCGGCGTATGATTTCGGCCGCAATCGCGCCGTGTCATTCCCGCGAAAGCGGGAATCCAGTTCCCATGTCCTGCCGCGCTCGGGGAACTGGACGCCCGCTTTCGCGGGCATGACAGTCCATAGGCGGCGAGACGATCTGCAATCGTTTGACGTGGATGGCCGGGACAAGCCCGGCCATGACGGCGAGAGTTGCGTCTCAAATCGGTCGATCCTTCGCATTGGGCCGCGGTCGAGAATCGGACGTTTGCGCCTGAATGCCGACGTTCGCGGATTTTCCGAGTCTCGAATGTCGAACCCCGCGCGCGCTTACGCCGCCTGCCCGGCTTCCCAGCCGATGATCGCCTGTTTTCGCGCCAGGCCCCAGTGATAGCCGGTCAGCGCGCCCGATCGCCCGAGCACGCGATGGCAGGGAACGACGAAGGAGATCGGATTCTTGCCGACCGCCGCGCCGACGGCGCGCGCGGCCTGCGGCTTGCCGAGCTTTCGCGCGATGTCGGAATATGTCGTCGCGCGCCCCAGCGGGATCGACAGCAGCGTCTCCCAGACCCGCAGTTCGAAATCCGTGCCGATCAGCACGACGCGCAGCGGCCGGTCGGACTTCCATTCGGCGGGATCGAACGCCCGCTTCACATAAGGCGCGGTCGCAATCGAATCCTCGGCGAATCGCGCGTTCGGCCAACGCCGGATCATGTCGTCGAGCGCGGCCTTGCGATCGCCGTTGTCGACCCAGCCGAGACCGGCGAGCCCGCGCGGCGCGAGGACGGCGATCGCCTCGCCGAACGGCGATGAATGAAAGCCGTAGGTAAGCGTCAACCCTTCGCCGCCGCGCTTGAAGTCGCCTGGAGTCATCGCTTCGTGCGTCACGAAGAGGTCGTGCAGGCGGCCCGGGCCCGACAAGCCGACTTCGTAAGCCGCGTCGAGAACGCTCGCGCTGTCGCGCAGCAGGCTGCGGGCGTGATCGAGCGTCAGCGCCTGCTGAAACGCTTTCGGCGTCAGGCCGGCCCAGCGCTTGAACAGGTGGTGGAAATGCGAGGCCGAAAGCCCGACATGGGCCGCGATCTCCTCGACCTCCGGCTGATCGCGCGAGCGCCGGGTCATGAATTCGATCGCCGCGCGCACGCGGTCGTAATCGTCCGAAGGATCGAAGGGGGCGAATTGCTGGAGCGGGCGCTGGAGCATGGCTGAACCTCTCATGCCGCCACCATGACGCGCGGCGGACCCTGCCGCCACCCGTTTCCTACGACAGATCCGGCCCCCGCCGGGCGCGGGCAAGCGCGAAGGACAGGTCGCGCGCGACCTCCGCCTTCTGGTCCGGCCCCAGAAAGCTCGCGAATTCGACGGCGCGGCCGTGCGAGACGAGGGCGAGGCGCTGCACGCCGAATTCCTCATGTTCCGCCCGGTCGATCCGCACCCAGGACGGGTTGAACCGCCATTCGCGACGCTGGCCCTTCGACGCGACCTTGGCGAGCAGAAGTTCGAGCGGGGTGAGGCGCAGGTCCTCGTAAGCGCGGGCCGCGCGAAACGACAGTTCGAAGGCGAGCCAGAGGCCGGCCGCATCGAGGCCCAGGAAACCCACGATCGGCCAGGCGCCCATGAGGAAGAACGGCAGCGTGAGAGCTGCGAGCGCGAGGCTCATCAGCGACACCAGAAGCTTCGCCTGCGCGCGCGACAGCGATCGGTGCGGCCGCAGTCGCGCCGTATAGAGCGCTTGATCGTATGCTTGCGCCATCCCCGAGCCTTTGCGGTCTGCGGCCACAATTCTATAAAAGTCCATGACCGGAAAAAAGGGCTCTTCGCCCTCAAGGCAAGACGCGGGCGCCAAAAAGCCCGCGAGCAAAAAGCCCCCGCGCCGCAAACTGGCGGAGCCGGCGCTCGTGCGCGCCGTGTTTTCGCGCCTGCGGGCGGCGAATCCCGAGCCGAAAGGCGAACTCGAACACGTCAATGCCTATACTCTGCTGGTGGCGGTCGTCCTGTCCGCGCAGGCGACCGACGCCGGCGTCAACAAGGCGACGCGCGCGCTGTTCGCGGCCGCCGATACGCCGCGGAAGATGGTCGCGCTCGGCGAAGAGAAGGTGCGCGACCACATCAAGACGATCGGCCTCTTCCGCAACAAGGCGAAGAACGTGATCGCGCTGTCGGAAATTCTGATCGCCGAACACGGCGGCGAGGTTCCGCGCGAGGCGGCCGCGCTCGAAGCGCTGCCCGGCGTCGGCCGCAAGACGGCGAACGTCGTGCGCAACATCGCCTTCGGCGAGGCGACGATCGCCGTCGACACGCATCTTTTTCGCGTTTCCAATCGCATCCCTCTGGCGCGCGGGAAGACGCCGCTCGAAGTCGAGCTCGGCTTGCTGAAGATCATTCCGCCGGAATTCGCGCTGCACGCGCACCACTGGCTGATCCTGCACGGCCGCTATGTCTGCAAGGCGCGCAAGCCGGAATGCGAACGCTGCGTGATCGCCGATCTCTGCGCGTCTGCGGACAAGACGATCTAGATTTCGCTCCTCTCGACGACGGGCGCACGAGGCGCCGGCGGCTCGTCGGCGATGTCGTAAGCGCGCAGAACCTGCGCCGCCGCGATCTGCGCGCTCGACTGATCGCGGGCGTGCACCCGCGCGACGACAGCGTCTTTCCCGATCTTCCCTTTGCCCGCGAGATCGGACAATCCAACCGCCGGATCGATAGCGTCGCCGGCCTTGCGCCGTCCGCCGCCGAGTTCGATGACGACGAGGCCAAGCGCACGAACATCAATTCGCGACACATATCCTTCACGCGGCGCGCGCACATCGCGGACGACGGCCGCCGCGGGCAACGCTGCGGCGCGCGCCTCGAGAATGTCGCGCGGGCCGCCAAGCGCTGCGACCATTCGCGCGAACCGCTCCGCCGCCGCGCCGCTCGCGAGCGCAGCGTCGAGCTTCGATATTGCTTCGTCCAGCGATTGCGCGCGCCGGCCCATCAGCAGCATTTCGGATGCGAGCGCGAAGGTCACGTCGCGCACGCGCGCATCGCTGCGGCGCCCGGTGAGGAAATCGATCGCATGTAAAATTTCGATCGCATTGCCGGCGCACGGCGCGAGCGGCTCGTCCATGTCGGTGATGAGCGCGCGGGTCGGCAGGCCCGCCGCTTCGCCTGTCGAGACCAGGGATTGTGCGAGCGCGCGCGATTGCTCGAGCGTCGGCATGAAGGCGCCGTTTCCGGTCTTCACGTCCATCACCAGCGCATCGAGGCCGGCGGCGAGCTTCTTCGAAAGGATCGACGCCGTGATGAGCGGGATGGATTCCACCGTCGCCGTCACGTCGCGGATCGCATAGAGCCGCCGGTCCGCCGGCGCGAGTTCCGCGCTCTGGCCGACGATCGCGCATCCGGCCTCGCGCACGACGCGCGCGAATGTCTGCAAATCGGGATCGGTCCTGTAGCCGGGAACCGATTCGAGCTTGTCGACGGTGCCGCCGGTGTGGCCGAGGCCGCGGCCGGCGATCATCGGCACATAGCCGCCGCAGGCGGCGACCAGCGGCGCGAGGATGAGACTGACATTGTCGCCGACGCCGCCCGTCGAATGCTTGTCGAGCGCGGGGCCCGGCAGATCGAGCGCGCGCCAGTCGATCGTCGCGCCGGAGCGCGTCATCGCGGCGGTCAGATCGGCCGCCTCGCGCGCATTCATGCCGCGGAAAAATACGGCCATCGCAAAAGCTGCGACCTGATCGTCGCCGATCCCGCCCTTCGCGAGACCGTCGACGAAGGCGTCGATTTCGGCCTTGTCGAGCGCGGCGCCGTCGCGCTTCCGGCGGATGGTTTCCTGCGGCAGAAAGGGCGGCATGTCCGTCGTGCGTTCGAAGCTGCGGCGAAATCGCCGCGCCGCAGACTAGGCCATCGCACGCGGAGAGGGGAGCGCGGTCAGGGCTGCGCGATCTCGCGCGTCTTCGGCAGCGCGCGCAGGAGGCGGCGCATGCCGATCGCGGCCGCCTGGGTCTGCTTCAGGACGACCGAGGGGCTCGGCGCGCCGCCGCTGAAGCCCGCGCCGTAATAGGCGACGGCGCCGACGGCGGCGACATTGATGCCGAGCCGGCGCGCGAGGATGACTTCGGGAACCATGGCCATGGTGAGCACATCGGCGCCGAGCGCGCGCGCCATCTTCACCTCGGCCGGCGTCTCGAAACTCGGGCCGGAGAACCACATCATCACGCCTTCGTGCGTCTGCACCCCGCAATGGAGCGTCGCGCGTTTCAGGCGCCGGAACAGTTTCGGATCGTAGGCGTCGGTGAGGCCGACGAGGCCGCCGTCCGCCGACATGCCGATCAGGGGATTGATGCCGCCGAAATTGATGTGATCGGTGATGACGACGAGATTGCCGGGATGCATGTCGCCGCGCACCGAGCCGACGCTGCTGGTGAGGACGAGATTTTGCGCGCCGAGCATGGCGAGGGTTTCGAGCGGTATGGCCATGGCGGCGGCGTCCGCATTGCGGTGAAAATCCGCGCGGCCGCGCATGTAGGCGACCGTCACGCCGTCGTGGTCGGCGACGACGAGGGCGCCGTCCGGCTCGACGAGGCCCTCCGGAAAGCCGGGCAAATCCGCGTAGGGAATAACGACCGCGTTCTCGAGCCCGTCGGCGACGCTGCCGAGGCCGTCGCCGAGGACGATGGCGATATCCACCGAGGCGACGCCGCGCCCGCCGATGATTTCAAAAGCCTGGTCGACCGCTTCGGTCATGGATCGATCTCTCGGATAGCGTTCGGCAAGTGCTGCGGCCCGAAGGAATGCGGCAGCAGGGTCGCGAGCGTGAGCGTGACGACGACGCCGGCGCGCCCGGCGATATGAACGGGCGTAGCGTCGTCGGCGAATTCGCGCAGACGCTGCCGGCAGGCGCCGCAGGGCGTCACGGGTTGGGGCGATTCGGCGACGACCAGCGCCTCTACGACGCGCCGCTCGCCGGCCGCCACCATGGCGGCGATCGCGCCGGCCTCGGCGCAGGTCCCGACGGGATAGGCGGCGTTCTCGACGTTACAGGCCGCATAGATCCGGCCGGATTCGGCCCGCACCGCCGCGCCGACCGCAAAGCCGGAATAGGGCGCATAGGCGTGCGCGCGCGCCGCGCGTGCGGCGGCCAGAAGTTCGGCGGCCTCAGCCATGGCCCTCGCCTTTGATCGTTGCCGCGCTCTGCATCTAAAGTCCCGTCGGAAAGCGCCGAGGATGCCCCGGAATGACAAAGGATTCGCAAACGACCCTTCGCCGGACGATCGCTGCTTTGGTTTGTTGCGGGCTGATGGTTTGCGCTTTGCCAATCCAAGCGCAGGAATCGGCCCCCATCATCGCCGGCAAGGCGCGCATCCTGCCGGCGCTCGCCCGTCACGGCATGGTGGTCGCGCAGGAGGAAAAGGCCGCGCGCGTCGGGCTCGAATTCCTGAAAATGGGCGGAAACGCCGTGGACGCCGCCGTCGCCACGGGATTCGCGATGGCCGTCACCCTGCCGCGCGCGGGAAATCTGGGCGGCGGCGGGTTCATGCTGGTGCATCTGGCCAGGGAAAACCGGGACATCGCCCTCGATTATCGGGAGACCGCGCCGGCGGCGGCGACGCCGGACATGTTCCTGAACGCCGAAGGCGAAGCCGACCCGCGAAAATCCCGCGACAGCGGTCTCGGCATCGGGACGCCGGGCACGGTGGCGGGCCTCGCCTATGCGCTCGCCCATTGGGGCTCCGGCAAGTTCGGGCTCGCCGACATTCTCCGGCCGGCGATCAAGCTCGCGCACGAAGGTTTCGTGATCGAAGGCGATCTCGCCGATTCGCTGCCGCAGGCGGCCGGCCGGCTCGGGCGGTGGGAGGCGAGCCGGCGCGTTTTCTTTCATCCCGACGGAAAAATGTTCGCCGCCGGCGAGACGCTGGTCCAGCCCGACCTCGCCGCCACGCTCGAAAAGATCGCCGCCGAAGGCCCGAAGGGCTTTTACGAAGGCGCGACGGCGCAGAAGATCGCCGCCGCCGTGCAGGCGGCCGGCGGGCGGATGACGGCGGACGATCTTGCGGCCTATGCGCCCGTCGAGCGGCCGGTCGTGCGCGGAACCTATCGCGGGCGCGAGATCGTCTCGATGCCGCCGCCCTCCTCCGGCGGCGTGCATCTGATCGAGCTTCTCAACATCATGGAGAATTTCCCGATTTCCGAAACCGGCCCGCAGACGGCCGCGACCATTCACGTGATGACGGAGGCGATGAAACTCGCCTTCGCCGACCGCGCGGAATGGCTGGCCGATCCGGATTTCGTGAACGTGCCGGTCGCCGGACTCATCTCGAAAAAATACGCGAAGGCGCTTGCGGCGGAAATTTCGACGCAGCGCGCACGGCCGGCGGCCGAGATCAAACATGTCGATCCCGCGCCGTTCGAGGGCGACCAGACCACACATTTCTCCGTGGTCGACGGCGAGGGCAACGCCGTCGCCAACACCTACACGCTGAATTTCTCCTACGGGCTCGGGCTGGTGGCCGACGGCACGGGCGTGCTGCTCAACAACGAGCTCGACGATTTTTCAGCCAAGCCCGGTTCGCCCAACGCCTTCGGCCTCGTCGGCGGAGCCGCCAACGCGCCGGGCGCGCGAAAAAGGCCGCTCTCCTCGATGACGCCGACCTTCGTTCTGAAAGACGGAAAGATCGAGATCGTCACCGGTTCGCCCGGCGGCCCGCGCATCATCACGACGGTGCTCGAACAGATCTCCGACATGATCGATTTCGGGATGAACGCGGCGGAAGCGATGGAGGCGCCGCGCTTCCACCATCAATGGCTGCCGGACGTGCTGCTGATGGAGCGCGGCATGTCCCTCGACACGATCGCGCTGTTGAAGGCGAAGGGCCAGAACGTGGTGACGAGCGGCACGCTGGGCTCGGTCGCGACGATCGAAATGGCCGACGGGCTCATCACCGGCGCGAGCGATACGCGGCAGCGGGGGACGGCGGCCGTGGGGTGGTGAGGTCATTATCGTCCCCCGGCGGGACCCAGTTCCCGGCGCCGCGCAAGATGGGGAACTGGATTCCCGCTTGCGCGGGAATGACAGTTGCGGCGCACCTGCAAAAGCTGCCTACTGTCTCGCCTGCCCTCACCGGAGCCCGCCCCTTGTCCAACTGGTACGCATCCTCCTCGCCGCAGGAGCGCCGCACGTTCTGGGCCTGTTTCGCGGGCTGGGCGCTCGATGCGCTCGATGTGCAGATGTTCGCGCTCGCGATCCCCGCGCTGATCGCGACCTTCGCCATCTCGAAAGCGGAGGCCGGCGCGCTCGGGTCGATCACCTTGTTCACCGGCGCGTTCGGCGGCTGGCTCGGCGGCGCGCTCGCCGACCGCTACGGCCGCGTGAAGGCGTTGCAGATCACCATCCTCTGGTTCGCGCTCGCGACCTTCGCCTGCGCCTTCGCGCAGAGCTACACGCAATTGCTCGTCCTGAAGGCGATCCAGGGGTTCGGCTTCGGCGGCGAATGGGCGGCGGGCGCGGTGCTGATGGCCGAGATCATCCGGCCCGAGAATCGTGGCCGCGCGCTCGGCGCGGTGCAGAGCGCGTGGGCGGTCGGCTGGGGCGCCGCCGTGCTGCTCGCGACCGCCGTCTTCGCCAATCTGCCGCAGGAGACGGGCTGGCGCCTGATGTTCGCGGCGGGGCTCTTGCCCGCGCTGCTCATTCTCTATGTCCGACGCGGCATCGAGGAACCGCGGACGACCGCGGCGCAGGACCGCCCCTCCGTCGTCGCCGCGCTCGCGCAGGTGTTCCGGCGCGACGTCATCCGTTCGACGCTGGTCGGCGGTCTGTTCGGCATTGGCGCGCATGGCGGCTACGCCGCGCTCACGACCTTCCTGCCGACCTTTTTGCGCGAAGATCGTCACCTGTCGGTGATCGGCGCAGGCCTTTATCTCGCCGTCATCATCGTCGCCTTCTTCTGCGGCTGCGTGGCGAGCGGCATGCTGAGCGACCGCATCGGGCGGCGCGCGAACGTGATTTTCTTCGCCGCCGCCTGCATCGCGACGGTGCTGATCTACATTTTCGCGCCGCTCACCAATGCGCAAATGCTGGTGCTCGGCTTTCCGCTCGGCTTCTTTTCCGCGGGCATTCCGGCAAGCATGGCGGCCTTGTTCAGCGAACTCTATCCCGGCGGCGTGCGCGGCACCGGCGTCGGCTTCTGCTACAATTTCGGCCGCGTCGTCTCGGCGGCGTTTCCCATCGCCGTCGGCGCCATGAGCCGCGAATGGGGCCTCGGCGCCGCGATCGGAATCGACGCGGCATTCGCATATGCGCTCGTGCTCGTCGCCGTGTTGATGCTGCCGGAAACGCGCGGCAAGACGTTCGAGACGAAACCTGCGCATGCCTGAGGCGATCGACGCGCACGCGCATGTCTTCCTGCGCGATCTGCCGATGATTTCGACGCGCCGCTATACGCCGGCGCGCGACGCGCCGGTCGATCTCTATCTGCAAAGGCTGGACGAGAACGGCATGACGCACGGCGTCCTGGTGCAGCCGAGTTTTCTGGGAACGGACAACTCCTACCTCATCCGCGCCATTGCGCGCGCGCCGTCGCGCCTGCGCGGCGTAGCCGTGCTCGACGCCGACACCCCGGCGGAGGAATTCGACCGGCTGGATAGCGCGGGCGTCGTCGGCGCGCGCCTCAATCTCGTCGGCGGCGCGCCGCTGCCGGATTTCGACGCGCCGCACTGGCGCGCGTTCGTCGCGAACGTCCGGCGCAAGGGCTGGCAGATCGAAATCCAGCGGCCGGCGCGCGACGCGAAAGCGCTCGTCGCGCGGCTGATCGCGGCCGGCTGCACGGTCGTGATCGATCATTTCGGCCTGCCCGATCCCGTGCAGGCCGACGAGGATCCGGACTGGCGCGCCCTGCTGGACGCCGGCCGCACGCGGCGGCTGTGGGCGAAGGTCTCCGGCCCCTACCGGAGCGGGCCGCAGGGCCGCGACATCGCGCGAAAATGCTTTCCGGTTCTGCGCGACGCGCTCGGGCCCGACCGGCTGATGTGGGGATCGGACTGGCCGCACACGCAATTCGAGGCGGCCGAGAATTATGCGGGCAACCGGCGCTTTCTGGACGCGCTGATTCCCGCCGAAAAAGAAAGGGCGGCGCTGCTGGCCGCCCCCGCCCGATTGTTCCGGTTTTGAGAGACGCTCAGAACTCGACGTCGAGTTCTTCCAGCTCCTCCGGCTCCTCCAGCGCGGCCGCCGTCCATTCCTGCATGGATTTGCGCGCGAGCATCATGTCGCGATAGGCGGCGCAGGCTTCGTCGAGCTTCACGTCGTAGGTGCGGAAGCGCGAGCAGACCGGCGCGTACATGGCGTCGGCGAGCGTCGGCGTCGCCCCGAACAGGAAGGGGCCGCCGTAGGCGGCGAAGCAGCCGCGCCAGATCGAGACGACGCGGTCGATGTCGGTCTGGGCGCCGGCCCAGACCCGGAAGCCCGGGTAACGGCCTCTGATGTTCATCGGCAGGGCCGAGCGCAGGTTGACGAAGCCCTGGTGCATCTCGCCGCAGATCGCGCGGCAATGGGCGCGGGTCGCGGGATCTTCGGGCAGGAGCTTGGCCTTGGGCTTGATCTCGTTGAGGAATTCCGCGATCGCGAGGACGTCCCAGACTTCCGCGCCGTCGTATTCGAGCTTGGGAACGAGGAAAGACGGCGACAAATGCAGCAGCTCGGCGCGGGCGCTGGGGTCATCCAGGGTCAGGGTCTTGACGTCGAAATCGATGCCGGCGCCCTTGCAGATCAGCCAGCCGCGCAACGACCACGACGAATAATTGCGGCTCGATATCGTCAATACGCCCTTCGGCATCGCCTTCTCCCCGTTCCCCGGCAAGGGTAACACGCGCTTCCACCCTGCGAAACCGGACGCCGAAACGCCGGTTGATACAATGAAGCGCAGTTCGCCTCATTCGCGGGCAGGTGTTGTGCTTTTACCGCCTGTTTCCCGCATTGTTCCAAATCACATGCCAACCCCCTGCAAAAGTCGCATCGCATGTTGCAATGCATAAACTTAACATGGCAGCATGTCAGCGAGCCGCGAGCGCGGCGCTAGCGAGGTGTCGGGGTTTGGCGCGGATGCTGTACTACGCGTATCAGGCGCAGGACGATCTGATGGATCCGTTCCGCGTCTTCGCCCGCTCGGCGCTCGACGTCATCGGGAATTCGTGGCTGTCGACGGCAGGACTGCCCTTCATGGGCAATGTGACCGCCGCCTACGAAATGATCACGCGCGCCCGCCTGACGCACCACCGTCCTCCCTACGGCATAGACACGATAAAAGTCGGCAATCGTGACGTAAAAGTGACAGAAGAGATTACTTTTTCGACACCGTTCGGATCGCTGCTGCGATTCAAGAAGGATGTGGACATCGCGCAGCCGCGCGTCCTGGTCGTGGCGCCGCTGTCGGGGCATTTTGCGACGCTGCTGAGGTCCACGGTCAAAACCCTGCTGCCCGACAACGACGTGTACATCACCGACTGGCACAACGCCCGGGACGTGCCGCTGTCGGAAGGCTCGTTCGGGATGGACGGCTATATCCGCCATCTCATGACTTTCCTCGAAAAGCTCGGGCCCGGCGCGCATGTCGTAGCCGTCTGCCAGCCCTGCGTGCAGGCGCTGGCGGCCACCGCGATCATGGCCGAGGACGACAATCCGGCGACGCCGGCGAGCCTCACCCTGATGGCGGGGCCGATCGACTGCCGGCTGAACCCGACCAAGGTCAACGAACTGGCGACGACGCGGCCGATTTCGTGGTTCGAGAACAATCTCCTCGCCACGGTGCCGCGACGGTTCAAAGGCGGCGGACGGCGCGTCTATCCGGGCTTCATGCAGCTCACCGCCTTCATGGCGATGAACATGGACCGCCACGTCAAGGCGCATGTCGAGCTCTATAACAATCTGGCGGCGGGCGAGTACGAGAAGGCCAATCAGACGAAGAACTTCTACGACGAATATTTCGCCGTGCTCGATCTGACCGCGGAATTCTACATCGAGACGGTCAAGCTCGTGTTCCAGGACTATGCGCTGGCCAGAGGACAGCTGCAGTTCGAGGGCCGCACCGTCAATCCGAAGGCGATCCGCAAGACGACGCTCCTGACGGTCGAGGGCGAACGCGACGACATCTGTTCGGTCGGGCAGACGCTGGCCGCGCATGACCTGGCGTCGAGCCTGCGTCCCTACCGCAAGCGCCATCACCTGCAGCCGGGCGTCGGCCATTACGGCGTCTTCTCCGGCAAAAAGTGGGATTCGCAGATCTATCCGCTGGTGCGCAACGCGATCCTGTCCAGCGAATAAGCCTTCGCCGCGCGCCGAGGGCGCGCGAACGGAGGCGGATCGCCGATTTTTTTCACCGTTTTGAGAGAGAGTCGCCGCAGCGTCGCACAAGCCTATATAGTCGTCGCATGCCGAACGTCTTTTTCACCGACCTGCTCACAACGATTTCCGAGCGCGGGCGCACGATCCTGCGGCTGAAGCCCTTTCCGCAGGACGCGGCGGGGCGCGCCGGCAGTCTGATCGAGCTTTGCCGCGCGCTGCTGACCGGGCGCGGCGAGGCGTCCGGCGTCGCGATCGCGGCCGAGGTGCTCGAACGCTATCGCCTGCTCGACCAGGTCGGGCGCGCGTCGTTTTTCGCCGCGATCGCCGATCAGTTCGGTCCGGACCAGGAGCGGCTGGCGGCCGCGCTGGAAAAATGGAAAGCCGAACCGAACGACAATGGCGCGACCGCAGTGCACTACGCCTCCGAGCCGCGCCGGCTCGAATTGTTCCGCCGTCTCAACCGCGCGCCGGGCGGCACGGCGGCGCTCGTCGACATGCGCGCCGATCTTCTGAGGGAATTGCGCGCGAACAAGGCGCTGATCGAGGTCGATCGCGACTTCACCCATCTCTTCGGCTCGTGGTTCAACCGTGGCTTCCTCGTGCTGCGGCGGATCGACTGGTCGACGCCGGCGAGCATTCTCGAACGCATCATCCGCTACGAGGCGGTGCATGAAATCCACGACTGGAACGATCTGCGCCGGCGCATCGATCCCGTCGACCGGCGCTGCTACGCCTTTTTTCACCCGGCCCTCGTCGACGAACCGCTGATCTTCGTCGAGGTCGCGCTCGCCGAGCAGATCCCCGGCGCCATCGCGCCGCTGCTGGCGACCGAACGCATTCCCGTTTCGCCGGAGCGCGCGCGCACGGCCGTGTTCTATTCGATCTCGAATTGCCAGAAGGGGCTCGCCGGCGTCACGTTCGGCAATTTCCTGATCAAGCAGGTGGTGGAGGAATTGCGGCGCGAATTGCCGAAGGTCGAAACCTTCGTCACGCTCTCGCCCGTGCCGGGTTTCCGCGCATGGCTTTCGAAAGCCGAAGACGCGCCGATCGACGCGGATGCGCTGGCGCAGCTCGCAACCGTCGACAATCCCGACTGGGCCAAGGACCCGGACGCCGCCGACCGCCTGCGCAAGATCGTCGAACCGCTCGCCGCGCATTATTTTCTCAAGGCGCGCACGCCGGACGGGCGCGTCGTCGATCCCGTCGCGCGCTTCCACCTCGGCAACGGCGCGCGTCTCGAACGCATCAATTTCATGGGGGACGTCTCCCGCAAGGGCCTGAAGGAATCGGCGGGCGTGATGGTCAATTACCTCTACGATCTCGACGACATCGAAAAGAACCACGAGGCCTTCGCCAACCAGGGCGAAGTCGTGGCGTCCAGCGCGGTGAAACGGCTGCTCAAGGGCGAACGCGCGATCTTCGGCATACCCGCCCCGGGGTTCGCGCAGGGGTAGCGACGACGCGGAATTGAAGATGGCGACCGAGGTCGTGCTTCAGCAGCGGAGAGCGCGGAAGCCCTCGTATTTCCTCTCGCGCGCGTCCTGCGCTAAAGGCAAGAAGACTATCGAGCGAAGGTACGACGCCCCATGCCCGCGCATCTCTATCAACAACTCTCCTCCCGCTTTCCCGCCCGCGAAAAGACCGCCTTCGAGACGCAGGACGGCGTGCGCCACAGCTACGGCGAGGTCGACGCCGGGGCCGCGCGGATGGCCGGCGCGCTGGCGGCGCTCGGCGTGAAGCCCGGCGGCCGCGTCGCCGTACAGGTCGAAAAATCGCTTTCCGCCGTGCTGCTCTATCTCGGCTGCGCGCGCGCCGGCGCGGTCTTCCTGCCGCTCAACACGGCCTATACGCCGGCAGAGGTCGAATATTTTCTGACCGACGCCGAGCCGACGGTCTTCGTCTGCGATCCCAAACGCAGGGAAAGCCTCGCCGACGCGGCGAAGGCGGCGAAGGTCGCGCATGTCGAAACGCTCGACCCCTCGGGCCATGGCTCGATCGTCGACCGCGCTGCCGGCATGCCCGCGACCTTCGCGGACGCCGAGCGCGGGCCGGACGATCTCGCGGCGATCCTCTACACGTCGGGCACGACAGGCCGCTCGAAGGGCGCGATGATCACGCAGGAAAATCTCGCGTCGAACGCGCGCGCCCTGGTCGAATGCTGGCGCTTCACCGACAAGGACGTATTGATTCACGCGCTGCCGATCTACCATACGCACGGCCTGTTCGTGGCGATCAACACGCTCATGATGGCGGGCGGATGCATGATCTTCCTGCCCAAGTTCGACGCCGATCAGGTCATGTCGTACATGCCGCGCGCCACGAGCCTGATGGGCGTGCCGACGTTCTATACGCGTCTGCTTCAGCACAAAGGTCTGACGAAGGACGCCACCGCGCACATGCGCCTGTTCGTTTCGGGTTCGGCGCCGCTGCTCGCCGAGACGCATCGCGAATTCTTTTCGCGCACGGGGCATATGATCCTCGAGCGGTACGGCATGACCGAAACCAACATGATCACCTCAAATCCCTACGAGGGCGAACGGGTCCCCGGCGCCGTGGGCTTTCCGCTGCCCGGCGTATCGCTGCGCGTGGCCGATCCGGAGACCGGCGCGCATCTCGCACAGGGCGAGATCGGCATGATCGAGGTAAAGGGCCCGAACGTGTTCAAGGGCTACTGGCGCATGCCGGACAAGACGAAGGCGGAATTCCGCGCCGACGGGTACTTCATCACCGGCGATCTCGGCATGATCGACAGGCGCGGCTACACCCACATCGTCGGCCGCGGCAAGGACCTCGTCATCACCGGCGGCTTCAATGTCTATCCGAAGGAGATCGAGACGGAGATCGACGGGATGCCCGGCGTGATCGAAAGCGCGGTCATCGGCGTGCCGCATCCCGATTTCGGCGAAGGCGTCACCGCTGTCGTCGTGCGTGCGAAAGGGGCCGGCATCAGCGAGACCGATATTTCCGCTGCGCTCGAAGGGAAGCTGGCGAAGTTCAAGCAGCCGAAGAAAATCTTCTTCGTCGACGATCTGCCGCGCAATACGATGGGGAAGGTGCAGAAGAACCTTCTGCGCGACCAGTACAAGACCATCTACGGGGGTTAACTCGCCCTCACGCCGAGGCGCGATCCAGAGGATTGCGCCTCGAAGCGCCGGACCATCCTTCGAGACGTCTACTGCGCGGGCCCCTCGGGAGGAGGCCGGCGCGTGTCGAGCGCTCGCGCCCGCGGCCGCCATTCCCATTCGCCCGATCTTCCTTGCGTTCCAGCGTGCTGGCCGATAGCTTGCCCGCCAAAACACATTCAGGAGGGAATGCATGAAACGGTCTGTTCTGGCGCTCGCTACGCTCGCCTCGACCGCACTGGCGACATCGGTCTTCGCTGCGGAGGCGCCGGCCGAAATCAAGATCGGCCATCTCTACGCGTCGGCCGGACGCTTCGCCTCGATCTCGATGCCGGTCGACTATGGCTTCAAGCTGTGGGCCGACCAGAAGAACGCCGAAGGCGGCGTGTTCGTGAAGGGCTTCAACAAGAAGATTCCGATCAAGCTCGTCGAATACGACGACCAGAGCAATACGGCGACCGCCCAAACGCTCTACAACCAGCTCATCACGCAGGACAAGGTCGACGTGCTCATCGCCGATTCCGGTTCCGTGCTGACGTCGGTCGCCGTGCCGATCGCGCGCGACAACAAGATGTTCCTGATCGATCCGACCGGCACGGGCGCCGCCTTCTTCTCCAAGGACAATCCGTGGATCGCGCTGATGGCCGATCCCGTTTCGACAATCTGGCCGAAGCCGGTCGCCGACTGGGTGTCGCAGGAGGGCCCGAAGCTCGGAATCAAAAAGGTCGCGATCCTCTACGCAACCAACGAATTCACCGGCACGCAGGCCAACGCCGCGCGCAAGTTCATCAAGGATTCCGGCGCGCCGATCGATATCGTGTTCGACCAGGGCGTGCCGACCGAGACGACGAACTACACGGTGCTGATCAACAACATCAAGGCCAGCAATCCGGACATGGTGCTGCATTTCGGCTATGCGGCGAACGACATCGCATTCCTGCGCAACATGGCCGACGCCGGCGTGAAATTCAAAGGGCTGTTCTGCATCTATCCGGGCATCGAGACCGAGCTTTTGGAAAAGAACGTCGGCGACAAGGGGCTTCAGTACGTGATGACCTACGTCACGTCGGCTGCGCTTCAGTACAAGCCGGAATTCGGCATGTCGCTGCCCGAGTTCCGCGACGCCTGGAAAAAGAAGTTCCCGGACAACAAGGTTGAGTTCGGCTTCAATTCCATCGCCGGCTATACGACCGGGCTCGTTCTGGAGAAGGCGCTCGGCGAGATGGCGAGCCTCGACCAGACCGAATTGCGCCGCGCCGTGTTCGCGCAATCGGGCAAGCTGAAGACGCTCGACGGCACATTCGCGCTCGACGAACTCGGCGGCCAGATCGGCGAACTCACGCCGCTCGGCCAGTTCGTGCCGGGCGAAGGCGGCCATCTCAAGCTCAACGCGCTGTATCCGCCGGATTCGGCGACGGCGAAGGCGGTCTATCCGCGGCCGTGATCGCGCGCGCATCCGTGCGTCGCATGACGCCAATCGCGGCTTTCCGCCTCTGCGCACGCGGGGAGGCGGACAAGGCCCGCATGGCCGCATGCTGACCTATTCGCTTCTCGCCGGCCTTTTGTTCGGGCTCTATTTCAGCCTGGTGGGGCTCGGGCTCAACCTCGTCTTCGGCGTCATGCGCATCGTCAACCTCGCGCATGGCGATTTTCTGATGCTGGGCGCCTATTGTGCGTTCTGGCTGTACACGCTGTTCGGCGTCGATCCGGTCTTTGCGATTCCCGTCGCCTTCGTCCTGTTCGGCCTCGTCGGCCTGCCGCTCTATTATCTGCTCGTGCCGCGGCTCCTTGCCGCGCGCGATCCGGAAATGCTGTCGATCATTCTGTTCTTCGGCCTCAGCCAGGTGATCGAGGCGCTGGCGACCATCGCTTTCGGGACGTCCGAACAATCGATCCCCGGCGGCGATCTCGGCCGCGCGCTGCGCGAGGGATGGGGCAGGCTGACCGGCCACGAGATCGAGAGCGGGCCGGTCGAGATTTTCGGCCAGAGCTTTCCGTCCGCATGGATCATCTCGGGCGTGGCGAGCCTGATCGCGGTCGCGCTGGTCTATCTCTATCTCTACCGCACGCGCACCGGCTATCTCACGCGCGCCGTCATGTCGCGCCGCGACGAGGCGCTGGCGACCGGCATCGACGTCAATCGCGTTTCGGCGATCGCTTTCGGAATCGGCATCGCGCTCGCCGCCGTCGGCGGCGTGTTCGCGCCGTTCATGCTGGGCTCGATCACGCCGGCGATGGGCGTGGATTCCACCGTCGTCTCCTTCGCCGTGATCGTGATGGGCTCGCTCGGCAATCCGCTCGGCACGGTTCTCGGCGGCCTCGTCTACGGCGTCTCCTACATGCTGGTGCAGAGCTACCTGTCGAGCTGGGCCAACCTTCTGCCCTATCTGCTGCTCATCGCGATCCTGCTGGTGCGGCCGAGCGGCCTTCTGGGAAAGCGGGTGCGCCTTGCCTAGATACGCAAAGCACATTCTCTTCATCGTCGCGCCGCTCGTCGCAGCCTTCGCGATCCTGCCGTTCGCCTACAACAACCAGCTCCTTTTGTTCAATTTCGTGTTGTTCCTCACGCTCGCCCAGGGCGTGAACGTCATCTACGGCTTCACCGGCTATCTTCCGTTCGGCTATGTCGGCTTTTTCGGCGCAGGCGCGTACGGCTTCTCGCTCCTGATCCTCCATCTGCATGCCCCGCCGCTTGCGGCGATGGGCGGCGCGGCCGTCGCCGCGCTCGCGATCGCGCTCCTGCTGACGCCGCTGCTGCGGCTGTCCGGCGCCTATTTCTCGATCGCCAATCTCGCCGCCGCGCTCGCGCTGATGCAGTTCATCTCCAATCCCAATCTGGAAGCGATCACGCGCGGCCCCTACGGCGTTTCGATGACCGGCGTGTTCAACCCGCGGCTCGCCTATACGATGGCGCTGATCGTGATGGCCGGCGCCATGCTGGTCGCGGTCTGGCTGCGCAATTCGCGCTTCGGCCTCGCGCTGCAAGCCGTGCGCGAAGATCCCGTGAGCGCCGCGCAGGCGGGCGTCGACGTTCCGCGCGCGCGCGCCTACGCCTGGCTGATCTCTGCCGTGATCGCGGGGCTCGCGGGCGGCGTCTTCGCCTGGTACGTGACGGTCTTCTACCCCGAGAACGTGTTCAGTTCGGACTATTCGATCTTCGCGGTCGTGTTCGCGCTGTTCGGCGGCGTCTCGACCATCCTCGGGCCGATCGTCGGCGTTCTCATCCTCTACGGCGTCTACAATTTCATCGGATTCTCGACGCCGCAATATTTCCAGCTGATCTACGGCGCGCTCATCATGGCGCTCGTGCTGTTCCTGCCGCAGGGATTGATCTCGCTCGTCAAACGCAGGGGGATCGATGTCCCCTGACGACATTCTGCGCATCGACGGGCTGACGAAGATCTTCTTCGGATTTCGTGCGCTGGACGGCTTGTCGCTGCATGTTTCGCGCGGCGAGATTCTCGGTCTCGTCGGCCCGAACGGCTCGGGCAAGACGACTTGCATCAACGTCGTCTCGGGCCTCTATGCGCCGGAAGACGGATCGATCCGGTTCGACGGCGCCGAGGTCGCGGGTCTCGCTCAACACAAGCTCGTCCACCGCGGAATCAATCGCACGTTCCAGGTGCCGAAGCCGTTCATGCAGCTTTCGGCGCGCGAGAACGTGGAGGTGGCGATCGCCTATGGCGGGGCGCGGCAGGGCGAGGTCGATGCGGCCGCCCTGCTCGGCTCGCTCAACCTCGACGCGGTGGCGAACCGGCCCGCGGCCGAACTCAACAGCGCGCAACAGAAAATGCTCGATCTGGCGCGCGCGCTCGCCACGAAACCGAAACTTCTGCTGGTCGACGAACTCGCCGCCGGGCTCAATCCGGCCGAACTCGACTGGGTCGCCGCGAAACTCAAGGAATTCGCGCGTTCCGGCATGTCGATCATCGTGGTCGAGCATCTCATGGGCTTCATCGAGCAGGTGACCGACCGCGTCGTCGTCATGAACGCGGGCAAGGAAATTTTCGGCGGCACGCTCGGCGAAGCCGTGCAGGACAAGCAGGTCGTCGAGGTCTTTCTCGGGGGCGGCCATGCCCACTGAAACGCCGCTTCTTTCGACGCGCGCCGTGGAGGCGCGCTACGGGCGCATGCAGGTGCTGTGGGGCGTCGACATCGACATCCAGCCGGGCGAAACGATCCTGCTGCTCGGCGCGAACGGCGCGGGCAAGACCACGTTCCTCAAGACGCTCGTCGGCCTCTTGCCCGCGAGCGCGGGCGTGATTTCGTTCGCGGGCGAAGACATCGCGCATCTGCGCGCC
This sequence comes from Hyphomicrobiales bacterium, assembly GCA_028868735.1. Taxonomy (GTDB): domain Bacteria; phylum Pseudomonadota; class Alphaproteobacteria; order Rhizobiales; family Beijerinckiaceae; genus JAJXWB01. Next base: position 3,822 of record JAGWTW010000073.1, on the reverse strand, counting down.
GACAAGCGGATGCGGCGCGGAATCGCCTACATGTCGGAGCTCGGCGTCTTTCCCGATCTCACGATCGAGGAGAACATCCGCATCGGCGCGCAGGCGCTGTCGACGCGCGCGGCGCGCGACAAAGCCGAGGACATGTACGCGCTTTTTCCCGTGCTGAAGGAGAAGCGCAGCGGTCTCGCGTCGAGCCTGTCGGGCGGCCAGCGGAAGATGCTCGGCATCGCCAAGGCGCTCGCGGCCGACCCGCGCCTTCTCGTGATGGACGAACCCTCGGCCGGGCTGTCGCCTCTGTTCGTCGGCGAGGTCGTGCGCACGCTCGGCGCCTTGCGCGGACGCGGCCTTGCAATGTTGATCGCCGAACAGAACATCGGCTTTCTCGGGATCGCGACGCGGGTCTACGTGCTCGAAGGCGGCCGCATCGGCTTCTCCGGGACGGTGGCCGCCATGGAAGGCGACGAGGCGTTGCGGAAGGCGTATTTCGGGTTGAAGTGACGCATGTCATCCCCGATACGCGAAGCGCGATCGGGGATTCGGATCAAACCGACGATGTGCGTGCGGGAACTGGATTCCCGCTTGCGCGGGAATGACAGGTCTGCGTTCCGGCCTAACCCGCCAGTCGTTTCTCCGCGACGCGCGCGAGCAGGCTCGCGCCGAGCGGCAGGACGTCATCGTTGAACTGATAGGCGCCGTTGTGAACCGCTGCGCCCGGCCCCATCCCGATCCAGACATAGGCGCCCGGCGCGGCCATGGACATGTCGGCGAAATCCTCCGACCCCATCTTGGGATCGGCGTCGGTCACGACCTTCGAGGCGCCGAACAATTCGGCCGCCGTCTCGGCCATCGCGTTCGTTTGTTCCTCGGCGTTGCGCAAGACGGAGAAGATGTCGCGAATCTCCACGTCGATCTTCGCGCCATAGCCGGTCGCGAAACCCGCGCAGAGTTCGCGCATCCGCTTCTCGACCAGCTTGCGCACCTTATCGTCGAAGATGCGGATCGTTCCTGCGAGATGGCAGGTCTCGGGAATGATGTTGTAGGCGGTGCCGGAATTGAATTTCGTGATCGAGACGACAGCGCCCTGCAGCGGCGGCGCGTTGCGGCTGACGATGGTCTGGATCGATTGCGCGAGCGCGGCGCCGATCATGATCGGGTCGCAGGAATTCTCCGGCATGGCGCCGTGCGCGCCCTTGCCGGTTATGCGAATGTCGAAGAAGTCCGACCCCGCCATCGCCGGCCCGGTGCGCATGGAGATCTGGCCGAAGGGCGAACCGGGGAAATTGTGGATGCCGTAGACCTCGTCGCAAGGAAAGCGCTCGAACAGACCGTCCGCGATCATCGCGCGCGCGCCGCCGAGGCCCTCTTCCGCCGGCTGGAAGATCAGCGCGACGCTCCCCGAAAAATCCCGGGTCTCGGCGAGATAGCGAGCGGCGCCGAGCAACATGGTCGTGTGGCCGTCGTGGCCGCAGCCATGGAACTTGCCCGGCGTCTTCGATTTCCAGGGCACGTCGGCGGTCTCCTCCATCGGCAGCGCATCCATGTCGGCGCGCAGGCCCACGCGCCGGTTGCCCGGCCTTTTGCCCGTGACGATGCCGACGACGCCGGTCTTGCCGATGCCCTGGTGCACCTCGATTCCGTATTTTTCGAGCTCCTGCGCGACAAGCGCGGCCGTGCGGGTCTCCTCGAAACCGATCTCGGGATTGGCGTGGATGTCGCGGCGAATGGCGGTCAGTTCGCCCGCATATCCGTTGATCCTGTCGAGGACGCTCATGCCTTGCTCCGGCTCATTGTTGCGAAAGGCGAATGTTAGGCGCCCGCGGCGCCTTCCGGCAAGCCGCAGCCTTGACGCGCCGTGCCCCGGGGTCCGAAAATCCGGCAAAAGCGAACAATGGCGCCCGCGCGCCGGACAAAATCCGAGGAAATCCCATGAACGAGAACGCCGCGCTCCCGCTGAACAAGATTCCGTTCAAGCATGTCGATTTTCTGGAACGCGCGATCGACGTCGAGCGGCGTCCAGACGGCGTCATCGTCCTGCGCCAGAAGATTCCGCTCGACCCGATCCGGCGCAGCATTCCCGAATATCTCGCTCAATGGGCGAAGGAGCGCCCGAACGACGTCTGGCTCGCCCAGCGCCGCGGCCCCGACCGCGCCTGGAAGAAAGTGACGTATGGCGAAGCCAAAGGCATGGTCGATGCGCTGACGCAGGCGATCCTCGACATGAAACTGGCGCCGGAGCGGCCGATCGCCATCCTCTCCGGCAATTCGATCGAGCATGCGCTGCTGACGCAGGCGGGCATGCAGGCTGGCATTCCCGTTGCGCCGGTGTCGCCCGCCTATTCGATGATGAGCATGGATCACGCCAAGCTCCGGTACATCTTCGACCTCATCAAGCCGGGCGTCGTGATGGTGCAGGACGGCGTCGCTTTTTCGCGCGCATTGAAAGCGCTCGATCTCACCGGCGTCGCCGTCATTCATGTCGAACGGCCGGCGGAAGGGATCGAGAGCCGCGCCTGGAGCGAGCTTGTCGCAACCAAGCCGACCGAAGCCGTCGCGAAGGCGCTCGCCGCCGTCGGTCCGAAGACCGTCGGCAAGCTGCTCTTCACGTCCGGCTCGACCGGCATGCCGAAGGCGGTGATCAACACGCAGGAAATGATGTGCGCCAACGTCGTCATGGGACAGATGACGCGCAAGCGCGGCGCCAACGATCCGAAAATGGTCGTGCTCGACTGGCTGCCGTGGAACCACACGATGGGCGGCAACGCCGGTTTTCACGCGCTTCTGGCGGATGGCGGCACGCTCTACATCGACGACGGCCGTCCCGTGCCCGGCATGTTCGAGGAGACGCTGAAGAACCTGCGCGACGTCTCGCCGACCTACTACACCAACGTGCCCGCGGGCTTCGCCGTGCTCGCGACCGCGCTCGAAAACGACGACGCGCTCGCGCGCTCCTTCTTCAAGGATCTGAAGATCCTCGGCTACGGCGGCGCCACGCTGCCCGACGACCTCTACACGCGCATGCAGCGGCTGGCGGTGAAATACACCGGCAACCGCATCGTGTTCTTCACGGGCTGGGGGTCGACCGAAACGGCGCCAACCGCGACGTCGACCTATTGGGCGACCGAGCGCGTCGGCCTCATCGGCCTGCCGCATCCCGGCGTCGAACTGAAGATGGTTCCCGCCGGTCCGAAATACGAAATGCGCATCCGCTCGATCATCGTGACGCCCGGCTATTACAAGCAGCCCGATCTGACCGCGAAAGCCTTCGACGAGGAGGGCTATTACAAGATCGGCGACGCCGGGACCTTCGTCGATCCGGATGATCCGGCCAAGGGGCTCATTTTCGCCGGCCGCGTCGTCGAGGATTTCAAGCTCATGTCCGGCACGTTCGTGCATGTCGGATCCCTGCGCGTGGCGGCCATCGCCGCGGCGAGCCCGGTCATCCAGGACGCGCTCGTCGCCGGACAGGACCGCGACTACATCGGCCTGCTCGCCTGGCCGAACGTGGAAGCCTGCAAGCTCGTCGCCGGGAAGGCGCAAGCCAAAATCGACGAAGTCGTGCGCGATCCCAAGGTGATCGAACATCTGCGCACGAGCCTGCATGCGCACAATTCATCGTCACAGGGCTCGTCCATGCGGATCGCGCGCGTGATGCTGATGACAGAGCCGCCCTCGATCGACGGCAACGAACTTACCGACAAGGGCTACATCAACCAGCGCGCCGCGCTCGAGCGCCGCAACGCGCTGGTGGAGCGGCTCTACGCGGCGAAGCCCGACGCGGATGTGATCGTGGTGGAGGGTTAGTTCTCGGGTCAGGGGACATGTCATTCCCGC
>JAGWTW010000072.1 GCA_028868735.1 Hyphomicrobiales bacterium | reverse complement strand
GCCTTATTCGGTTTGGCGAAAGATGGAGCGCAAATCCATCGCCTTCGAACAATTGTCCGACATCTACGGATTCCGTATCGTCGTCGACACGGCCGAGGATTGCTATCGCGTGCTCGGCGTCGTCCACACGAAATGGCCGACAGTGCCCGGGCGATTCAAGGATTACATCTCGACGCCGAAGCAGAACGACTACCGGTCGATCCACACGACGGTCGTCGGTCCCGGCCATCAACGCGTCGAGTTGCAGATCCGCACCCGCGACATGCACGAGATCGCGCGGCTCGGCATCGCCGCGCACGCGCTCTACAAGGATACGCCCGTCGCCGACGTCGAGACGCTGAGCCACGAGAGCGGCGCCTATCGTTGGCTGCAACGCACGCTCGAACTGCTGGCGGAAGGCGACAGTCCAGAGGAATTCCTCGAGCATACCAAGCTCGAACTATTCCACGACCAGGTGTTCTGCTTCACGCCGAAAGGCCGCCTGATTGCATTGCCGCGCGGCGCGACCCCGGTCGATTTCGCCTATGCCGTGCATACGCGCGTCGGCGATTCCGCGGTCGGCGTGAAGGTCAACGGGAGGATCGCGCCGCTTCTGTCGGAACTGCACAACGGCGACGAAGTCGAGATCGTGCGCGCCGAGGGCCAGTCGCCGCCTGCCGCCTGGGAGACCCTGGTCGTGACGGGCAAGGCGCGCGCGGCGATCAGGCGCGCGACCCGCGAGGCGGTGCGGGCGCAGTACAAGGGGCTCGGCCGGCAGATCGTCGCGCGGGCCTTCGAGCGTGCGGGCAAGAAGTTCAGCGACGACACGTTGAAGCCGGTTCTCGCACGGCTCGCGCGCGCGTCGGTCGAGGACATTTACGCGGCGGTCGGCCGTGGCGAAATGTTCTCCGGCGACGTCGTCAAGGCGGTGCATCCCGAATTCACGGACGAACGCAAGGCGCCGTCCGGCCACGACAAGAAGGAGGCCGGCTGGTTCAGCCTGAAGAAGGCGCAGCGGCTCCTGTTCAAGGCGCCGGAAGGCGAACAGCCGGAAAAGGCGCTTCCGATCCGGGGCATTCGCGCCGATATGCCCGTGCGTTTCGCGCCGAACGGCGGCGCGGTGCCGGGCGACCGCATCGTCGGCATCGTCACGCCGGGCGAGGGGATCACGATCTATCCGATCCAGTCGCCCGCGCTTTCGGCGTTCGACAACGAGCCCGAGCGCTGGCTGGACGTGCGCTGGGATCTCGAGGAATCGAAGGGCGATCTCTTTCCGGCGCAGATCAGGGTCACTGCAATCAACGAGCCGGGATCGCTCGGCGTGATCGCGACGGCGATCGGCGAAGCGGGCGCGAACATTTCCAACATCGGCTTCGAACTTCGCTCGCCGGATTTTCGCGACGTGCTGCTGGATCTCGACGTCGCCGACCTCAAGCAATTGACGAGCGTGATCTCGCAACTCAAGTCGAAACCGGTCGTCAGTAATGTCGAGCGGATCAACGGGTGACCATGAGCGGAAAGCTGCGCCTCGGCGTCAACATCGATCACGTCGCGACGGTGCGCAACGCGCGCGGCGGCGCCCGGCCGGACCCCGTGCGCGCGGCGCTGCTTGCGATCGAGGCTGGCGCCGACGGGATCACCGCGCACCTGCGCGAGGACCGGCGTCACATCCGCGACGACGACATGCGCCGCATCAAGGCGGCGATCTCGAAGCCGCTGAATTTCGAAATGGCGGCGACCGAGCAGATGCTCGACATCGCGCTGTCGGTCGCCCCGCACGCCGCCTGCCTCGTGCCGGAAAAGCGCACGGAGCGCACGACGGAAGGCGGTCTAGACGTCGTCGGCGGACACAATCATCTCAAGCCCTTCATCGCGGAGCTGTCGCGCGGCGGCATTCGTGTTTCGCTGTTCATCGAGCCCGACCGCGAGGCCATCGAATCTGCCGCATCGCTGCGCGCGCCCGTCGTCGAGCTTCATACCGGCGCATGGTGTCACGCGGTCGAACTCGGTCAGACCGAGAAGGCCGCGTCCGAATTCGAGCGGCTGCGCGCCGGCGCCGCGCATGCGGCAAGGCTCGGCATAGAGTGCCATGCCGGGCACGGGCTCGACTTCGATACGGCGCGCCGGATCTCGGGACTGCCGGAGATCGCCGAGCTGAACATCGGTCATTTCCTGATCGGCGAGGCTATTTTCGTCGGGCTTGCCGAATCGATCAGGACCATGCGCAAAGCAATGGACGAGGGACGCAGGACGGTTCAGGGCGCATGATCATCGGTTTCGGAAGCGATCTCTGCGACATCAGGCGCATCGAGGAGGCGCTGGGACGTTTCGGCGAGCGTTTCTCAAAACGATGCTTCACCGAACTCGAGCGCGCCAAGTCGGATCGTCGGGCGGGGCGCGCCGCCTCTTACGCCAAGCGGTTCGCGGCCAAGGAGGCCTGTTCGAAAGCGCTGGGTACGGGAATCAGGCGCGGCGTGCACTGGAAGGACATGGGCGTCGTCAACCTGCCGAGCGGCCAGCCCACGATGAAGCTGACCGGCGGCGCCGCCGCGCGCCTCGCCGCGATGACGCCGGCCGGGCACGAGGCGCGCCTGCATGTGACCATCACCGACGAATTTCCGCTCGCCTATGCGCAAGTCCTCATCGAGGCCGTGCCTGCCGGGACGCCCTGAGCCAATCGCGAAATCGTCGGAATTGCGCACTACAAGCCGTCTGGCATCGGCCGACTCGCCGGTCTGCAAGAGGGTGAAAAGAGACGTTTGATGACCGAACCGCTCGGCCTGCGCGCCGCCGATACGAAGCCGCGGAAGCAGGGCAAGGGTGGGTTAGGGGAGACCGTTCTCGTCATCGTCCAGGCGCTGCTGATCGCCGTCGTCATCAAGACGCTCGTCTTCCAGTCGTTCAATATCCCCTCCGGCTCGATGATTCCGACGCTCGACATCGGCGACTTCGTGTTCGTCTCGAAATATTCCTACGGATATTCGCGCTATTCGATTCCATTTGGCCCGAACCTGTTTTCCGGCCGCATCTTCGCTTCGCAACCCAGGCGCGGCGACGTTGTCGTGTTCAAGCTGCCGCGCGACACGTCGCAGGACTACATCAAGCGCGTGATCGGCCTGCCCGGCGACCGGATCCAGATGATCAAGGGCCGGCTCTACATCAACGGGCAGATGGTCCCGCGCGAGCCGATCGCGGACGTCGTGACGGAGGACCGGTTCGGCCATTCCGCCAAGGTTCCGACCTATCGCGAGACGCTGCCGGGCGGCGTCTCGCATACGATCGTCGAGATCGAGGGGGATACCGGCTTCAACGACAATACGGGCGTGTTCGAAGTGCCGGCCGGCAATTACTTCATGATGGGCGACAATCGCGACAATTCGTCCGATTCGCGCATTTCGCCCGATCTCGGCGGCGTCGGCTTCGTGCCGTTCGAAAATCTGGTCGGTCCGGCCAGGATGATCTACTTTTCGGTGAAAGAGGGCGACGAAGCCCTGCAATTCTGGCGCTGGCCGTGGTCGGTGCGGTTCGGCAGGCTCTTCCATCTCGTGCGCTGAGTTCCGCCTCGGCGCCCCGGCATGACGGGGCGGGAGGGGCATGCTAGGAGAACCGCTCCGCGGACGAGCGGGACGTTGCAGGGATAGAATATGAGCGAGCCGCTCGGCGTCGGCGCCGACAATTCCAGTCACAAGCGGGCCGACGGCGGCCTGGGCGAAACGATCAAGGTCATTATCCAGGCGCTGCTGATCGCGCTGGTCGTGCGCACCCTGCTGTTCCAGCCGTTCAACATCCCTTCGGGTTCGATGATCCCGACCCTTCTGATCGGCGATTTCCTGTTCGTCTCCAAATATTCCTACGGCTATTCCCGCTATTCGATCCCGTTCAGCCCGGACGTCTTCAGCGGCCGCGTTCTCGCGTCCAGGCCCAAGCGTGGCGACGTCGTCGTGTTCAAGCTGCCGCGCGACACGTCGCAGGATTACATCAAGCGCGTGATCGGCCTGCCCGGCGACAAGATCCAGATGATCAAGGGCCGGCTCTACATCAACGGGCAGATGACGCCGCGCGAGCCGATCGAGAAGGTGCGCACCGAGGACCGCATGGGCGAGATGACCGAGGTGCCGACCTACAAGGAGACGCTGCCGGGCGGCGTCACGCACACGATCATCGAGATCGAGGGCGACACCGGATTCAACGATAACACGGGCGTGTTCGAGGTGCCGCCGGACCATTATTTCATGATGGGCGACAATCGGGACAATTCGACGGATTCGCGGGTCTCGCCCGATCATGGCGGCGTCGGCTATGTGCCGTACGAAAACCTCGAGGGCCGCGCCGAGATGATTTTCTTCTCGGTCAAGGAAGGCTATGCCGCCTGGGAATTCTGGAACTGGCCCTGGTCGGTGCGATTCGATCGGCTGTTCCAGCCGGTGCGCTGATGCGCGCGAAGGCGCTGACCGAGCTGGCGCCGCTCGAAGGGCGGATCGGCTACGCCTTCGCCGACAATGGACTGTTGCGACAGGCGTTGACGCATGTGAGCGCCTGCACGAATCGCGCAGAGAGCTATCAGCGTCTGGAGTTTCTCGGCGACCGGGTGCTCGGCCTTGCGGTCGCGTCGATGCTCTACGAGACGTTTCCCGACGCCGCCGAAGGCGAACTCTCGCGCCGGCTCGCCGAGCTCGTGCGGCGCGAGACATGCGCGGAGGTGGCGGTCGACTGGGGCGTTGCGCCGTTCATCCGGCTCGGCGACGGCGAAGCGCAATCGGGCGGCGCGAACAAGGCCGCCATTCTCGGCGACGTCTGCGAATCCATCATCGGCGCGGTCTTTCTCGATGGCGGCTACGCGGCGGCGTCCAGGCTCGTGCGCAGCGGTTTCGGGCCGCGGATCACGCAGGCGCGCACCGCCGCGCGCGATCCGAAAAGCGCGCTGCAGGAATGGGCGCAAGGGCTCGGCCTGCCGACGCCCGCCTACAAGGTCGAGCAGCGCAGCGGACCGGACCACCAGCCGCTGTTTCGCATTTCGGCGGCGGTCGAAGGCTTTGCGCCGGCGGAAGGCGAGGGCGCCTCCAAGCGTCTCGCCGAGCAGGCGGCCGCCGAAGCCTTTCTCGCGCGCGAAAAGATCAGTCCGGTCGGGAGGGAATCGTCGTGAGCGAACAGACCCGCTGCGGCTTCGTCGCGCTGATCGGCGCGCCCAACGCCGGCAAGTCGACGCTGCTCAACACGATCGTCGGCGCCAAAGTGTCGATCGTCTCGCGCAAGGTGCAGACGACGCGCGCGCTCGTGCGCGGCATCGCGATCGAAGGGCCGTCTCAGATCATCTTCGTCGATACGCCCGGCATATTCGCGCCGAAGCGGCGTCTTGACCGCGCGATGGTTACGACGGCGTGGGGCGGCGCGGGCGACGCCGACGTCGTGGCGTTGCTCGTCGATTCCAAGAAGGGCCTCGACGGCGAAACGGAAGCCATCCTCGAACGACTGAAGGACGCGCCGCGGCGAAAGGTTCTCGTCCTCAACAAGATCGATCTCATCCCCCGCGAGAATCTTCTCAGCCTCGCGCAGGAGATCAATGCGCGCGTCCCCTTCGTCGAAACCTTCATGATTTCGGCGGCGAAAGGCGATGGCGTGGAGCGCCTGCGCGACCATCTCGCCGGCATGATGAAGCCCGGTCCGTGGCTCTATCCGGAAGACCAGGTTTCAGACGCGCCCCTGCGTTCGCTCGCCGCCGAGATCACGCGCGAAAAGGTTTTCGAACGGCTGCACGACGAATTGCCGTACGAGGCGACGGTCGAAACGGACCAGTGGAAGCAGATGGCCGACGGGTCGGCGCGGATCGAGCAGACGATCTACGTCGCACGCGAGGGGCAGAAGAAGATCGTGATCGGCGAGGGCGGCCGCATGATCAAGTCGATCGGGCAGGCCGCGCGAAAAGACATTGCGGAAGCCGCCGACCAGAAGGTCCATCTCTTCCTTTTTGTGAAAGTGCGGTCCAACTGGGCGGACGATCCCGAGCGCTACCGCGAAATGGGTCTCGAGTTTCCAAGGGGCGGATGACGGAACCGCCGCACCTCCGCCGCGTTTGATCGTCAAGCTCTCGACGAATCCGGAGACCTCACATGCGCAAGCTTCTGTTCGTCGGCCTTCTGGCCGCTCCCTTTCTCGCCACGCCGGCCCTCGCGCAGGAGCGGGTGATCGACGGGGCGCTCGGCGGCGCTGCGGGCGGCATCGTGTTCGGGCCGGTGGGCCTTGTCGCGGGCGCGGCCGTCGGCGCGACCGCCGGACCCGCGATCGCGTCGAGCTGGGGCATGCGCCACCACCGGCGCTATTACCGTCGTCACCGCCATTACGTCCGCCGCTGATTCCAGCTCTGGACCGGGCCAGCGCCAGACTTCATAAAGGCGCATGGACTGGAGCGACCGCGGCCTCGTGATCGGCCTGCGCAAGCACGGCGAAACGAGCGTCATTCTCGAAGTCATGACCGAGCGCCACGGACGTCACCTCGGCGTCGTGCGCGCAGGGCGTTCGCGCGCCATGCAGCCGACCTTGCAGCAGGGCAACAGCGTCGATGTCGTCTGGCGCGCGCGGCTCGAGGAACACATGGGCGCGTTCGCCGTCGAGGCGCGCGATCTGAGGGCGGGGCGCCTCATGGCGAGCGCGATGGCGCTCAACGGCCTGCACTGGCTGTCATCGCTTCTGCGGCTGCTGCCGGAGCGCGATCCGCACGCGCAGCTCTACGCCATGGCGGACGCGCTCACCGCTCACCTCGACGATCCCGCGCTCGCGCCGGAGCTGGTCGTACGCTTCGAACTCGCCGTACTTTCGGAACTGGGATTTGGCCTCGATCTGGAGAGCTGCGCCATTTCCGGCGCGCGCGAGAACCTGTCCTGGGTGTCGCCGAAGACCGGGCGGGCGGCCTCGCAGGAGGCGGGCGCGCCGTGGGCCGACCGGCTGTTGCCCCTGCCTGAATTCCTGACCGCCGAGATCGGGGCCGAAACGGTGAGCGATCTGGATATCGACGCAGGGCTGCGCCTGACCTGGCATTTCCTGCGGCGCGACCTGTTTGCGCCGCGCGGGCTAGACGCCGCCGCCGGCGCCCGCGAAAATTTTGCTCGGGAGGCGCAGAGGGCGCGGAAAACCTAGCGCGCGCAATCCCTGAGAACGTGGCGGCTGACGCCGTAGCCTTCGTCGAGCGCGATATCGGAACCGCACGCGACGGCGGCGACCGTCCTGTCCGTGCTCGCCATCACGCCGGTTGCGGGAAGGCCGATCCAGGCGATCGCGCCGAGCGAAAGGGCCACCAGAAGGCCGAGAGCGGAAACCAGCTTTGACATCGCAACACCCTGCCGCGCGGGAGCTTCCCGCACGGTCATCTTGATCAACCATTTCGAAACCGGCCGCGGTGCGCGCGCGCACCTTGAAAACCCGATTCCCCCCCGGCCGCGGGCTTCATGCCAAGCCGGCCGTTCTGAAACTAGTGCATCAACGCAACAGTTCCGAGAAAGTGAAGTAACGGTGAATCTCTTCAGTAAACAGTGACCAAAGTCACCGGCTTGCCGCGACTCGGGCGAACCGTTACCGAGAGAACATGGCAAGAACAGTCGATCCGCCGCCGCCGCCCGCCGAGGCGCTGCCCGTCAATCTTCGCGAGGCGCTGGAAGAGCGATATCTCGCCTATGCGCTCTCGACCATCATGGGCCGCGCGCTGCCCGACGCGCGCGACGGGCTGAAGCCCGTCCATCGCCGCATTCTCTACGGGATGCAGATCCTGAAGCTCGATCCGACGTCGGCTTTCAAGAAATGCGCGAAGATCGTGGGCGACGTGATGGGCTCCTTCCATCCGCATGGCGATCAGGCGATTTACGACGCGCTGGTGCGGCTGGCGCAGGATTTCTCGTCGCGCTATCCGCTCGTCGACGGGCAGGGCAATTTCGGCAACATCGACGGCGATTCCGCCGCCGCCTATCGCTACACCGAAGCGCGCATGACCGATGTCGCGCGTCTGCTGCTAGAGGGCATCGACGAAGACTCGGTCGACTTTCGCGACAATTATTCGGGCGACCAGCTAGAGCCGATCGTCCTGCCGTCCGCCCTGCCGAACCTGCTCGCCAATGGCGCGCAGGGCATTGCGGTGGGCATGGCGACCTCCGTGCCGCCGCACAACCTCGCCGAACTCTGCGACGCCGCGCTCTATCTCATCGTCAACCGCAAGGCCGACGTCGATGCGCTGATGCGTTTCGTGCCGGGCCCGGATTTCCCGACCGGCGGCGTTATCGTCGATCCGCCCGAGGTCATTGCGGAGACCTACCGCACCGGACGCGGGTCCATTCGCCTGCGCGCGCGCTGGACGAAGGAGGAAGGATCGCGCGGCGTCTGGAACGCCATCGTCAGCGAAATTCCCTACGGCGTACAGAAAAGCCGGCTGATCGAGAAGATCGCGGAGCTCTTCAACGACAAGAAGCTGCCGCTCATCAGCGATATTCGCGACGAATCCGCCGAAGACATCCGCATCGTGATCGAACCCCGCGCGCGCAACGTCGATGCGGACGTGATGATGGAGACGCTGTTCAAGCTGACCGAGCTCGAGACCCGCGTCGGCGTCAACATGAACGTGCTGGTCGACGGCGCCGTGCCGCGCGTCGTCTCGCTCGGCGAGGCGATCGGGCAATGGCTCGATCACCGGCGCGAGGTGCTGTTGCGCCGTTCGCGCCATCGGCTGGCGGAGATCGAGCACAGGCTCGAACTGCTCGCCGGCATGATCGTCGTCTTCCTCAATCTCGACGAGGTGATCCGCGTCATCCGCGAGGAGGACGACCCGAAGGCCGAATTGATGAAGGCCTTCTCGCTCACCGAAAAGCAGACGAATTACGTGCTCGACACGCGCCTGCGCTCGCTGCGCCGACTCGAAGAGATGGAGCTGCGCAAGGAGCACGAGGAGCTTGAGAAGGAGAAGGCCGAGGTCGAGGAGCTGCTCGGCGACGAGAAGCGGCAGTGGAAGACGATCACCTGGCAGATCCGGGAGCTCAAGAAGAAATTCCCGCCGGATTCGAAGATCGGCAAGCGCCGCACGACGTTCGCCGAGGCGCCGGCGGCCGCCGACATCGATCTCACGGAGGCTATGATCGAACGCGAGCCGGTTACGGTGGTCGTTTCGCAGAAAGGGTGGATCCGCGCGCTGAAAGGTCATGTGCAGGATCTCTCCAGCCTGCAATTCAAGGGCGACGACGCGCTGCTCGCTTCGTTCTTCGCAGAGACGACATCGAAAATTCTGGTGCTCGCGTCGAACGGCAAGATCTACACGCTCGACGCATCGAAACTGCCGGGCGGGCGCGGCCACGGCGAGCCGATCCGGCTGATGGCCGACATCGACGAGGGCGCCGACATCGTGACCGTGCTGCCCTATGCGCCGGGACAGAAGATGCTGGCGGCGACCAGCGACGGGCGCGGCTTCGTCGTCAACCAGGACGAGATGATCGGCGGCACGCGCAAGGGCAGGGTCCTGATGAATCCCGACGAGGGCGCGAAGGCCGCTCTGCTCGTTCCCGCCAATGGCGATCATGTCGCCGTCATCGGCGAGAACAGGAAGCTCATCGTCTTCACGCTCGGCGAAGTGCCGGAAATGGCGCGCGGAAAGGGCGTGCGCCTGCAACGCTACAAGGACGGCGGCGTGGCGGATGCGAAAGTATTCGCGATGAAGGACGGTCTGACCTGGCTCGATTCCGCCGGACGCACGTTCACCGTGACGAAGGCGGAACTGACGGACTGGATCGGCAGCCGCGCGGATGCGGGCAGGCTGCCGCCGCGCGGGTTCCCGAAGAATAACCGGTTCGGGTGAGGGCTTCGATCGACAGCATCAATTGTCGGCATACGTCGGGTGCGCGCCGGCGCGCTGCGGCAGGACGATGATCAGCGCGAGCATCGAGACGACCAGCACGATCGTGGCGTAGACGCGGCTCAAGGCAAGGCCGCCGAGCGCATGCGGCTTGTCGAGCAGATCGCCGAGCGTCGCGCCGAGCGGACGGGTCAGAATGAACGCGATCCAGAATAGAAGAACGTGCGAGACATTGCTCGCGTAGTAGAGCATCGCGACGACGGCGATCGCCGCCGCGAACACCAAAGCGCCTTCGCCGAAGCCCAGCGCATTGGTGTCGGCCATCCAGTCGCCGAGCGCCGTGCCGAGCGTTTGCGAAAACAGGATCGTAACCCAGTAGAAAGCTTCGACGCGCGGCGTCGAAACCGTGTTCACCGAAACGCTGCCTTCGGACAGTCGCCAGGTCGCAAGCGCCAGCGCGAGGAGCGCAAGAAGGATCGCCGAGCCGCCAGCGTAACCTATCCCGAGCGACCGATCTGCGAAATCGGCCATCGTCGTGCCGACCGTGGTCGAGGCGACGATAGCGATCCAGTAATTCCACGGGTTGAATGTGTTCGCGACGATCTGCGCAGCCACCGCGGCGATGAAGACGACGAGAAATATTCCAGTCCCGATCAGGTAGCCGCCGTTTTGCGCATGAGCATCGGCGTGAAACACGCTCATCGTCAACGCGTCGCCGCCGGTTTCGCCGAGCGTCGTGGCGATGATCTTGATGACCCAGAATCCGAGCGTGACTTCGGGCACCTTGCTGAGCGCGATTTTGATCGTGTCATTCATCATTCGTCTCGTGCAATCGAATAGAAGGGCCGCCCCGGGGATCCGAGGCGGCTTGTTTCAAAGGTCAGTCCGGATTTCGGCCTTCGCGCGCGTTTTCGAGAACATTGCCGGTGTTCGCATCGACGCCGACCTCCTGCACCCGCCGGCCGTTCCTTATGTCGAACGAATATCGCAGTCCGCTGCCGCCGTGCTCCCTCTCGAGTTCCGCATCGGTAATTTTGCCGGGATGGGCTTTCAGGGCGATCGCACGGGCCTCTTTCATGCCGATCTTCGCCTCGCGCCGCAGCTTTTGCCCGTTGTAGGCCAGAGCGGGCGCCGCAAGCGAAGCCGCCAACGCGGCTGTCGCGAGCAGCTGGATGTTTCGCTTCAGATTCCTGTTCATCGAGTTCTCCATTCGCCCCCGTCGCCGAGCGCGTTCCTGATCCGCGCCCTGCATGGCGGAGATGATGCTGTGGCGGAATTAGGGGAGAATTAGCCCGGGGCCGGCGATCCGGACTCCGGAACGAGCACTTGCGCGCGGGCGCCGCTGCGACCGTCTCCGCGGTTCTCGACGATCAGGTCGAATCCATGACGTTCCGCGATCCGCCGCGCGATCGCCAGCCCGAGGCCGGTCCCTTCGCTGTCGCGCGAAGCGCCGCGATAGAAGCGGTCGAAGATGCGGGCTTCCGATCCGGCGGGCAAACCGGGCCCCGTGTCGAGGACCTCCACGAGCAGGCGATTCTCGCGGCGATCGAGCGAGACGTCGACCTTTCCGCCTGCGGGCGTGTAGCGCACGGCGTTGTCGATCAGAACGGTCAGGAGCGCCCGGACCTCCGTTTCGGCGCCACGCGTTTCGGCCGCAGCGCCGACGCGCGCGCCGAGGTCGACGCCCTTGCGATGCGCGAGCGGCGCGGTTTCGCCGACGCAATCGAGCAGGAGTTCGCCGAGCTCGATCTTGCGAAACGCCGCCGGCGCCGGCTCGTCCAGCCGCGCGAGCTGGAGGAGCCTATTGGCGAGCGCGCTTGCGCGTTTAACGCCCTCCACGAGCGCGGCGGCGCGGTCGCGTTGTCCTTCAGCGTCGGCTGAAGCGAGATTGTCGGCTTCGATCTGCATCGCGGCCAACGGCGTCCGCAACTCGTGAGCGGCGTCCGCCACGAAGCGCTTCTGGGCCTCGACGGCCGCTCGCGATCTGTCGATCAAGCCGTTCATGCTTTCGACAAGCGGCCTCACCTCGGTCGGAATGTCGCCCAGCGCAATCGCCTGCGTCGACGAGGCGGAACGCGCGGCGATTTCGGCAGCCAGGCAGCCGAGGGGGCGCAGCACGCGATTCAACGCCCAACCGACAACAAGCCACGAGAGCGGAATTACGACAATTATGGGCGCCGCCGCGCCCATCGCCGCCCCGTCCGCAATTTCCGCTCGCACGGTATCCTGCTGCGCGACCTGAACGGCTCCCACCTCGCTCCGGGCCGTGTAGACGCGCCACAGGCGGCCATTGGCCTCGACGTCCGAAAATCCCGAACGGTCCTGAAGTCCGATCGTGACCGGCGGCAGAGATTGATGCACGATCTGGCCGGCGGCGTCCCGGATCGTGATTGCAAAAGCGTCTTCGGGATCGCGATCCGCCGCGCGCGGCGCGTTCGCGGCGTGCACGCCGGCGCCGGCGTTCAATGCGATCTGGCGGAGTTGGCCGTCGAGGAATTCGGAAGCTTCGCTTCGTGCGTAAATGTATGCGATGAAAATCGTCACCAGACCGACGGCTGTCAAAAGAATGGTCGTCCACAACAGCGCGACGCGACGCAGCGAGCCGCTCATGACTTCGGGACCATCCATCCGGCGCCCCTGACATTCAGGATCACGTCTTTCGTGAACTTGCGGCGGATCGAGTGTATCAACACGTCGACCGCGTTGCTTTCCACTTCCTCGCCCCAGCCGTAAATTCGCTCTTCGATCCGGGTTCGCGAAAGAATTCGGCCGGGGCGCTCCATCAGCGCATACATGAGCGCGAACTCGCGCGCCGGCAGCGCGAGCGTCCTGCCGTTGTGCGTCAATTCGTGCGTCTCCGGATCGAGCTGGCAAGCTCCCGCCGTCAGGCTCAGGGAGGCGCGTCCTTCCCGGCGCCTGAGTAAAGCGCGGATGCGCGCGAGAAGCTCGCGCGTCTCGAACGGCTTCACAAGATAGTCGTCGGCGCCGATGTCCAGTCCGGCCACCCGGTCGTCGATGGCGTCTCGCGCGGTGACGACCAGAACCGGCGTTCCAAATCCTCTTTGCCGGGCCAACCTCAACAGGTCCATGCCGTCTGCATCCGGCAGGCCAAGGTCGAGCAGAACGACGGCGTAGCTGTCGTCGCGCAATGCTTCTTCGGCGTCTGCGCCCCGCCGCACCCAGTCGACAGCAACGCCTTCCCGGTTCAGCGCCGCCACAAGTGCGTCGCCGAGCATGAGATCGTCCTCGATTATCAGCGCTTTCATCGTACTTCGAACTCAAATCGATCGAATCGGCTCCGCGAGCCAACCAGACATTGCACGTTCAGGCCGGATCCCTTCAACGCGTCGGCCACGCCCAGAAAATCAGCGGCGTTCCTGCCGCCAGCACGAGGAGCGAGAGCGGCAGCCCGAGCTTCCAATAGTCGCCGAACCGGTAGCCGCCGGGCTCCTTCACGAGAAGATTGTTCTGATGGCCGATCGGCGAGAGGAAGTCGCAGGCCGCGCCGAGCGCGACGGCCATCAGGAACGGGTCGGGATTGTAGTGCAGTGACTTCGCGAGCTCGGCCGCGATCGGACCCATGACGAGCACGGCGGGCGCGTGATGCATGACCGGCGTCACGAGCATCGAGATCAACAGCACGAAGCCGATCGCCAGCAGCGCCGGCAGATGCGCGGCGAGGCCTGTGAGATGCGTTGCGACGATATGGGTGACGCCCACATCCTTCAGCGCCTCGCCGAGCGGGAGCAGGCAGGCGAGCATGACGATCACCGGCCCCTCGATCGCGCCGTAGGCGCTCTTCAAAGTGATCTGATTTAGGAGGATGATCGCTACCGCGGCGCCAAAGAACGCAACCTCCACGTTAACGAAGTTGGCGACCATCAGTGCGATCGCAACCGCGAGCACGCCGAGCGAAACCGCGCCGCGTTCGGCGCGCCCGAGCTCCAGATTGCGGTCGGCGAGCGGCAGGCAGCCGAGTTCGCCGAGCGTGGCGTTGATCGTTTTCCCGAAACCCTGAAACACCGCGACGTCGCCGGCGCGAAACACGTGCGCATGGAGCCTTCCGCGCGCCGCGCTGTCGTTGCGGCTGACGGCGAGCAGATTGATCTCATAGCGCTGACGCAGGCGCATCGTCTCGGCGCTGCGGCCGACGAGCGGCGACTCGCCTGATACGATCGCCTCCACGGTCGCCATGTCGTCGGGCGTTTCGTCTGCGCCCTCGATCCGCTTGCTGGCCGCGAGTTCGAGTCCTTCCTTGGCGATCGCAGCCTTCACGACGTCGGGGCTGCTCTGCACGACGAG
This sequence comes from Hyphomicrobiales bacterium, assembly GCA_028868735.1. Lineage (GTDB taxonomy): Bacteria > Pseudomonadota > Alphaproteobacteria > Rhizobiales > Beijerinckiaceae > JAJXWB01. The sequence goes on along the minus strand of JAGWTW010000072.1, from coordinate 8,711 downwards.
GACGTCGCCCTCGACGAGGCGCCAGTTGCGGGAAGGAATGAAATGACGGCCCGCGTTGCGCACGATGGCGGTGACGATGAGGTCGCCGTCTTCGCGATCCTCGACATAGCCGACGCTGCGCCCGACCGCGGCGCTGCCCTTCGCGACTTCGAGTTCGGTCATGTAGCGGCCGACATCGAACTGCTCTTCCTCGGTCGGCTTGCCCTGCCGGTCGCGCGGGAGGAGCCGCCAGCCGAAAGTCAGGAACACGAGCGCGACGAGCGTCAGCGGAAGACCGACCCAGAGGAAATCGAACATGCGGAACGGGGCGCCGCCTTCCTGCGCGCGGATCGAGGAGACGAGTATGTTCGGCGAGGTTCCGACGAGCGTCATCGTGCCGCCGATCAGCGAAGCGAACGACATGGGCATGAGATAGAGCGAAGGCGAGCGGCCGGCGCGACGTGCCGTCTGGATCGCGATCGGCAGGAATATTCCGAGCGTGCCGACGTTCTTGATGAGCGCCGAGAGGATCGCGACGCAGGCGGCGAGCGCGCCGATCTGCAGCGATGTCGATCTTGCGCGGCGCATGAGCGCGCGGACGCCGGAGTCGAGGATTTTCGAGCGCGCGATCGCACGGCCGACGATCAGCACCGAGGCGATGATGACGATCACCGGATGGGCGAAGCCCTCGAACGCCTTTTCGGGCTTGACGACGCCGGTCGCTATGGCCGCAAGCAGGGCCGCAGCCGCAACGACGTCGTAGCGCCAGAGGTCCCACATGAACATGCCGAGCATCGCGATCACGATCGCGGTCGCCTCGATCTGGAGAAGATTCATCCCGCCTCGCTGTCGGACGACAACGCGGCGCGAGCGGAACGGTTTCCTCGCCGATGCGTCCGACCCTATGCGGACCCTCGCCTCAAAACCGGCCAAAATGCGGCCGCAAGCGCCGCTTTATGGCCGCAACGCCGCTCTATCAGCCCAAGAACAGGCCGCCCGAAGGCGGCGTCGGTAAGGCGCGATGCAATTTTCCGCAGCGGCAGGCTGTCGAAATTCTTTTGGACGGAAGGGGCGGGCGAACGCCGAAATGCGCGCGCTCGCCATGCGGTGCGGCGCGGTGCTCGGCTTTTGCTTGTGCCTCGCGCTCGTCGTGATCGTTGCGACGGCGCGCAATCGCGGCCCGGTCGGCGGCGCGACCGGGGAGGGCCGTCGCGCAGAAGAAATCGCCGCGGCCGCGCAGCGCAAGACGCCCGACGTCGCGATGGACGGCGATTACCAGGCCGATGCGGCGGCGGCGACCTGGGCGCGTCGAATTCCCGATGCGACATTCGCGCGTCAACTCGCCGCGCTCGAACACCCCGATCAGCCATTGAAATTCGGCCCGGTGAAGATCAAGCGCGAACTCGTCGATTCCGTCGTGCGCGCCGCGCAGCGCACGGATTTCGATCCGGCCGTGCTGATGGCGATCGCCGACAAGGAATCGAGTTTTTCGACCGATGTGAAAGCGTCGACCTCGACGGCGACCGGGCTCTTCCAGTTCGTCGACCGAACCTGGTTGCGGGTCGTTCGCCAGTTCGGCGCGGCGCACGGGCTCGAACGCGAGGCGGCCGAGATCACAGGACCGGAGAATGATCCCGTCATTGCCGACCCGACCGAGCGGGCGCGCGTTCTGCGTTTGCGCAACCAGCCCTATCTGTCGGCGGTGCTGACCGCCGAAATGCTGAAACACGACGGCTCGCGCGTCGCCGAGGCGGTCGGCCGCGGGCTGACGGCAGGGGAGACCTATCTCCTGCATTTCCTTGGGCCGAAGGACGCCAACAAGTTCATGTCGAGCTACGAGGACGATCCGACCGCCGCCGCGGCGGCGTTGCTGAAGGCGCCGGCGCGCGCCAACAAACCGATTTTCTACGCGGCGGACCGCGGCAAGGGTTTCAAGGCGCTTTCGGTCGAGGGCGTTCACGAGAAATTCGAGGAGATGATGGGGACGCGCGTCGGACGATATGCCGATGTCCAGAGTCTCGCCGACGTCTCCGCCTACGCGGGGCGATAGCCGCAAACACGCGCGCGAGGCGCCGACGCGAAGCCTGTCTTTCGACGACTCCAGCAGACGGCGATCGCCTGTCGAGATTTTCTGGACATCGACGTGAAACGTTGATATCAACATATCGATGTCGCAAACGCTCGCCCTTGATGTCGTCCACGAGGTTCGCGACAGATGTCTCTGTCTTGCGTCGCAACGAGCGGCGAGGGTGCTCGCGCGGCGGTTCGACCGGGCTTTTCAGCCGGTCGGCCTGACCAACAATCAATATTCCCTGATGATCGCGCTCAGCGCCTCGATCCCGATGAACATGCGCCAGCTCGCGGCTTTTCTGGCGATGGACCGCACGACGCTGACGGCTGCGCTCAAGTTGTTGAAGGGTCGCGGGCTGGTCGTCGTCGGCCCCGACGATACGGACCGACGCGCGCGTCGCCTGGGATTGACTGAGGCGGGCCGCAAAATCCTCGATGCGGCCATCCCGATATGGCGCGCCGAACATGCCGCGATCGACGCAGAGATGTCGGCCCTCGAAGCGCGACAGCTGCGCGCGTCGCTCGGCCGGATCGGCTCACCCACGAATTCACGAAAGGAAAATTCATGAACGCGACTGCGAAAGTGAAACCGATCGCCGATGGCGTCCACACGCTCACGCCGCATCTGGTGTGCGCGGGCACCGCGCAGGCGATCGAATTCTACAAGAACGCCTTCGGCGCCACAGAGTTGATGCGCCTGCCCGGACCCGACGGGCGGCTGATGCACGCCAGCGTGAAGATCGGCGATTCCCTGCTGATGCTGGTGGACGAGGCGCCCGAATGGGGTTCGCTCGGACCGAAGTCGCTGAAAGGCTCTCCGGTCACCATCCACCTGTCCGTCGTGGACGTCGACGCGGCGATCGCCAGGGCGGCGGCGGCCGGCGCGACAATCAAGATGCCGGCGGCGGACATGTTCTGGGGCGACCGTTACGGCGTGATCGTCGATCCGTTCGGACATGTGTGGTCGGTGGCGACGCACATTCGCGATCTCACGCCCGAGGAACTTCAGGCGGCGGGTCGCGAGGCTTTGGCAAACATGTGTTCCGACGCCGGAAAGCCGAAGGCGTGATGCGTCGAGCAGGAAAGGAAACGGAATGATTTCTCCACCGCAGATCGTACAGACGCAGGCGCAGCCTGCGGCGGTCATTCATCTGAAGATTCCACGCTCCGAAATGATGAAGGAATTCGGACCGGCTGTCGGCGAACTGATGGCGGCGCTCACTGAGCAGGGCGTGGCGCCGACGAGCGCGGTATTCGCGCATCACCTGACGACAAGCGCGCATTATTTCGATTTCGAACTGGGCGTGACGGTCGCCTCGCGCGTGAAGCCGGCAGGCCGCGTCAATCCCGGCGAATTGCCGGCGGCGCGCGTGGCGCGGACGATCTACACCGGGCCTTACGAAGGATTGTTCGGCGCGTGGGGCGCGTTCGATGAATGGATGAACGCCAGGGGCCTCGCGAAGGCGCCGGACCTGTGGGAGGTCTACGAGACCGGCCCGCAGACGACGCCCGATCCCGCAGGCTGGCGAACGGAGCTCAATCGTCCGCTTGTCTGACGGCGGCGGCCGCGACGCGGCGTCCGTGCGGCTTGCGCCGCGCGGACGTTTGCGTTGAGATCGGGCTTCGACCGATCCGGAGCCGCCATGACCATTCGCGAACGCCTCGAAGCCCTTCATCCCGAAATGACGGCATGGCGGCGCGACTTGCACGCCCATCCCGAAATCGGCTTCGAAGAAAAGCGCACGAGCGAGATCGTCGCGCAGAAACTCGGCGAATGGGGGATCGAGGTGCATCGCGGCTTCGGCGGCACGGGCGTCGTCGGCGTGATCCGCGGCCGGCACGGCGCGCAGGGCTCGAACCGCGCGATCGGCCTGCGCGCCGACATGGACGCGCTGCCGATGGAGGAGGGCAATTCCTTCGCGCACCGTTCGCAAAATCCCGGCCGCATGCACGCCTGCGGGCACGACGGCCACACTGCGATGCTGCTCGGCGCCGCGAAGGTTCTCGCCGACACGCGGAACTTCTCGGGCACGGTGCATCTGATTTTCCAACCGGCCGAAGAAGGCCTCGCCGGCGCCAAGGCCATGCTCGACGACGGGCTGTTCGAAAAATTTCCGTGCGACGCGGTGTACGGCATCCACAATTCGCCGGATATGCCGCTCGGGACGGTGAAGGCGCTGACCGGCACGGCGATGGCGGCGATCGACTATTTCAGCGTGATCCTGCGCGGGCGCTCGTCGCACGGCGCGCATCCCCAACAGGGCGTCGACACGGTGACGATGGCCGCGCAGGTGATCAGCGCGCTCAATTCCATTCCCTCGCGCCAGGTGGATGCGCTGGAATCGGCGATCATCAGCATCGGCCAGATCCACGGCGGCACGTCGGACATCGTGCTGCCGGAGACGGTCGAGTTGCGCGGCTCCGTGCGCACGTTGAAGGCCGACGTGCGCGATCGCGTCGAAGCCCTGTTCGAGCGCACAGTGAAGCTCACCTGCGAGGCGCAGGGCGGCAGCGCCGAAATCGACTATCGCCGCGCCTATCCCGCGACCGTGAACGCCGAAGCCGAAACCGATCGCGCGAGCGCTTGTGCGACGAACGTGAAGGGCGTGAACGACGTCGTCCGCGACGGACGTCCGCTGCTCGCGGGCGAAGATTTCGCCTTCATGCTGGAGCGCACGCCCGGCGCCTATCTCTTCTTCGGCCAGCAGACGCCGGAGCGCGGCGGCGTGCCCGTGCACAATCCCGGATATGATTTCAACGACGATCTCCTGCCGATCGGCGCGAATTATCTCGCGGCGATGGCGGAGCAGGAGCTGGCGTGATGAGCAGGTTCCCTCTCCCCGCGAGCGGGGAGAGGGGCAGGGTGAGGGGCCGGGCGATGATCACGAATTTTGCCGGAACTTTCCCCGCCCCTCATCCGAGCTTCGCTCGCCTTCTCCCCGCAAGCGGGGAGAAGGTGGTCGGCCTCACGCGTACAAGAGCCGGGGATTGTCGGATGCGACGTTGGGCTAGCGTGTTGTTCGCAACCCTCCTCGTCGCCCCGGTCGCCGCGCACGCCGCCGAAAGACCCGCGCAAAAGACGCAGGAGGCCGAACGCAGGAATTGGCGCTGCGCGTCGGAAGGGCCGGGCTTCATCTATTCGAAGGAAACGAACAGCTGCATCCGCATCGGCGGCTCGGTGCATGTCGAGGGTTCGGCCGGAACGCCGGCCTGGGGCGGCGTGCGATAGGCTTCACGCGGCCGCGCGCATCTCCGCTTTTGCGCCGGCGAGGGCGGCCGCGTTCGTCTCGCGCACGATTTCGCGGATCGTCCGCGCGCACCGCCCGCAGCAGGCCTGCCCGCCCAGCGCGGGATAGACGTTTTTCACGCGCGCATTGCCGGCGGCGGTTTCGCAGTGGTTGCGGACGGCTGTGTCCGACAGGCGATTGCAGGCGCAGATGATCACGTGAAGCCTCCCGTCTTCCGGCGTGTTTCAGCCTGAGGGGAGGATGCGCCGGAACGGGGCGGCGCGTTTTACCGATCGCGACAGGGGTTTTACATTTGGTGACAGCGGGCGCCTGCGCGGGCTCTATGCCACCCCTTCCTTCCGGATCTTCTCGGCCACACGCACCGCGAAATACGTCAGCACGCCGTCGCAGCCCGCCCGCTTGAACGCCAGCAGGCTTTCGAACATCGCCTTCTCGCCGTCGATCCAGCCGTTGTTCGCAGCGGCCATTATCATCGCGTATTCGCCGCTGACCTGATAGGCGAAGGTCGGCCGCTGGAACGCATCCTTCACGCGAAAGATGATGTCGAGATAGGGCATGCCGGGCTTGACCATCACCATGTCGGCGCCCTGTTCGAGATCGAGCGCGACCTCGTGCATCGCCTCGTGCGTGTTGGCGGGGTCCATCTGATAGGTGCGCTTGTCGCCGATCAGCGTCTTGTTGGTGCCGACCGCGTCGCGGAACGGGCCGTAGAAGGCCGAGGCGTATTTGGCGGCGTAGGACATGATCTGCACATGGCCGAAGCCGGCGGCGTCGAGGCCTTCGCGCAGCGCGCCGACGCGGCCGTCCATCATGTCGGAAGGCGCGATCACGTCGGCGCCGGCGCGCGCCTGGTTCAGCGCCTGCTCGACGAGAATGTGCACGGTCTCGTCGTTGAGGATTTCCTCGCCTTCCATCACGCCGTCGTGGCCGTGGCTCGTGTAGGGGTCGAGCGCGACGTCGGTGATGATCCCGAGGCCGGGCGCCGCGTCCTTGATCGCGCGGCAGGCCTTGCAGACGAGGTTCTGGTCGTTGAGCGCCTCGGAGCCCATGGGATCGCGCAGGTCCGGGTCGGTGTAGGGGAAGAGGGCGATCGCGGGAATGCCGAGCGAGGCGGCGTGCGCGGCGGCCTTGGCCGCCTCGTCGACCGAATAGCGGAACACGCCGGGCATGGAGGCGACGGGAACCTGTGTCTTTTCGCCGTCCACCACGAAAACCGGCCAGATCAGGTCGTTCGCGGTCACGACGTTTTCGCGCACGAGGCGGCGCGACCAGTCGGTGCGGCGGTTGCGGCGCGGGCGGTGCGTGAGGTCGAGCGTGCGGGAAAGGGTGTGGGGGTGCGTGTGCGCAGGCGTGTTCTTGGCGTCCATGGCGGGGTTTCCCGAAAATTTGCGGCACATTAGGCGCGGAGGCGATCCCTCTGCAACCGCGACTTCGCGCCGGCTGGCCCGGACCCATCTCGGCATTGGGGCTTGTGGCGGCGCCCGGCCAAATGCTCTATCCCTCCGTTCGACGGAGGCCCGAGTGAACGACGAAGTCATCTGCGAGAAGCGCGGCGCGATCGGCCATATCACGCTGAACAGGCCGCAGGCGCTGAACGCGCTGACGCTGAATATGGTGCGCGGCATAGCGCTGGCGCTCGATGCCTGGGAGATCGATCCGGGCGTCAGATATGTGGTGGTCGAGGGCGCCGGCGACCGCGCATTCTGCGCCGGCGGCGACATAAGGCTTCTGTGGGAGCAGGGGACGGCAGGCGACCACGCGAGCCAGCTCGATTTCTGGCGCGAGGAATATGTTCTCAACGTCAGGATCAAGCTTTATCCGAAGCCTTATGTGGCGATCGTGGACGGGATTGTGATGGGCGGCGGCGTAGGGGTGTCGGAGCACGGCTCGCACCGGATCGCCGGCGATGGATTCGCCTTCGCCATGCCCGAGGTCGGAATCGGCTTCTTTCCAGACGTGGGCGCGACCTATTTCCTGCCGCGCCTCACCGGCAGGGCCGGAACCTATCTCGCGCTGACCGGCGCACGCGCGAAAACCGGCGACGCGGTCGCGCTCGGCCTCGCCGACGCGCATATCCCGCGCGCGAAAATTCCCGCGTTCGTGGAAGCGCTGTCGCTCGGCGAGAGCCTCGACGCGACGATCGCGCGCCTCGCCGCGCCGGCGCCGCCCGGTCCGATCGTCGCGCATCAGGCCCTGATCGACGCCGCTTTCGCCGCGTCGAACGTCGCGGAGATTATCGCGCGGCTCGACGCCGACGGCTCGCCCTTCGCCGCCGATGCCGCGAAAGCGATCAGGACCAAATCCCCCACGAGCCTTGCGGTCGCGCTGCGGCAGATGCAGGTCGGCGCGAGCATGGAGATCGCGCAGGCGATGCGCGCGGAATTCCGCATCGTCTCGCGCATCTGCCGCGAGAAGGATTTCTACGAGGGCGTGCGCGCCACCATCATCGACAAGGACGGCAAGCCCGCCTGGCAGCCGGCGCGGCTCGAAGACGTGACCGAGGCGATGATCGCGGCGCATTTCGCGCCGCTCGGCGCCGACGACCTGCAACTGGCGGAGGCGGCCGCTTGATCAACGGCCAGGACGGACCCGACAGCGGCGCGGCGATCAGGCTCGGCGACAAGGCGCGCGATCCCAACGAGACGCGCTGGGGGCTGTTGCTCGTGCTCTTCATGCGGACGGTTGCGTTCCTGTGGGTGTTCCAGGGGCTGCTCAACTGGTATCGCGTGCTCAGCGATCCCAATTCGATCTTCGACACGACGACCCCGGCCTGGGCGGGCACGATCGTCTTCTTCGGCGTGATGGATTTGCTGGCGGCCGTCGGCATGTGGCTGGCGACGCCCTGGGGCGGCGTGCTGTGGCTCCTGGTGGCGTTGTCGCAAATGCTGGTCGCCTGGCTCATGCCGCAGTTCTTCGACGGCGGGATCGTCGTCATCCTGCTCGACGCGCTGCTGATCGGCCTCTATTTCCTGCTGACGTTCGAAGCCGGCCGCGAGCCCAGCCGCAGATCTGCGCCGCGCCGTCTGGCGACGCGCATGTGGCATTCGTCATCAGGATTTCTCGATCGGTTCCGGCGTTGAGTATGGTTGCCGGATCTTCATCGTAAATCGTTGTTTTAATTCACTGACGATTCACCCCAATGCACGGACTTGGGGTAAACGCCGGATTCAGGCTGTTACTTAAACTGGTTTTCATTCGCCCCGTCTAAATTCCCCGTAACGAAGCCGGATGACCGGCCGGATTTTCAAACGGGGTAGTCGTCATGAACCAGGCCGTCAAAGCAGAAGTCTCCGTCGCCCGCGCCGAGCGCATTGGCGAAGTTCGTCCGGTCTATCTGGAAGCCCTTACCCTCGTCGAGCGCCTGCATCGCCGCCTGCTCGACGTCATCAAGGACGAGTTCGACCGCCGCGGCCG
>JAGWTW010000071.1 GCA_028868735.1 Hyphomicrobiales bacterium | reverse complement strand
GTCCGCGATCTCGACGCCGTCGAGCGCGACATTCGCCCCGCGCGCCGCGGCGGCCACGCTCGCGGGCGCCCCGAGCAGGACCGGGCGCGCCAGCCCGCGCCGGACCAGTTCGGCCGCGGCCTGGAGGATGCGCGCGTCCTCGCCTTCGGGTAGAACGATACGCGCCTGGCGACGTCGTGCGGTCTCGAAGCAACGTTCGATCGGATTCATGGACGTTCCAGGCGGGCGGACAAGCAAGAGCGAACAGGCGGGCGGAACATGACCGATGAGGCCGAGGCGATCAAGATTCATCGCGGATTGATGGGCGTCTATTTCGACCGTTCAGCCTGCACCTTCATCGACGGCAAGGCCGGCGATCTGCGCTATCGCGGCTATTCGATCCACGATCTCGCCGAGCGCTCGACCTTCGAGGAAACGGCCTATCTGCTGCTGCACGGCGAATTGCCGACGCGCGCCGCGCTCGACGCGTTCGATCGCGAGCTGAAGGCCGCGCGGCGATTGCCGGCGGCGCTTATCGACGTGATCGCGGCGATCAAGTCCGCGCATCCCATGGACGTGCTGCGGACGGCGGTCTCGGCGCTCGCCGCGTTCGATCCCGATACGACAGACAATTCGCGCGCGGCGGTCATCCGCAAAGGGATCCGGCTGACGTCGCAGGCGCCGATGATCGTCGCGACGCATGCGCGATTGCGCAAGGGCCTTTCGCCCGTCGCCGCCGATCCCGCCCTGTCGCATGCCGCGAATTTTCTCTGGATGCTGAAGGGCGAAAAGCCGAGCGCCGACGCCGCAGGCCTGATCGACCGCGATCTCGTCCTGCACGCCGAGCACGGCTCCAACGCCTCGTCGTTCACCGCGCGCGTCGTCACGGGAACGGACGCCAACCTGCATGCGGCGATCACCGCGGCGGTCGCTGCGCTGTCCGGTCCCGCGCACGGGGGAGCCGCCGAAGACGTGATGAAGATGGCGGAGGAGATCGGCGATCCAGCGCGCGCTGCGGATTACGTCAAGGCCAAGCGCAAGGCCGGCGAGCCGATCACCGGCTTCGGCCATCGCGTCTATCGGGCCGAAGATCCGCGCGCGCGTCACATGCGGGCCGGCGTCGAGCGTCTCTCCCGGGAGATGGGCGAACCGCGCTGGTTCGAGATCCTGCAGGCGGTCGTGAAGGCCATGGCGCCCTATGCGCGCCACGGCGTCAATGTGAACGTCGATTTCTATTCGGGCGTCGTCTACCATTTGCTCGGCATAGAGCGCGACCTGTTCGTGCCCCTGTTCACGATCGGCCGCATCCCGGGCTGGACGCTGCAGGTTCTGGAACAGCTCGAAAACAACATTCTGATCAGGCCGCTGACCCTCTATAATGGCCCGGCGGCCCGCGATTACGTCGCCATCGACGCGCGCCGGACCTGAGAGCACGACGCCCACCGCTCGCGACCGGCGGGCGGCGGTCCTATATTCCGGCCAGATGAACGGTCCCGCGGGCATATCAGAGACATCCGACACGGCTGCGCTTGCCGCCGATGCGGTCGATCTGCGGCTGCACAATCAATCGAATGCGCCGCAACGGCGCGCAGGCGTCGCGTTGCGCCTGGCGGCCTCCCTGCTCATTCATCTCGCAGGGGCCGGCGCCCTGATCTACGTGGCGCTTTATCGGCAGGAGGCTCCTCCGGCCGCCGTCGAAATCCCCGTCGAGCTCGTGCCGCCTCCGGAAGAGCAGCCGCAACCGCAGGCGCCCGAGCAGAAGCCGCCCGCGCCGTCGCAAGAGGCGACGCTGGATGAGAAGCCCGCGACTGACGCCCCGCGCCCCGAAAGCGCGGAAAAAGCGGACCGGGAGGCGCCGGACAAGGTCACGCGCGGCCCGCGGGAAGCGAAGGTCAGCCAGCAGTCGGCGGCGCTCCGGCAAACCGAACGCGCCGCGCCCGAAGCCGCGGAGGAAAAGGCTGACGCGGAAGCGATCCGGGACGCGTCCAAAGACCCTTCCGCCTCGCCAAAACCGCAGGCCGAGCCGGACAAGCCGCAGCCGAAACCGGGCGCATTGTCCGACCGCGAACTCCTCGCGGCATTCCAGCCATTGCCGGACTACGAATTCGGCGCGGCGAGCCGGAAGACGCCGGTCGCCGGCGGCTCCGCGAAGTCGACCTACCTGACCATCCTGTTCGGCATGGTGATGCCCAACATGCGCGTCCCGCCCGGCGTCCATCACGTGCAGGGCAAGATCGGCTTCGGCGTCGATTCCTGGGGAAGCCTGACCCATATCGGCGTTCAGAAATCGAGCGGATCGCCCGAACTCGATTATGCGGCGATCGCCGCTATCCGCGCGGCCGCCCCGTTTCCGGCGCCGCCGAACCATCGTTCGATCGGACTTACCTTCAGCTATGGCGCGCAATAGACGCTAGCGACGGAGATGTCGGGCCACCGCCCGCGCCGTCGCATGGGACACGCGGACGTTGGATTCGCTGGTCACGCCGGCGATATGCGGCGTCAAAATCAGATTCGGGCAATCGCGGAAAAGCGCCTGCGCCGCCGCGTCGACCGGCTCGGCTGAGAAGACGTCGAGCGCGGCGCCGCCGAGGCGGCCCTCCCGCAGAGCCCGCGTCAACGCCGCCTCGTCGACGACCCCGCCCCGCGCGGCGTTGATCAGGATCGCGCCGGCCTTCATGCGCGCGAGCGCGGCGGCGTCGACAAGATTGCGCGTGCCCGGCGTCAGCGGCACATGCAGGGAGACAACGTCGGCGACGGCGAGGAGATCGACGAACTCCAGCTTCGCAACCGGCGCGCCGAGCGCGGTCCATGCCGGGTGGTCGGCAGGCACGTGCGGATCATAGGCCACAATCTCGAGGCCGAGCGAGATGGCGCGCCGCGCGGTTTCGCGCGCTATTGCGCCGAAACCGACGAGGCCCAGCGCCTTGCCGCCGATCTCCCGGCCCATCAGCCGATTGCGCGGCCAGTCTCCGGCCGCGACAGCCGGGGTCGCGAAATAGGCGCCGCGCAGGAGCATCAATGCGGTCGCTATCACATATTCGGCGACCGCGGCGTCATTGGCGCCGGTCGCGGGATAGACGGCGACGCCGCGCGCGGCGCACGCGTCCATGTCGATATTGTCGAGGCCGACCCCGAGCCGGCCGATCGCCTCGAGCTTCGCCGCCGCCGCGAGCAGGCCGCCGCGCACCTGCGTCCTGTTGCGCACGACGAGCGCGCGTGCTTCGCTGACGAGGCGCGCGAGATCGTCCGGCCGGTCGACGAGGGTCGGATCGTAGAACGTATCGAATCCGGAGAGTTCATCCCTGATCGCCCGTTCGTACATGAATTCGCAGATGACGACCTCGGGCATCTGGAGGCTCCTTCCGGTTTCCCTTATGCATTAGGACTGCAAGAAAAACGAACGCCTGTCAGCAGGGCGTCAAGCGATCTGTCTGGAGAGGGAACGAGATTGAACGATCAATCGAGGTCGGCCGGGACGGCGCAGCCGCTGCTCACGGTGTCAGGCGTCACGTTGCAGTACAAGACGCCGAACCACATCGTGACCGCGACCTATCGCGTCGACTTCGACGTGCACGCCGGCGACCGGTTCATCCTGCTCGGGCCTTCCGGCTGCGGGAAGTCCACCTTGCTCAAGGCGGTCGGCGGCTATCTCGCCCCGACCGAAGGGCAGATCCGGCTGAAGGGCCAGCTCATCCGCGAACCCGGTCCCGACCGGATGATGGTGTTTCAGGAATTCGACCAGCTGTTGCCGTGGAAGACCGTGCTGCAAAACGTCGTCTTCGCGCTGGAATCCTCGGGGCGGCGCAAGGGCAAGGAAGCCCGCGACCGCGCCATGCACTACATAGACAAGGTGAACCTGACGAAATTCGCGGATTCCTATCCGCACACCTTGTCCGGCGGCATGAAACAGCGCGTCGCCATCGCGCGCGGCATGGCGATGGAGCCCGACATCCTGCTGATGGACGAACCGTTCGCCGCGCTCGACGCGCTCACGCGGCGCAAGATGCAGGACGAATTGCTGGCGCTGTGGGCCGATACGAAATTCACGGTGCTGTTCGTCACGCATTCGATTCCCGAAGCGATCAAGATCGGCAACCGCATCCTGCTGCTGTCGCCGCATCCCGGACAGGTCAAAGCGGAACTCAACGGCGGCGCGAAGGACGCGGCTTTCGCCGCTCTGGAAAAGCGGATCCAGCAGATGCTGTTTGCGGACGAGATCGAGGAAGCGGAAAATGTCTGAGACGAGTCTCGCATCCCCGATCGGCGCCGAGCGGCCGGAGATCTTAATCGACCGCGCCGCCGCCACATCCATGCCGGTTGTCGAACGACCGTTGTCGGCGGCCGAATGGATCTACGACCAGACCTGGCTGCGCAAGGCCGCGATCCTGATCGCGCTCGCGCTCGCGTGGGAAGCCTACGGGCGCTACCTGAACAACGAATTGCTGTTCCCGACATTCACCGCGACCGCGCGCGCCTTCTGGGACGGAGTCGTCAGCGGCGTCATTCCCGCCCGCGCATGGACATCCTTCAAGGTGCTGATCGCCGGCTATGCGATCGGAATCCTGATCGCCGCGATCCTGACGACGCTCGCGATCGCTTCGCGCATCGGCACGGATTTTCTCGAAGTGCTGACGTCGATGTTCAACCCGTTGCCCGCGATCGCGCTGCTGCCGCTCGCGCTGATCTGGTTCGGCCTCGGATCAGGGTCCATCATCTTCGTGCTCGTTCATTCCGTAACATGGGCGGTGGCGCTCAATACGCATTCGGGCTTCCTCGCGGTCAGCAAGACTTTGAAGATGGTTGGACGCAACTACGGACTGCGAGGCCTGCGCTACGTCGGCTCGATCCTCATTCCCGCCGCCTTTCCGAGCATTCTCACGGGCCTGAAGATCGGCTGGGCCTTCGCCTGGCGCACGCTGATCGCAGCCGAGCTGGTGTTCGGCGTCAGCTCCGGCTCCGGCGGCCTCGGCTGGTTCATATTCGAGAACAAGAACCAGCTCGACATTCCCACGGTCTTTGCGGGACTGCTGACGGTGATCCTGATCGGCCTGTTCGTGGAGAATTTCGTGTTCAGGACCATAGAAAACAGAACGATCGCCCAGTGGGGCATGCAGTCCTGACGCGAACGAACGACCGAATTTCGTCCCGGGGAGAATGCAGATGCAAAGCTGGAAGACAATCGCCGCCGCCTTGCTGTTCGTGATTCCGGCCTGCGTCGCGCGCGCCGAAACCAATGTCGTGCGCGTCGCCAAACAATATGGCGTTTCCTATCTGCCGCTCACGATCATGGAAGTCGAAAAGCTGATCGAAAAGCGCGGCAAGCGCGAAGGCCTCGATCTCAGGACGGAGTGGACGCAGTTCACCGGCGGCTCCGGCATGAACGACGCGATCCTCTCGGGCAATCTCGATTTCGCGTCCGGCGGCGTCGGCCCGATGCTGACGATCTGGGGCAAGACGCGTTCGAATATCGACGTGCGCGCGGTCGCCGCGCTCAACTGCATGCCGCTCTTTCTCGTGACCGTGAACCCGAAGGTGAAGACGATCGCCGACTTTACAGACAAGGACCGGATCGCGATGCCGCTCGCCAAGACGTCGATCCAGGCGGTGACGTTGCGCATGGCGGCGGGCAAGGCGTTCGGCGAAGACAAGGCCGGGCGATTCGATCCGCTGGAAGTGTCGATGGGCCATCCCGACGCCATGGCGGCCATGCTGGGCGGGCATTCGGAAATCGACGCGCATTTCGGCTCCGCGCCATTTCAGGACCAGGAACTCGCCGATCCGCGCGCGCACAAGGTTCTCGACAGCTACGACGTGCTCGGCGGGCCGCACACGTTCAACCTCGTATGGTCGAGCCGGAAATTCGTCGACGCGAATCCGAAGGCGACGAAGGCGTTTCGGGAGGCGCTCGACGACGCAATCGCGCTGATAAAATCCGACCCGGCGAAGGCCGCGGCCATTTTCCTGAACGCGGACAAATCGAAATTGTCGCAGGCTGCCGTCGAAAAGATGATCCGCGATCCGCAGAACGAGTGGACGACCAAACCGAAGAAGCTGCTCGCATACCTCGACTATATGAACAAGGCGGGACTGGTCGCGGCGAAGACGAACAGACTTGGCGATCTGTTCTTCGCGGGTCTCGACCTGTCGGGCGCGAACTGAGACGCGCCTACAGCGCCTCGATCTCCGCAATCAGACCTTCGGCGACCGTCAGCCCGTGCGCTTGCGCCCTTGCGCGCGATTCGAGCCGACGCCGCCCCGGCAGACGCGCGCCTTCCTGCGCCTCGATCATGGCGGCGAGGCCGCCGAAACGCGCGGGCCCGTTTGCCGCGAACGCGTCCGGATCGAAGGCGACGATCAACTGGCCCGTGCCGGGCGGGCCGCCCGTCGCATCGAGAAACGACGACGCCTCGCTCGCAAAATTCGCGCCGACGAGGCCGGCCGCGAGCAATTCCACCATGAGCGCCAGCGCCACGCCTTTCGCGCCGCCGAGCGGCGCCATGGTTCCGCCGAGCGCGGCCTCGGGATCTGTCGTCGGCGCCCCCTTGGCGTCGAAGGCCCAATCGTCCGGAATGGCCTCGCCGCGCTGCTTCGCCGCGACGATATTTCCCCGCGCGACCTTCGACAGCGACAGATCCACCACGATCGGCGCGCGGTCGGGCAGCGGACAGGCGAAGGCGACCGGATTGGTTCCGAACACGGCCTTGTCGCCGCCCCATGGCGCCATGGCGGACGGCGTATTGGCGAGGAGAAGCGCAACGAGTCCGCCCTCCGCCAGTCGCTCGACGGGCGCGCCGGCGACGCCGCAATGATGCGAGCGCCGGATTGCGGCCGCCCCGACCCCACATTCGCGCGCAATCTCGGGCAATCGCGCGATCGCCAGATCGAGCGCCGGATAGGCGAAGCCGTGCGCCGCATCGACGGAGAGAAGCGCCGGACGCGGTCGCGACGCGAGGGGCGCAGCGCGGCCGTCGACCTTGCCGACCTTCGCCTGCGCAGCATAGGACGACACCCGCGACAGACCATGGCCCTTGAGGCCATCGGCTTCCGCGGCCACCAACGCCCGCGCGACGGCCGCCGCGTTCGCCGGCGCGGTCGCATTGCGCTCCAGCGCGCCGGCGACGAGCGATTGCGCTTGCTGGATCGAGAGCGTCGTCATGAACGGAGTCCATCGATGTCGATAGCCCGGCGCGGGCCTGGCCTTCTCCATCTCACGATTACAGCCGATCGGCGCGGCGCGCCATCGACGAGCGGGCGGCGACTGGATATTCGCGCGCGGATCGCGCAACATCCCAGGAAATAACCCATCCACACGCTGCAGGGAGAACCGTATATGTTGACGAGGAGGGCCGCGGCGGCGCTCGCCGTTTTCGCATCGCTGGCGATCGGAGCGTCGTCTGCGCGAGCCGAAGTTTCCGAAGTGGTCCTGACCCAGCAATACGGGCTGAGCTATCTCACCTTTGAGGTCATGCGGGTGCAGCATCTCGTCGAGAAGCAACTCGCCGCGAACGGGCTCGCAGCGACTTCGGTCACCTGGAAAACGCTCAGCGACGGCGCCGTGCAAAATGACGCGCTGCTGTCGGGAACGGTGCATGTGGCGGCCGGCGGCATCGGCGCTTTCGTCACGCTCTGGGACAAGACGCGCAGTTCGCTCGATGTGCGCGCGATCTCCGCGCTCGCCGCGACGCCCGCCCTTCTCAACGTGCGCGATGCGAATGTGAAATCGATCGCCGACCTGAAGGGCGACCTGCGCGTCGGGGTGCCCGGCGCGAAAGTTTCGCCCCAGGCCATCACGCTGCAATACGCCGCCGCCAAGCAGCTCGGCGACGCGAACTACGCGGCCTATGACAAATACACCGTCAATCTGTCGCACCCCCTGGCGATGCAGGCCATGATGTCGGGCGCCGGCGAGGTGATCGGTCATTTCTCGACGGTCCCGTATTCGTTCATGGAGCTCAAGGATCCAAAGGTCCACACGATCCTCAATTCCTACGAGGTATGGGGCGGCAAACAAACGCTGATCGTCGCCTGGACGACGGGCAAGTTCGCGCGCGAAAATCCGAAGACCTTCGCCGCCGTCTCCGCGGCGATCCGCGAGGCGACCGACTGGATCAACGCCAACAAGGCCGCCGCAGCGCAACTCTATCTGGACGTATCCAAAGACAAGCTCGCACAGGCCGATATCCTCTCGATGTTGAACGACCCGCAGAACGAATTCACCATGACCCCGCAAAACATGATGAAATTCGTGACGTTCAAACATCAGATCGGCACGATGAAGAACTTGCCCGGCTCGTGGAAAGACATGTTTTTCGACGTCGTCTACGATCGAGCCGGGAGCTGAGGCGCAATGAGCGAGGCGACAGGACCGCTGGTCGGGCTCAAGATCCTCGACATATCGACGGTCGTCGCAGCCCCCTGGGCCGCCACGCTGCTCGCCGACCTCGGCGCGGACGTCCTGAAGGTCGAGATGCCCGGCGGCGGCGACGCGCTGCGCGGACTTGCGCCGCACAAGGGCGATGCGCCGTTGTGGTGGAAGGTCGCCAATCGCAACAAGCGCGGGGTGACGCTCGACCTGCGCCAGCCCGAGGGACGCGAAATATTCGAGCGCCTGCTGCCGCGCTTCGACGTGCTGGTCGAAAATTTTCGTCCGGGCACGCTCGACCGCTGGGGGCTGACGAAAGAGCGCCTGTTCGCGTTGCATCCCAAACTCACGATCCTGCGCGTGACCGGCTTTGGCCAAACCGGGCCTTACGCGCGCAAGCCCGCCTTCGCGCGCATCGGCGAGGCTTTGTCCGGCCTCACATACATCTGCGGCGATCCGGACCGCGCGCCGATGCATCTCGGCTTCCCGATCGCAGACGCCGTCGCCGGCATGTTCGGCGCGATCGGCATTCTCGGCGCCTTGCACAAGAGGCTGCGCGAGCCGGATTCGCCGGGACAGGAAATCGACGTAAATCTGACCGAGAGCATGTTCCGCGTGCTCGACTTCCTGCCGATCGAATACGACCAGCTCGGCGTGGTGCGCGAACGTTCCGGCAATCTCAGTCAATACGCCGCGCCCGGCAACGTCTATCGAACCGCCGACGGCAAGTGGATATCGCTGCCGGCCTCCAGCCAGTCCCTGTACGAACGGCTGTGCAAGGCGCTCGACCGGCCAGACCTTGCCGCCGATCCGCGTTTTCGAACCAATCCCGATCGCGTGAAGAACCGGGCGGCGATCGATTCGATCGTCGCCGAAGAGGTGGGAAAACGAACAAGCGGCGAATTGACGGCGCTGCTCGACGCGCACGAAGTCGGATCGAGCCTCATTTATTCGATCGCCGACATATTCGCAGACCCGCATTTCGCCGCGCGCGAAGCGATCGTGACGGTCGAGGATGCGGAACTCGGTCCGGTGAAGATGCAAAACGTCGTCCCGCGCTATTCGAACACGCCGGGCTGCGTGACGCGCACCGGCCCCGGACTCGGCGAGCACAATTCCGAAATCTTCGGCGAACTGCTCGGCCTCGCGCCGGAGGACTTGCAACGGCTGGCGGCAAAGCGCGTTATATAGCGCTTCGCATGAGATTCGTTCCGTGACCTCAGAGCGCCCGCCGTCGAATGCGGAACCGCTTGCCGCGCCGGACTACCTGCCGCCGGCCGCCCGTGCGCGCATCTTCTTCTACATCGGCGGCCTCATCGTGCTGTTGTCCTTCGCCGACCCGAACGGCGGGCTCATGGACGTGCCGGTCACGTTCTTTCTCAAGAACAGGCTGCATCTCAGCGCGAGCGAGGTGGCGACATTCCGCCTCATGTCGGCGATCCCGCTTTACATATCCTTCCTGTTCGGGCTTGCGCGCGACAACTGGAGCCCGTTCGGCATCGGCGATCGCGGCTGGATCGCCGCCTTCGGCGCGGTCAGCGTCGCGCTTTACCTCGGCTTTGCGAGCATTCCTGTATCCTATGGCTCCCTGTTGGCGGCGATGATGCTGTTGACGTCGTCCTTTCTTTTCATTTCCAGTGCGCAAAACGGGCTCTTGTCGACGCTCGGCCGTCAGCATGCGATGTCGGGCCAGGCGAGCGCCGCCTCCAATATCTTCGCCGCGATCCCTGCGGTGGCCGCGCTTCTCATCGGCGGCGCCTTCAGCGAGCTTCTCGAAACGCACGCCGCAGACGGCGCGGCGCGCCTGCTGTTCCTCGCAGGCGCTGCGATTTCTGCGCTCGTCTCGGCCTATGGCCTGTTGCGGCCTGCCGCCGTGTTCGAGAAGCTCGAGGCCGAACATCCGGAACGGGCGCAACCAATCGCGGATCTCGCGATCCTTCTCAAACATCGTCCGATCTATCCCGCGCTCCTGATCTGGCTCTTGTGGAATTTCGCGCCGGGATCGACGACGCCGCTGCAATATTATCTACAGAACACGCTGCATGCCGCAGACGCGGCCTGGGGCGCGTGGAACGCGATCTTCGCGGCCTCGTTCGTCCCGACATTTCTTGTCTTCGGCGTGCTTTGCCAGCGCATGAAACTGCGGGCGCTCTTGTGGATCGGCACGTTGATCGCCGTTCCGCAATTCGTTCCGCTGCTGTTCGTCAATTCGGCGACGGGCGCGCTGATCGCCGCTGCGCCGATCGGCCTGTTGGGCGGTATAGCCACCGCAGCCTATTACGACCTCATCATTCGCTCCTGCCCGCGCGGGCTCGAGGGTACGACGATGATGCTGTCGGGCGGTCTCTACTACGTATCCTCGCGGTTCGGCGACGTATTGGGAACGCATATCTACGAGAAGGCGGGTGGATTCGGCATTTGCGTCGCGATGATCACGGCGGTCTATGCTTCGATCCTCGTCGTACTCCTGTTCGTACCGCGCGAGATCGTCGATTATGCGGACGGACAGATCAGGCCTGCGAAACGCGGGGAGATTGCGGCCTGACTTGGGCTCGACACGAATGCCCGTCTGCGCCAAGCTCGCCTGCGACGGAGAATTCCATGACAGACTCGAAGCTCTTTTCGCAAGCAAAGCTGCGCGGCCTCACGCTCAAGAACCGCATCGTCGTCGCGCCGATGCATCAATATTCAGCCGAGCGCGGCTTTGCGACGGACTGGCATCTCATGAACGCAGGCCGCTTCGCCGCCGGCGGGGCGGGACTCGTCATCCTCGAATCGACGAAGGTCGAGCGCAGAGGCTGCGGCACGCACGGAGACCTCGGACTCTGGGACGATGCATTCATTCCCGGCGTTCGGCGCCTCGGCGACTTCATTCGTCGATGCGGCGCGGCGTCAGGCATTCAGCTCGGGCATTCGGGCCGTCGTTCGCGCACGCATCGTCCCTGGGAAGGCGGCAAGCCGTTGCTGCCGACCCCGGAGAACCGCAGGCTTGCGCCCGACTGGAACGAATGGGAGCCGGTCGGACCCAGCGCCTTCGCGGCCTCCGACGACGAGCCGGCGCCGCGCGCGCTGTCGCGCGACGAAATACCCAGGGTCGTGGAGGCGTTCGGCCAGGCCGCGCGACGGGCGAACGAGGCCGGACTCGACGTCGTCGAGATACACGGCGCGCATGGATTTCTGATTCACCAGTTCCTGTCGCCGCATGCCAACCGCCGCAATGACGAATATGGCGGTTCCGAACTCAACCGCATGCGCTTCGCGATCGAGGTGGTGGAAAGCGTACGCGCGCACTGGCCCGAGGAAAAGCCTCTG
Source organism: Hyphomicrobiales bacterium (assembly GCA_028868735.1). Lineage (GTDB taxonomy): Bacteria > Pseudomonadota > Alphaproteobacteria > Rhizobiales > Beijerinckiaceae > JAJXWB01. The sequence goes on along the minus strand of JAGWTW010000071.1, from coordinate 11,183 downwards.
TTCATGCGTCTTTCCGTGCAGGACGACGCGGGCTGGGGACCGGACCAGAGCGTCGCGCTCGCGCGCATCGTCAAGCAAAAAGGCGTCGACGTGATCGACTGCTCCGGCGGCGGCATGACGGCCAAGGCCGTCGGCGTTCCCGCCTACGGTTATCAGGTGCCTTATGCGGAACGATTGAAGCGCGACGCGGACATCATGACGATGGCGGTCGGGCTGATCGTCCATGCAGAACAAGCCGAACGCATTCTGGCCGAGGGGCGCGCGGATCTGATCGCGCTCGCGCGCGAGCTTCTGTACAATCCGAACTGGCCGCTCGATGCTGCGCAAAAGCTCGGCGTCGATCCGAATTTCGCGCTCGTGCCGCCGCAGGGCGGGTGGTGGCTGGAGCGACGCGCCAAGACCGCAAAAGATGTTTCGCCGTCGACATTCGCCCCGGCGTGATCAACGCGCGAGATTGTAGACGCCGCCGCGTTCGATTGCGCGACGGTAGGCGGGCCGCGCCTGCAAGCCCTTCGACCATGCGTCGAGCCCAGAATACTCGCCACGCTTGCCGAAGGCGCCTACCACCTCGCCGATGAAGCTCATCTGGACATCGGCGCCCGAAAATTCGTCGCCGAGAAGGAATTTGCGGTTGCGCAGCACGTTGTCGACATAGCCGAGATGATTGGCGATCTCGCTGTCGATGCGGGGCTTCAACGGCGCTCCTGCCTCGCCGAGACGCGCGACATACATCTGCAACATCAGCGGCAGCATCGCGGACCCTTCCGCATAATGAAGCCATTGCACATATTCGTCGTAATCCGGCGACGCGGGATCCGGCTGCAACCGGCCGCCGCCGTGGCGGCGAATGACGTAGTCGATGATCGCGCCGGACTCGATAATCGTCCTGCCGCCGTCCGTGACGACCGGCGACTTGCCGAGCGGATGCACCGCTTTCAATTCGGGGGGCGCGAGCCGCGTCGTCGCGTCGCGCTGATAATTTTTGATTTCATAGGGCAGACCGAGTTCTTCGAGCAGCCAGAGGATACGATGCGAACGGGAATCGTTGAGGTGATGGACGACGATCATGCGACGCTCCGGGTACTGACGGGACTAACATTTCGACACGAAACAGGGTTCACGTCGAGGCCTGACGCGCGGCGACGGCGTCGCCGTACCAGTCCAGCTTGCCGCGCAGCGTGACGACCGAGCCGACGATGACGATCGTGGGTCCGCGCAGGTTCGCGGCGCGGGCGGCGTCCGCCAGCGTGCGCACAGTGCCCGTCACGACGCGCTGATTGGACCGCGTACCATTGTCGACTATGGCGGCAGGCGTATCTGGATCGGCGCCGCGGCGTTCGAATTCGCTCATCAATTGCTCGATGTGCGAGAGGCCCATGTAAACCGCAACGGTCTGGCCGGGCCTTGCGAGCGCGCTCCAGTCGATGTCCAGCGGGCCGTTCCTGCCATGCGCGGTCACGAACACGACGGATTGCGCGTGATCGCGATGCGTCAGAGGAATGCCGGCGTAGGCCGAACAGCCGATGGCCGCCGTTATGCCGGGGCACACCTGGAAAGGGATGTGATTTTCCGCGAGCTTTTCGATTTCCTCGCCGCCCCTGCCGAACACGAAGGGATCGCCGCCCTTCAAGCGCAGAACGCGCTTGCCCTCGCGCGCCAGGCGGACGAGCAGATCGCCGATCTCTTCTTGCGGCAACACGTGATCTCCCCTGCGCTTGCCGACATAGATGCGTTCGGCCTCGCGGCGCGCGAGATCGACGATCTTCGCGTCGACGAGATTGTCGTAGAGGACCACATCGGCCTTCTGCATGAGACGCAGCGCGCGGAAGGTGAGGAGATCCGGATCGCCCGGTCCCGCGCCGACGAGATAGACCTCGCCGCGCCGTTCGATCGCGCCGTCGTCCGACGCCGCCGCAAGCTCGCGCGCGATGGCCGCTTCGGCGCGTTCTCCGTCTCCAGCCAGAACGAATTCGGCGGCCGGCCCTTCGAGCGCCCGTTCCCAGAATCGCCTGCGGGCGACCGGGCCCGAAATGCGCTCGTTCACGCGCGCCCGCATCCGCGAAACGAAATCGGCGAGGCCGCCGAACGCCGCCGGGATCGTGGCTTCGAGCCGCGCGCGCAACATGCGTCCGAGCAGAGGCGAGGCGCCGCCGGTCGAGATCGCGACGACGAGCGGATCGCGATCGACGATGGACGGCAGGACGAAATCGCAGAGACCTGGATTGTTGGCGACATTGACGAGAACGCCGGCCGATTTCGCCGCCGCCCGCATGCGCGCGTCGCGCGCCGCGTCGTCCGTCGCGATGACGCACACCGCGCCGCCCGCGAATTCCGACGCGTCGGCCGGCCAGCGTTCGACCCGTTCGAACGCATGGCGCTCGCGCAGCGTTTCGAATTCCGCAGAATATGCGTCCGCAAATGCGACGACCGCCGCGCCGGCGCGCAGGAGCGTTTCCGCCCGGCGCGCCGCCGCAACGCCGCCGCCGACGACGATGGCGCGCTTGCCCGCGATATCGAGAAAAACAGGAAGATGGCGCATGGCGTGGATTATCGCGCACGGCGCGGCGCGTCCAGCGCGGCCGGCCTATCCGGCGGCCGCAGGCAAGGCGCCGGCGCGGCTGCGCCACATATGCGCGGCCATGGCCTGCGCCTCGTCGGGACCGTCCGCCGCGCCAAGCGCATGCAGGGCGAGCGCCGTCGTGCCGACGACCGCCGCCTCGCCATAGGCATCGCGCGCCTCGCCGCTCCATACCGCCGCAAGTCTGCCGACGTCCATGGATTCGTCCGGCGCCTGACTTTGATCTTCGGTCGTCGCGGCCCAGCGCTCGTCCGTTGCCGCGCCGTCGGCGATCGTCAGGATCTGCGCCGGCTTGTTGGGGCGTCGTTCGCCCTCGCCGCCGTCGCCGCGAAAGACGATCGTACGCCCATGATCGAGCAGAAGCGCAGCGTCGCGGTGGATGTCCATATAGCCGGGATGAAAGACGCCCTGCAGCGAGGCCGCGGCGTCGAACGGATTCAACGCGCGCACGAGCGTATGGACGGACGAGCGCAGGCCGAGGATCGGCTTCAACGCGACCAGTTCGGCGGTCCGCGGGCTGATCGCTTCCAAGGAAAGATAGGCGAAATTCGCACGCGCCAGCAGCGTCGCCGCCTCGTCGAGATCGCGCGCGACCGGCGCGCCGAGCCGCGCGAGAATTGCGCCGGAGTAGACGCGCCCCTTCGTGTGCCCGTCGAGCCCGTGCATGAGAATGCGCTTGCCGTTCTTGGCGAGCAGCAGCGCCGCGAGCAGGAACCAGGGCAATTGCCTGCTCTTTCCGGCATAGGACGGCCAGTCGAGATCGACCGGCGGCGCGCCTGCGGGACGCGAGACGCAGGCGCGTACGGCGTCGACGAAACCGGCGATTTCCTCGCCTGTCTCTTCCTTCACGCGCAGCAACATCAGGAAGGCGCCGAGCTGTTCGGGCAGAACGTCGCGGGCGAGGATCATCGCCATCGCGTCCCGCGCTTCCTGGCGGGTGAGAGACCGCGTTTTGCTTTTCCCGCGCCCGAGTATGGCGACGAAGCGCGCGAAGGGATGGGGTTCGGGGAAATGCATCGGGCCGCGCTTCCGGCAATAGACGGATTACGTCCGTCTCTTAGCCGGAAACGCCCCGAACCGGTAGATCGAAGGGCGAAGGCCGCGCTTCAACCTGCGCGCTTTTTGGCCTCCTCGTCGTAGAGCTCTTTCTTGGAGAGCTTGCCGACCGCGGTCTTGGGCAGGTCCGCCCGTATTTCCAGCGCGCCGATCATCTCGTGCTTGCCGAGCTTGTCCTTCAGGAAGTCCTTCAGGCCCTCGAGGGTGATGGCCGTCGCCCCCGGCTTCAGCTTGACGAAAGCCTTGGGCGATTGCCCGCGATATTCGTCGGGAATGCCGATCACGGTCACTTCTTCCACCGATGGATGCTTGTAGATCGCTTCCTCGATCGTGCGCGGATAGACGTTGAAGCCGCCGCAGAGCAGCATGTCCTTGGTGCGGTCGACGATGAAAATATAGCCGTCCTCGTCCATGTAGCCGACATCGCCCGTTCGGAAATATCCGTCCTTCGTCATGGATTCCGCCGTGGCGTCCGGCTTCTTCCAATAGCCCTTCATGACATTGGGACCGCGAATGCAGATTTCTCCGCGCTCGCCCCGGGCGACGAATTTTTCGCCGTCCGCCACATCGAGAAACCTGATGTCGATCCCGGGCAGCGGAATGCCGCAGGAGCCTGCCTTCACCGGCCCGTCTTGCGGCGTGAACGTGCCGGTCGGCGATGTCTCGGTCATGCCCCAGCCCTCGGTGAGGCGGCAACCGACGAGCTCCTGGAACTTCTGCTGGACCGCGAGCGGCAACGGCGCGCCGCCGGACGAACAGAAACGCAGCGACGAGAGGTCCATCTTGTCGACGCCCGGCGCATTGATGATCGCAACGAACATCGTAGGCACGCCGGGCATGCAGGTGATCTTCTTCCCGACGATGTCCTTCAGAACTTCCGCAATTTCAAAGCGCGTGTGCAGAACCAGCTCGGCGCCGAGCCGCAAGCCGAGGATCATATTCACCGACAATGCGAAAATATGGAAAGGCGGCAGAACGGCGAGGATGCGTTCCTCGCCCTCTCTCAGGATCGGCGGGTCCATCGCCGTCGCAGATTCCACATATTGCGCGCAGGCGGCGAACAGATTGCCGTGGGTCAGCATGGCGCCTTTCGGCAGGCCCGTCGTGCCGCCCGTATATTGAAGCACGGCGAGTTCGTCGTCCGGTTTGGCGGGCGGCCGGGCGGCGTATTTCCCGTCGTTGGCGAGCAGGTCGGCAAAGCGAATATGACGATCGTCCCATGTCACGTTCGACAAGGCGCCGCTCTTGCTCATCGCGGCGCGCACCATATCCGGCGCCGCCGACATTTCGGCGACGTCTCCAACGATCAGCTTCTTCAGCCGCGTCGCGCCGAGCAGCCGGTCCATCTGCGGATAAAGCGCGGCCAGATCCAGCGTGACGATGAAATCCGTCTGGCTGTCGCCGACTTTGTGCTCCAGCACCTTCTCGGCGTCGAGCGGCGAATAATTGACGACGACGCCGCCCGCCTTCATCACGCCGAAGAAGGCGATGATGTAATGCGGCGTGTTCGGCAAAAAGAGCCCGACATGGACGCCGGGCCCGACGCCGAGCTTCTGAAAGCCGGCGGCAGCGCGATCGGCGAGCGCGTCGAGCTCGGCGTAGGTCGTCGTCTTTCCCATGAAATGCAGGGCGGGACGATCGGCGAAACGCCGCGCCGACGATTCGAGTATCGAATGCACGGGCGCCGCGACGATCGGCAAATCCCAACGCATGCCTTTGGGATAGGAGCGGGTCCAGGGATGTTCCATGCGCGCCTCCTGGCGTTCCTTTGGTTGACTCATTCGGCCGCCGCGGGCTTGCGCGGGCTCTTGCGTCTCGGCGCCTTCTTCTCGGCGACGACCTCGGCACGCGCAGACGGCGCCTTCAGCCCGTATGCTTCCTCGAGAGCCTCCAGCTCTTCCGGCAGCATGTTGGCGAGGCTGCGCAGCTCCGGCAGAACGTTCGCGCCGGCGATGAGGCCGAAGTCGAGCTGGTCGCGATAGCCTTGCACCGTGATGTTGAGCGCCAGCGAATGCGTCGCGATCGACACCGGGAAGATATGGATGAGCTCCGCGACGCCCGCGACATACAATGGCCGGCGCGAACCCGGCACGTTCGAGATCGTGACGTTGGCGGGCGTGGGCATCACGTCTCCGAGATTCGTGCGGCTGTAGAGCAGCGACAAAATCTGGATGAAGATAGGCGCGCCGAGCGCAGAGAATTGCGTCAACTTCGGAACGAGCGGCTTGAACGGGTCGGCCATCCCCTTGGATTTCATCGATTCCTCGATGATTTTCTGCAACCGCTCCTTCGGGGCGGCGATGTCGCTCGCAAGCGAGCAAACCATGCCGAAGACCTGGTTGTTCGCTTCCTTGTTGCCGGCGTCGCGCACGGAAATCGGCACGGCGGCGCGCAAGGGCTTCGCAGGCAGAGCATTGCGGCCTTGCAGGTAGCGGCGGAGCATGCCGCTCGACATGGCGAGTACGACGTCGTTGAGCTTGCCGCCGGCCGCCGCCGCGACCGCCTTGCATCGGCTCATCGACACGGACACGCCGGCGAAACTGCGTTCGGACGAGATCGACTTGTTGAGGATGGTCGAGGGCGCGATCGCGTCCTTCAATCCGGCAACAGCGCCGGGTTCGCTCAGCTTGGTTACGATACCCGATACCGCCTTCGCCATTTCGGGAAGGCCTCTGAGGAAATCGATCGGCTGCTGCAGCTGCCGCCTGAAATTGTCGACGAGGATCGAACCGAGATCCTGTCGCTTGCCGGTCAGGAAATCGGGAAGCTTGCCTTGCGCGGTCAGACCCAGTGGCTGCGCCCACAGGCTGGCGTAGCCGGAAAACAATTCCCCGAGCGGATCCGCCCGCTTCGCTGTGTCCTGCTTCGGCTCGCTTTGCGCGACATTTCCGTCGCCGTAGACGATCTCCGTGAGCGCTGCCCCAGCGCCGCCGTCGATCAGGGAATGGTGAACCTTCGAATAGAGGCCTACCTCGTTGTTCGGCAGACCTTCGAACACGTAGAACTCCCAGAGCGGCCGCGCGCGGTTCAACAGCTTCGCATGCATCCAGCCGACGATGCGCTCCAGCGTCGCGCGATCATGCGGCGCGGGCAGCGAACCGCGAAAGATATGACGGTCGATGTCGAATTGCTCGTCGGTCACCCAGCTCGGATTGTCGATATCGAGCGGCGTTCGAGCGAGTTTCCATTTCAGCATCGGCGCGAGATGCAGACGTTCGACGATCTGCGCCTTGAAATCCTCGAAGAAATCGCCCTTGTAGCCGGGCGGCAGCTTGAAAATCGCCATGGAGCCGACATGCATCGGCGTTTCCGGCGTTTCGAGATAAAGGAACGATCCGTCGACCGACGACAATTTGATGGCTTCGCTCATCTCTTACGCTCCCTTACTCCGCTCATGCGGCTCTCGCGAACCGGCCGTCGCGCTGTCGCGCCTTGCATCATGCGGTCTGTGTGCGCGTCGGCCATAGGCGCATGCAAACGGGCCGTTGCGCGAGAACGGCGAAAATTTCGCGCGGGCGGCGGGCTTGTCGGCGATCGCCCGGATCGCCGCGGCAGAGCGGCGCGGACGCGACCTGGGCGCCGAACTCGCCGAACGCACGGCTTTCCGCCAGCATCAGCAGAAGCGACGGCGGGCGCGATCGCGCACCTTTGCCTACAGGCTCCGCGGCGGCGGACATATCTGACCCCTCCCCGAGGCGCTGGTCGATTCTTGCCGATCGATCGCAGAGAGAAACCTCGATAAGGCAGGTTATCTTGGCTCATTTCTTGTGGCAACATCAGCGGCTCGCGCCGGACGGGGAGGGTTTTATGGCTGGAAAACGCGAGTTCGATGTAATCGTCTACGGCGCGAGCGGATTTACCGGACGGCTCGTGGCCGAATATCTCGCTAAATCCTATTCCGGAAAACTCGCATGGGCGATGGCGGGACGCGACCCCGCGAAGCTCGCGAGCGTGCGCGCGGAAATCGGCGCGCCTGTCGACACGCCGCTCGTCACCGCCGACGCGTCTGCGCCCGACAGTCTGGACGCAATGGCGAAACGGACGAAAGTCGTGCTGACGACAGTCGGGCCGTATCAGCTCTATGGCTCGGAACTGGTCGCCGCCTGCGCGCGGGGCGGGACCGATTACGTCGACCTGTGCGGCGAACCGACATGGATGCGCGCAATGATCGACGCGCATGAAAGCGAGGCGAAAGCGAGTGGCGCGCGTATCGTCTTTTCCTGCGGCTTCGATTCCATTCCCTTCGACATGGGCGTTCTTTTCCTGCAGGACGCCGCGAAAAGAAAATTCGGACGGGCCTTTTCGCGGGTGAAGGGGCGCGTGCGGAAAATGCGGGGCACTTTTTCAGGCGGAACGGCGGCGAGCCTCAAGGCGACGCTCACGGCGGCGGCGAGAGATCCAAAGATTCTCGACCTGCTCAAGGATCCGTTCGCCCTGACGCCGGGCTTCGCAGGGCCGAAGCAACCTTCTGGCGGCAAACCGGAATTCGACGAGGATTTCGGTTCGTGGATGGCTCCGTTCGTGATGGCCGCGATCAACACGAGAAACGTGCTGCGCTCCAATGTCCTGATGGGGCGTCCGTACGGCGCGGATTTCGTCTACGACGAGATGGTGATGACGGGCGCGGGCGAAAAAGGCGAAGCGATCGCGCGCAGCATGGCTGCGGCTGGCTCGGGCATGGACGGAAAAGACGCGCCGAAACCGGGCGAAGGGCCGAGCCGGGAGGAACGCGAAAACGGGTTCTACGACGTCGTGTTCCTGGGCGTCGCGCCCGACGGGACGCGCATGACGGTCTCGGTCAAAGGCGACCGCGATCCCGGCTATGGTTCGACGTCCAAGATGATCGCCGAGACCGCGTTGTGCCTGATCGACAACGGGCGTTCGACGCCGGGCGGCGTCTGGACACCCGCCTCTGCGCTCGGCATGCCGCTGATCGATCGACTGCAGAAGAACGCCGGCCTGACATTCACGATCGAGCAGCCGGCTCCATGACGGGTCGTGCGGTTTCGTTTTTCCAATGCGATGCTAAAGTCGCCCGTAAAACAAGAGGCGCAAGCCGCTGAGGGAGGGGAGCGGTATGTCGACTGTCGAGAATGCAAGAATTCCGAAACCGCCGACGAAGCCGATCGTTGGACACGCGCTTTCGCTCGATCCGCATTCGCCGGTCCAAAGCCTGCTCGGTTTCGCCAAGGAATTGGGCCCGATCTTCCAGCTCGACATCATGGGCGCGCCGATCGTCTTCGTGTCGGGCGCGAAATTCGTCAAGGAGCTCAGTGACGAGAAGCGTTTCGACAAGGCTGTGCGCGGCCCGCTCGCGCGCGTTCGCGTGATCGCAGGCGACGGATTGTTCACGGCCAAGACCAGCGAACCGAACTGGGCGAAGGCGCACAACATCCTGCTTGCGCCGTTCGGCGGGCGCGCCATGCAATCCTATCATCCGGCCATGGTCGATATCGCCGAGCAGCTCTGCCTCAAATGGGCGCGGCTCAACCCGGACGAGGATATCGACGTCGTCCACGACATGACGGCGCTGACGCTCGACACGATCGGCCTCTGCGGTTTCGACTACCGTTTCAACTCGTTTTATCGCCGCGACTACAATCCGTTCGTGGAAGCGCTCGTGCGCTCGCTCGAAACGATCATGATGCAGCGGGGGTTGCCGCTCGAGCAGTTGATGATGCGCGGCCGCATGCAAACCTTGCACGACGACGTCGCCTTCATGAACGCGATGGTCGACGATCTCGTGCGCGCGCGACGCGAACAGATGGGCGACACGACGCCGAAGAAGGACCTGCTCAACTCAATGCTGACCGGCGTCGACCGCGCGACCGGCGAACAGCTCGACGATGTCAACATCCGTTACCAGATCAATACGTTCCTGATCGCCGGACATGAGACGACGAGCGGCCTCCTGTCGTACACGCTCTATGCGTTGCTGAAAAATCCGGACGTGATGAAGAAGGCGGTCGAGGAAGCCGACCGCGTTCTCGGGCCGGATCCGACCGTCCGGCCGACGTTCCAGCAGGTCACGCAGCTTCACTACATCAACCAGGTGTTGAAAGAGAGTTTGCGGCTTTGGCCGCCGGCGCCCGCGATCGCGCTCTATCCGCTGAAGGACGAGACGGTTTGCGGCTATCGACTGAAAAAGGGCATAACGCTCAACATTCTGATCGGCGCCCTGCACCGCGATCCCGAAGTCTGGGGACCGCGCGCGGACGTTTTCGATCCCGAGAATTTCAGTCCGGCGGCGGAACAGGCCCGGCCTTCATGGGCTTGGAAGCCGTTCGGCAACGGCCAGCGCGCCTGCATCGGGCGCGGCTTCGCCATGCACGAGGCGGCGCTCGCGATCGCGATGATCCTGCAGAGGTTCACGCTCGTCGACTATCAACGCTATCAGCTGAAGCTGAAAGAAACGCTGACGGTCAAACCCGACGGATTCAAGATCAAAGCGCGCCTGCGCGAAGCGCGCGACCGCACGACGCAAACGCCGGGAACGACGAGCGCGCCGCAGAGCCCGCGCGCGGCGCCGCCTGCGCCGGCGACGCGGCCCACGCACAACACGCCGCTCGCCGTTCTCTACGGCTCCAACCTCGGCACTGCGGAGGAATTCGCCCACCGCCTCGCGGAAACCGCGGAGATCAACGGTTTCGCCACGCACCTCGGCGCACTCGACGAGAATGTCGGCGCGCCGGCTAAGGATTCGGGGCTCGTCATCTTCTGCTCCTCCTACAACGGCGCGCCGCCGGACAATGCGGCGAAATTCGTCGACTGGCTGCAGAACGCCGCGCCGGCCAACGCCTTTGCGGACGTCCGCTACGTCGTGTTCGGCTGCGGCAATCGCGAGTGGAACGCGACCTATCAGTCGGTGCCGCGCCTCATCGACGAACGCATCGCCGCGCTCGGCGGAAAGCGCATCGCGCCGCGCGGCGAGGGCGATGCGCGCGAGGACCTGGACGGACAATACGAGGCCTGGTTCGCCAGCCTGCGGCCGCTGGCGGCGCAGGCCTTCGGACTGCAGGCTCCGCTCGATCGCGACACGCGGCTGCAACCGCTCTACACGGTCGAGCCTGCTTCCATGCGCGGCGCGACGGCGGCGAGCGCGGCAGGGACGAAACAGGTTCGCATCCTCGAAAACCGCGAGCTCATCAATCGCGACGCCGCGCCCGATCGTTCGACGCGGCACATCGAGGTGGAGTTGCCCGACGGCGTGGCCTACCGCGCCGGAGACCATCTCGCCGTCGTGCCGCAAAACGATTCCGCGCTCGTCGCCGCGATCGCACGACGGCTCGGCCATTCGCCGGACGACGTCATTCGCCTGCGCGGCGCCGAAGGACGACGCGCGCAATTGCCGCTGGACGAGCCGATTTCGATCGGCCGGCTTCTGTCCGATTATGTGGAATTGCAACAAGTCGCGACGCGAAAGCAGATTCAGACGCTCGCCGAACACACGCGCTGCCCGGTGACGAGGCCGAAGCTCGAAGCGCTGTCGGCGGAGAACGAGGAAGGCGCAACGCTCTATCGCGCTGAAGTCCTGACGAAGCGCAAATCC
>JAGWTW010000185.1 GCA_028868735.1 Hyphomicrobiales bacterium | reverse complement strand
ATCGTCATGGGCTGCGAGGCGCATATCTGCGTGCTTCAGACTGCGCTCGGCCTCATCGGCGCCGGTCGAAAGGTTTTCGTCGTAGCCGATGCGGTCGGCGCGCGAACGGACGCCAACAAGCGCTACGGACTGGATCGCGCGCAGGCCAATGGCGCGGAGATCGTGACGACCGAAATGGTCCTGTTCGAATGGCTCGGCGACGCGAACGCTCCGGCGTTCAAGACGGTGTCGGCGCTGGTCAAATAGTCCCGCCGTCAAAGCGGCGCGGACGTCCCCGGCTACGGCAAGCCGGCCATTCGCACGCCTTCGATGATATTCTCTGCGTCCGCAGGATTTTTGAACGGCAGCCGATCGACGTGATCGATCAGGGAATAGCGCGGATTGATCGCTTGCAACTCGCGCCAGACGCGCCGGGCCTCGTCCGTCCGGCCGAGACGGCCCAGCGCCGAGGCGAGCAAGGCGCGCGAAAGATCGGTGTCGGGATTGGCGACGATGCGGTCCCGGAACATCTTCGCCGCAGTCTCGTAATCGCCGGCTACGAGATAGGCCGTGCCGAGGAAATGCAGATATTGCCCGCGCACAGTCGGGTCGAGACGCATCGCCTTCTCGATGAGAGGTACGCCCTTCATCGGCTCCCCGGCGAAGACATGGAGATTGGCGAGGCCGACGGTCGCGGGCGCAAAGTTCGGATTGAGCGCCAGAGCCTTCTTGTTCTCCTCTTTCCAGCGCGGATAGTCCTTGCGGCCCATCGCCGCCAGCGCCGCGGCGAAATGCGCGAGCGGATTGGTTTCGTCCTTGGCGATCGCCGTGTCGGCGAGGCGCGTCGCTTCGCCGAGCGACAGTTCCGGATGATCGCTCCAGCGATTGGTGTGATCCATCGAATAGCCGAGACTGAGGCCCGCATAGGCGTCGGAATAATCGGGATCGAGCTCGACCGCGCTACGGAAGCAGGCCATCCATTTCTCGAATGTCGGACGATCCTTCTTCAGGATCATCAATTCGCGGCCCTTCAGCACCTTGTCGTGCGCGAGCACGTTTCGCGCGCCGCCACGGGCGACATTCATCTTTTCCGCCTCGCTGAGCGTGACCTTCAGCGCCCACACGATCTGACGCGTCACATCGTCCTGCACCTCGAAAATGTCGGTGAGGTCGCGGTCGTAGCGCTCGGCCCAGACATGGCCGCCCGTCGCGCCGTCGATCAACTGCGCGGTCACGCGCACGCGGTTGCCTGATTTGCGGATGCTGCCCTCGCGCGCGAAGCGCACGCCGAGATCGCGGCAGACCTGCGGTACGTTGACGGCCTGGTTCTTGTAGGCGAAGGCCGAGTTGCGCGCGATCACGAACAGGCTCGAGATTTTCGAGAGGTCCGTGATGATGTCCTCGCTGATCCCGTCCGAGAAATATTCCTGCTCGGCGTCTCCGCTCATGTTGACGAAAGGCAGAACGACGATCGAAGGCCGATCCGGCAGGGCCGGGGGCGGCGCGAGCAGCGACGCAGACATACGCGGGCCGTCATCGGTCTGGACGCGGCTTGATCGAGAATTCGACGGCGTGGCCACGACCGAGGCGTCGGCGCTCGCAGGGCCGGCCGCAGCTCTCTGACGATGGGTGCGCACCAGGAAGTCGGCGACGACGATGGAAACGCCGACCAGGACGATCAGGCTGCGGATATCGAGCCAGCCCGGCGTCAGCCGCCTCTCGGGCAGGTCCACGTATTTGAAGGCCGCGGCAAACCAATGCTCAGGCCCGAAACCGGTCAACGCCACGATCGTGCCGACGGCCGCCCACGACGTGAGATTTCTGGCGGCCGCCCCCAGAAAAGGGCGGCCCAGACGAGCAAATCGAAGCGCAATGTTCGCCATTAAACAACCTGGTCGAGGCGTCCGCCTCTGATTTAGGCTCAATTCGCATTTGCGAAAGGGGCGTGGAAGGAGAACCGCCGCCTGTGGCCGGGACGTCACAAGGTTTTTACAATCCCGCAATCGACCAGCGCGGCGATTTCCTTCTCGCCGAGGCCTGCCTCCGCGAGTAAGGCGCGGGAATGCTCGCCGAGCCGCGGCGCGTGGCGCAGGATGGCGGCGGGCGTTCTGGAGAATCTGGTCGGCGGGCGGGTCATACGCACCTTGCCGACCGCCGGATGATCGTGCAGCTCGAAAAATCCGGTCGCGGCGAGGTGGGGATGGCCAGGCAGATCGTCGAGCGCGTAGAGGCGCGTCGCCGGGATATCCAGGCGCTGGCAGGTCCCGAACCATTCGTCGGTCGTGCGCATGGCGAGCGCATCGCGCATGGCGGCGTAGAGCTCCTGCACGTGCGTGTTGCGCCTGGCGCGGTCCGTCGCGATCTCGACCAGATCGAGTCGGCCGATCTCGGCGAAAAAGGCTGTCCAGTGTTCCGCCGTGTAAGGCAGCAGCGCGAGCCAGCCGTCCTTCGTCGCCATCGGGCGACGGCCGCCCTGCAGCAGGCGCGCATAACCGGCGTCGCCTTCGCGCGGCTCGAAAGTCATGCCGCCCATGTGTTCGGCGAGCACGAAGGCGGTCATGGTCTCCAGCATGGGCGTCTCGACATACTGCCCCTCGCCCGTGCGCGCCTTGTGAAGCAGCGCCGCAAGCACCGCGTTGACGAGCGCGAGCCCGGTCGTCTTGTCGGCGATCAGGCTCGAAATGTAGTCCGGCCGCTCCGCATAGACGTTCGAGATCGAAACCATGCCGGAGCCGGCCTGGATCACGTCGTCGAACGCAGGACGCGCGCGGTCCGGTCCGTCCTGACCGAAACCCGTCGCAACGCAATAAACGATATCCGGCTTGATCTTGCGCACGGCCTCATAGCCGAAGCCGAGACGTTCGATCGCCTCGACGCGCATGTTGTGGACGAAGACGTCGGCGGTCTGCGCAAGACGCCGCACCGCCGCTCCGCCTTGCTCCGATTTGAGATCGATCGCCAGCGACCGCTTGTTGCGGTTGATCGCGAGGAAGATCGAACTCAGACCCTGCGTCGAACCGTCGGCTTTCTGCGCGCCGTTCGCGCGCATGAGATCGCCGTCGAGCGATTCGACCTTGACGACGTCGGCGCCGTAGTCGCCGAGAATTTGCGTCGCGAGGGGGCCGAGCACGACGCCCGTCATGTCGAGGATGCGGATGCCGGCGAGCGGGCCGGTCGGCCTGGTGTCTGGCGCCACTGCGTTTCCCTTGTGGTTCAGGGAGTGTAGCAGGCTGCGGTCTTCATTCCAGACGCAGGCGCGGCCAACCCGCAATTCCGGCGATTCCCGCCGGCGCCGCCATGGCGCACGCGTTCATCGCAGCAGCGTCGGGCGCACCCACCAGCCGGGATGGCCGCGGCGAATCGTTCCGGCCGCGCGCGCAGCCTGGCGAGGCTCGGCGAACAGCGCGAAACAGGTTGCGCCGGAGCCCGACATGCGCGCGATCGTCACGCCGCGCGCCGCCGCGAGCACGGCGAGCACATCCATCACCTCACGCGCGATGACGCCGGCCGGATCCTCGAGATCGTTGCGGCCCTTCTTCAACGCTGCGATCAGCGCGTCATGCGCCATGCCGCCTTCGATCTGCGGGTGCTTGCCGAAGCCGCATGACTGGCCGGCCGTCAATCCGAGCTTTGCGAACACGGCGCGGGTCTCGACCGCAACGCGGGGATTGACAAGCACGGCCGGGACAGGCGCGAAACCGAGGCTGTCGCCGAGCGTCTCGCCGGCGCCCGTCATCATGCGCGCATGCGGATCGAGGCACACCGGCACGTCGGCGCCGGTTGCGCACGCGGCTTCGAGCACGCGCGGGTCGTCGAGCCCGATCCCGTTTTCTGCGGCGAGCAGGCGCAACGCGGCCGCCGCATCCGACGAACCGCCGCCGACGCCCGCCGCGACCGGCAGATATTTGGTCAGCCGAAACGCGCCGACGCGCAGGCCGGCGACGCGCTCCTGCAGATTGCGCGCGGCGCGCAGCACGAGATTCTCGTGGCCGGCGCCCGCCGCACCGGCGGTCGGTCCGTCCACTTGCAGCGACAGCCCGGCGTCCGGCGAAAAGCGCAGATGATCGCAGGCGCCGGCGAACGCCACGAGGCTTTCGAGTTCGTGATAGCCGTCGGCGCGGCGACCGAGCACGTGCAACGTAAGATTGATCTTTGCCGGCGCGCGCGCCGTGCGCGCGCTCACGTCTTCGCCTGCTCTACCTGGTGGGCCATGCGCAACGCGGCGACGCCGCCCTCGGCGCGCAGGCCGGCGACAACGCCCTTCCGGTCGGCGTCGGTGCGGTTCTGGCTCACCTTCGCCTTGCCTTCGATCCGCGCGATCTCGATCTCGACGCCGACAATGCCGCGCAACATAGCGTCGATGTAGTCGTCCGGCGCGTCCGACACTTTCCACGGCGCCTTGCGCTCTGCCTCGCGCGCGTCCGTCAGGTCGCCGACGAGTTTGCGCAACCAGTCGCGGTCCTCGATCGCGCGCAGCTTTCCGTAGACGTGGACGGCCGAATAATTCCACGTCGGCACCACCTTGCCGGTCTCGCGCTTGGTCTCGTACCAGGACGGCGTGATGTAGGCGTCGACGTCCTGGAAGACGACCAAGGCCTCGCGCACGCCGTCGGCTTCGCGCCATTGCGGATTGGCGCGGGCGAGATGCGCGCGCAGAACGCCGTGCGGTCCGGTCTTTTCATCGAGAAGGAAGGGCGCGGGATTGGCGATGAGGCCGCCCGGCCCGCTCGTCACCAGCAGTCCGAACGGGCGCGCGGCGATGAGCGCGCGCTGGTCCGCGGCATCGTCCATGCGGTGGTGAGGAGGGAGATACATGCGCGCAAGCCCTTATCGCCGCTGCGGTCCGTCCGCCCGAAACCAGGCCCCGGACCGCGCCACAAGCTTCGCTCTGGATATCCGCTTTCGCGGGCATGGCAACCGGCTAACCGCCCTTCTTCTTGTCGGCGTCGGCGGCTTCCGGCTGTTTGTCTCCGTCGAGACCGTTCTGGATCTTCTTCACGATGTTCTGGAGATCCTCGGGCTCCGGCTTGAGATCGCGGGCGTGGTTCCACTGGAAATGCGCCTCGAGCTTGCGTCCGACGCGCCAGTAGGCGTCGCCGAGGTGATCGTTGATGACCGGGTCGGACGGCTTGAGA
>JAGWTW010000070.1 GCA_028868735.1 Hyphomicrobiales bacterium | reverse complement strand
GCCGACGCCGTCGTGACATTGCCGTTGCTCTCGGGCTTGGCGGCCGAGGCGGTCGTCACATTGCCGTTGCCCTGCGGCGCGGCGGCCGAGGCGGTCGTGACATTGCCGTTGCCCTGCGGAGCCGCAGCCGACGCCGTCGTGACATTGCCGTTGCTCTCGGGCTTGGCGGCCGAGGCGGTCGTCACATTGCCGTTGCCCTGCGGCGCGGCGGCCGAGGCGGTCGTGACGTTGCCGTTGCCCTGCGGAGCCGCAGCCGACGCCGTCGTGACGCTGCCGTTGCTCTCGGGCTTGGCGGCCGAGGCGGTCGTCACATTGCCGTTGCCCTGCGGCGCGGCGGCCGAGGCGGTCGTGACGTTGCCATTGCCCTGCGGGGCCGCAGCCGACGCCGTCGTGACGCTGCCGTTGCTCTCGGGCTTGGCGGCCGAGGCGGTCGTGACATTGCCGTTGCCTTGCGGCGCGGCGGCGGAAGCGGTGGCGATCGAACCCGAGCCGGTCGGGCAGGGGCCGGCGGCAAAGGCCGGCGCGGAGATGGCAAGAGCCCCGCACAACAGAGCAAGTTTCAGCGATTTCATCGAACTCTCCATCGTGAACCGGCTCTGAATGAACCGGGATGCGCCAAAGGAGGCGATCACCTGCACTTACGGGCCGCAACGCGAAAAAGTTTCGACCGGAACGAAATTGTTGTCAATCGACATAAGAATACGCGGCGTCGACACAAAAAACGCGCCCGAGCGGCGCGTCCGACGGCGAATCGACCGGCGCAACCCTATTCCTTCGAGAGCCGCCCACGCAGGACGAAAGGACCGGACGGTTGGGCGTCCGGAGCGATCTCGCCCGACTCGACCGTTGCAGCAATTTCCGCGCCTTCGACGGACAATCCGGCCGGCAACTGAAAGGAACGCGAACTTCCCGTCAGCAGACCGATCGCCTGCGCCGGACGGCCCTGTGCGATCAGCCATAGCTCGACCGGCTTGCCATCCAAGGCGTCCGGGCCGGATCGATAGGCATTCAACGTGCCGGTCTTCCGGTCGACGCGAACGATCAGATCCCCCTGGCCGCCGCCCGGCGTAAGAGCGGCGACAAGATCCGGACGGCCAAGATCCGGACTGCGTTGTTCCGGCACGGCGCGGGCAGCGCCCGGCTCGACCGAAATGGCGCCGGAATCCCGCGCGCCTGCGGCGAGCGACACGGAGCCGGGCCCCTGGGGCCTGGCTGCGGACGCCGTCTCAACCGATTGTCCGGTTCCGGCCGCCACGACCGGGGCGGTGCGGTTGACGGGAGTCGAGGACGCCGGAACCGGCGGCGACTGTTGGGCCGGAGATTGCGCAGCGCCGCCCGTCGATTGCTGGGTTTGCGCCGGGGCCGCCTGCGCGACGCGCTGTTGCGGGGCGGACGGCTCGACGCCGGCGCCGGGCCCGCGCAACACCGCAACAATCGCGAGGCAGGCCGCCAGCGATCCGACGACCGCAGCGGCCGTGCGCCAGCGGGTCACGGAGCGGCGCAGCACGACGACGTTCGCGCCCGTCGCGATCGACTCGATCTCACTGTCGATCCGGTCCCAAAGGGCGGCGGGAGGCTCGACGGCGGGCGCGACGCCGGCCATCGGCGCGAGCCGATTTTCCCAGGCGCGCACCTGCGCCTGCAGGACCGGGTCCGACGCCAGCGCCCGGGCGAACGCCGCGCGTTCGACGGCGTCGAGCGTGCCGAGAACGTATTCGGCCGCCTTCATGGACAGATCCTCGCTCATGACTTTTCGTCCAGGCAGGATTTGAGGGCGCCGAGACCGCGGTGCAGACGGGTCTTGACGGTGTTGACGGGCATGCCGAAGCGCTCGGCGAGCTCCTCGCGCGAAAGGCCGTCGACATAGGCGAGAACGATCATGTCCCGAACGGCGGGTTCGAGCGTCGCCAGACATTTCACCAGGGCGGTCCTGTCCATGATCTCGGCCTCGAGGTTCTGGTCGGAGACCAGTTTGTCGAACCATTCGGTTTCCTGGGCCTCCGTCGCGGCCGCGGTCTTGGCGCGGACGAGATCGATGGCCCGGTTGCGGGAAATCGATACGAGCCACCCCATGCCCGTACCGGAATCGGGGGAAAACGACGCGGCGTTGGTCCACGCCTTCAGATAGACCTCCTGAACGACCTCTTCGGCCTCTGCTCTCGATTTAGTGATACGAGTGACGAGGCCCAGAAGTTTCGCAGAGGTCGCGAGATAGAGCCGCCGGAATGCGGCGCGGTCGCCGCGGCCGGCGGCGACGATCAGGAAGCCGATCTCATCCTTGTGTGGCGCCAAGCACCGCCCCTTGCGCCGGTCGCACCGGCCCTTCCGCCTTGTCGCGACGGCATCTTCAGTACAGCCCGTCGCATGGCTCGTTATACAACGGGCCCGAAACGCGTCCAGCTACGCCGACGCCAATGCTTCAGACCAGTACGGGCTTGGCTTTCATGCCCTGCCCGCTGAAAATGCGACGGTAGCGCTCGACCTCGCGCTCGGGTCCGGTCGCCTTCAGCGGATTGTCGGACAGCTTGACGGCCGGCCGGCCCGCAGCCTCCGTCACCTTGCAGACGAGCGATATGGCGTTGAGCCGGTCGCCGCCGCGCGGGTCGCATCCGGCGAAGTCGTTCGTGAGATTCGTACCCCAGCCGTAGCTGACGCGCACCTCGCCGTTGAAGCGGCGAAAGCTGGTCTCGATCGTATCTATGTCCATGGCGTCGGAGAAGACGAGCAGTTTCTCGCGCGGATCGCGCCCGTGCGCCTTCCACCAGGCCACGATTTCGCCCCCCGCCTCGATCGGCTCCTTGGAATCGGGCCGCGCGCCGGTCCAGTCGGCGACCCAGTCCGGCGCGTCGCGCAAGAACTCGGTCGTCCCGTAGGTGTCGGGCAGGAAGACGAGCAGATTTCCCGAATAAGTGTCCGACCAGGATTCGAGCACGCTGTAGCGCGCCGCGCGCACCCTGGCGGGATCGTCGCCCGCCAGCACCGCATACACCATGGGCAGCTCGTGGGCGTTGGTTCCGATCGCCTCCGCGCCGATCTCCATCGCGATGTGGACGTTGGACGTGCCGGTGAACGCCTCGCCGACGCCCTCCTGCAGCGCCTCGCAACACCAGCGCTGCCAGAGATAGCCGTGACGCCGGCGGGTGCCGAAATCGCCCACGCGCAGCGGCCCCTCGCCCTTGAGCTTGCGCAGGCGCTCGATCTTGGCCCAGAGTTTCGCCTTCGCGCGGGCGTAGAGGACGTCGAGTTCGAACCGGCCCATGCCGTGCAGCACCCTGCGGGCGCGCAATTCGTTGACGATCGCGAGCGCCGGAATTTCCCACATGGTCGTGTAGGCCCACGGGCCGTGGAACGTCAGCTCGTACTGGCCGTCGCGCTTGTGCAGGTCGTATTCCGGCAGCTGGAAATTCGCGAGCCATTCGATGAAGTCCGGCTGGAAAATCTGCCTTACGCCGTAGAACGTGTTGCCCGCGAGCCAGATTCTCTCGCGCGGGGTGAAGCGCAGGGTGCGCGCGTGATCCAGTTGTTCCCGCAATTCCTGTTCGGGAATCTCGTCCGCGATCCGCACGCCGGCCGTCCGATTGACGATCCCGAACGTGACGGGCGTGTCGCGATGCTTCTTCCAGATGAGCTGAAGCATCAGGAGCTTGTAGAAATCGGTGTCGAGCAGGGTCCGCAGGACCGGATCGAGCCGGAACGAATGATTGTACGTCCGGGTCGCTATGTCGGTGAAGCTCATCGAACTTACGGGTCCGCCCTCGCTGCTTTCCGGCGCGAGCATAGGCGATGACGGGCGGAGCTGGCAAAATCCCGGTTCTTCCGGCGGGGATGGGCATTGCCGACGTCGCCGGATTACATATATAAAAACTTGAATATAATCGAAGAGGACGCGGCCATGACGAACCCGGACATCACCGCCTTTTTCGACGAAAAGACGAATACGGCGACCTATCTCGTCGCCGACGTCGGGACCCGCAAGGCCGCCGTGATCGATCCGGTGCTCGACTATGATTTTCGCAGCGGCGAGGTGGGCACGACCTCGATCGAGGAGGTACTGCGCGCGGCGCGCGACAAACGCTACGAAATCGTCTGGGCGCTGGAGACGCATGCGCATGCCGACCACCTGTCGGCCGCGCCTTACGTGAAGGCCAGGACCGGCGCGCCGGTCGCAATCGGCGAACATATCGTCGACGTTCAGAAGATTTTTCGTCCCGTCTTCATGGCCGACGACCTCAAGACCGACGGCGGCGACTTCGATCGCCTGCTGCGCGACGGCGAGAAAATACCGCTCGGCGACCTGCAAATCGAGATCATCCACACGCCCGGCCACACGCCCGCGGACGTCTCATACAAGATCGGCGACGCGATCTTCGTCGGCGACACCATGTTCATGCCGGACTACGGCACCGCGCGCGCCGACTTCCCGGGCGGCGACGCGCGCCAGCTTTACCGTTCGATCCGGCGCATTCTCGATTATCCGCCGCAAACCCGGCTCTTCATGTGCCACGACTACAAAGCGCCGGGCCGAACGGAATTCGCCTGGGAGACGACGGTCGCCGAGGAGCGCACGAAAAACGTTCACGCGCGCGAGGGCGTCAGCGAAGACGAATTCGTGAAGATGCGCACCGCGCGCGACAGGACGCTCGCCGCGCCGACGCTGCTCTTGCCCTCGATCCAGACGAACATCCGCGCCGGCAAATTTCCGCCCGCCGAATCGAACGGCGTGCACTACCTGATGATTCCGATGAAGCTGACGGGGAATGCGGCGCAGGCGTCCGGGGAATAGGGGCGTCCGCTCCCTCTATTCGCCGCAATCGGCGTCAGCTTGAAGGACGCGCGGTAATGTGTAGAATGATGTGTGGAGTTTCACACATGGCGACCAATCTGTCTATCGATCCCGATCTGATCGACCAGGCGCTGGAAGTCAGCGGCGAACGCACGAAAAAGGCCGCCGTCACGAAGGCGTTGCAGGAATTCGTTGCGCGCCGGCGGCAAAAGCGGCTGCTCGACCTGATCGGCAAGCTCGAGTGGGATGATTCATACGATTACAAGGCGATGCGGACGCGCGAGTGAGCCTGTTCGTCGACACAAGCGTCTGGTCGCTCGCGCTGCGGCGCGATGCGCCCTCTTCGCAGCGGCAGGTCGGCGCGCTTGTCCGGGCGATCGAAAGCGGCGACACGCTGCTGACGACGGGCCTCGTGCTGCAGGAACTGCTGCAAGGTTTCGCGGGGCCGAAAAATCGCGATCTCATTCTGGACCGGTTTTCGTCCGTGCCTCTGCTGCAGCCGGATCGCGAAGATCATGTGCGGGCGGCCGAGTTGAGAAATCACTGTTGCCGAAACGGCGTTCAGGCCGGCACGATCGACGCGCTGCTGGCGCAATTATGCATACGCCACGACCTGACGATGCTGACGGCCGACGGGGATTTCGAACACATCGCCGGGCATTCGAAGCTGAAGGTATGGAGCTAGCGCGTCGCCGCCACTGAGTTGCAGACGAAATACTCAAGCGAGGTCAGCACAGACACCGGATTGCCGCAGTCGCGCGCGATGATAATGGGCTGGTGATCGTCTGCCACGCTGTCGAGCGTGTCGGCGAGGTTCATGCGGAAGTCGCTGTAGGAGGTGAGAGCATAAAGACGGTTGTACGCGATTACGAACAATTCGTAGTGCCTATGGAGATAGCAGGAACCCGTCGAGACTTTGCAGCCGCTTCGCAAGTATCTGTCGGTCCTGAGGGCGGCTGCGCCCGGATACGAGCAATATTCCAAGTCCCGATGGATTATGCAGCATGGGGTCATCCGACGAGAGCGCGGCTAACAGACGAACCATCTCTGGCGGCATACATTGTTGTGTTGCTCGCACGGAGGCATAGAACGCCGCCGCCGCCATTCTTTCCAAAGATTTGTAGGAGTCGAAGTAGTTGCCAGCAGCATCTCGAGCGATGCTGAACACGTCGTAGTGCCCGTTGCGTTTGGTAACCCCTGACAATCTGAGATCATCGAGATCGGACTCTGTTTCCACCAACGCGATTGGTTTATTGCGAGAATCGTAGACCACAAGGTCGATCAAGCGGCGTGATGAAGTGGGCTCGATCGCCCCGCTGTTCTTGTCGCGCCAGACCGGCAGCGCTGCCCCCAAAAACCCGCCTGCATCCTCCAGGTCAACCCGAAATCCGGCGTCAGCGATCACCTTTGCAACGAGCGGCTGTAGAATTTTCTTGCCGATTTTTCCCGACACAGAAACGCTCGCGAGCGCGCTCTGAACTACATCCGTGATCGCCTTCAAATCGGCTCGTGCTACTTTCACTACAGCTCCTATGAGATGGTAGTTACGAATCCATCTTTAACGCCGCAATGAACGCCTCCTGCGGAATCTCGACCTTGCCGAATTGCCGCATGCGCTTCTTGCCTTCCTTCTGCTTCTCCAGAAGTTTTCGCTTGCGCGACACGTCGCCGCCGTAGCATTTCGCCGTCACGTCCTTGCGCAGCGCGCGCACGGTTTCACGGGCGATGATCTTGGCGCCGATCGCGGCCTGGATCGGAATCTGGAACATGTGCGGCGGGATCAGCTCTTTCAGCTTCTCCACCATCGCGCGTCCCCGGCTGTCGGCGCGCGTGCGGTGCACGAGCATCGACAGCGCGTCGACCGGCTCGGCGTTGACGAGAATGTTCATCTTCACGAGGTCGCCCTCGCGATAGTCTGTGAGCTGATAATCGAACGAGGCGTAGCCCTTCGAGATCGACTTCAGCCGGTCGTAGAAATCGAACACGACTTCGTTGAGCGGCAGGTCGTAGGTCACCATCGCGCGCTTGCCGACGTAGTTGAGATCGACCTGAACGCCGCGCCTGTCCTGACAGAGCTTCAATACGCTGCCCAGATAATCGTCGGGCGTGAGGATCGTCGCGCGAATCCACGGCTCCTCGATATGGTCGATCTTGACGACGTCGGGCATGTCGACGGGATTGTGCATTTCCATCATGTCGCCGTTCGTCATGAAAATCTTGTAGATGACGGACGGCGCGGTCGCGATCAGATCGAGATTGAATTCGCGATGCAGGCGCTCCTGGATGATCTCGAGATGCAGGAGCCCGAGGAATCCGCAGCGGAAACCGAAGCCGAGCGCGGCTGACGATTCCATCTCGTAGGAAAAGCTCGCGTCGTTGAGGCGCAGCTTGCCCATGGCGGCGCGCAGCTCCTCGAAATCGGCGGCGTCGACGGGAAAGAGCCCGCAGAACACGACGGGCTGCGCCGGCTTGAAGCCCGGCAGCGCCTCGGCGCAGGGCTTCTTTTCGTCCGTGATCGTGTCGCCGACGCGGGTGTCGGCGACCTGCTTGATCTGCGCGGTGATGAAACCGACTTCGCCCGGCCCGAGCCTGTCGACATTCTCCATCTTCGGGCGGAACACGCCGATGCGGTCTACGTCGTAATGGGCGTCGGTGCCCATCATCAGGATGCGTTGGCCCTTGCGCAGCTCGCCGTCGACCACGCGCACGAGCACGACGACGCCGAGATAGGCGTCGTACCACGAGTCGACCAGCAGCGCCTTCAGGGGCGCCTTCTCATCGCCCTTCGGCGCGGGCAGGCGCGTCACGATCGCTTCCAGAACGTCGGGAATGCCGAGCCCGGTCTTGGCGGAAATCGGCACGGCGTCGGAGGCGTCGAGGCCGATCACGTCCTCGATCTGCTGCTTGATGCGGTCGGGTTCGGCGGCCGGCAAATCGATCTTGTTGAGCACCGGCACGATCTCGTGGCCGGCGTCGAGCGCGTGGTAGACGTTGGCGAGCGTCTGCGCCTCGACCCCTTGCGAGGCGTCCACGACGAGCAGCGAGCCTTCGCAGGCGGCCAGCGACCGCGAGACCTCGTAGGCGAAGTCGACGTGGCCGGGCGTGTCCATCAGGTTCAGAACGTAGGTCTTGCCGTCCTTGGCTTGATAGTCGAGCCGAACCGTCTGCGCCTTGATGGTGATGCCGCGTTCGCGCTCGATCTCCATATTGTCGAGCACCTGCTCGACCATCTCGCGCTCGGCGAGCCCGCCGCAGGTCTGGATCAGCCTGTCAGCCAGCGTCGACTTGCCGTGGTCGATGTGGGCGACAATCGAGAAATTGCGGATGTTGTCGATGGGGTGCGTCGTCATCTGTCCTGCTTTCCGGGCGCGAGATAGCAGCGGGGGGCTGCGAAAGAAAGGCGCGCGCCCGCGATTTCGCGGGCGAGACGGCTAGCCGGCGAGAGCCGCCCCGACCGCGCCGCAGGCCAGAACCACCAGAATCGGCGGGACGCCGCCGGCGACCAGCGCAGCGAAGGCGGCCGCGGCCACGGCGAAGTCGATCGGGCTCCGCACAGCGCTCGTCCAGACGGGCGTGTAGAGCGCCGAAGCGAGAAGGCCGACGACGGCGGCGTTGACGCCGGCCATCGCCGCCTGCGCGCGCGGGCGGCTCCGCAGCGCCTGCCAGAACGGCAGCGCGCCGACGAGCGCGAGAACGCCCGGCAGGAAGATCGCGATCAGCGCCGCGCCCGCGAAAAGCCAGCGGGGGCCCGGCGCGGAAACCGCGCCGAGATAGGCCGCAAAGGTGAAGAGCGGGCCGGGCAGCGCCTGCGCCGCGCCATAGCCCGCGAGAAACGAGGCGTCCGACGTCCAGCCCGGCGCGACGACGGCGTCGCGCAGCAGCGGCAAGACGACGTGCCCGCCGCCGAAGACCAGCGCGCCGGCGCGATAGAAGGCGGCGACGAGGCCGGCCGGCGTATGGCCGAGCGGCAGGAAAGCGATGGCGAGCAGGACGAAAAAGGCTGCGAGGCAGATCGCGCCGGATGTTCGCGAGACAGGAACGGCCAGTCCCGCGCCCGGACTGTCCGCGCCCCGGCAGAGCAACAGGCCCAGCGCAGCGCCGGTCAGGATCGCCGCGATCTGTCCCGGCGATCCCGGAACGAGCAGCACCGCGAAAACGCCGGCCACCGCGATCGCCGCACGCGCCCGATCCGGGCAGAGCGTACGCGCCATGCCCGCCACCGCCTGCGCCACGATGGCGACGGCGACCAGCTTCAGTCCGTGCAGCAGGCCCGCGCCGCGCGCCGTATCCGCGATCTGCCCGGCGCCGAGCGCGAAGGCGAACATCAGCAGGGCCGACGGCAGGGTGAAGCCCGTCCAGGCCGCCAGCGCGCCCGGCAAGCCCGCCCGCAGCAAGCCGAGCCCGAAGCCGGTCTGGCTGGAGGCGGGGCCCGGCAGGAACTGGGAAATGGCGACGAGTTCGGCGTAGGCGTTTTCGCCGAGCCATCGCCGCTTTTCGACAAACTCCGCCCGGAAATAGCCGAGATGCGCGATCGGGCCCCCGAACGACGTCAGGCCGAGCCGCAGAAAGGCGAAAAAGACCTCCGGGACGCCGCCGCGCGGACCGGGCGCAGCCACAGTGACGCCGTCGTGATCCCGCGGCGCTCCGCTGGCGTCTTGACGTAATTGTGACCCGTTCATACGTTCCCTGCCCTGTGCTGCGGACGATTCCGCATCCCCCAAGAGGCAGACATGTCCACCTCCAAAGTCACCGACGCCAGCTTCGAAGCCGACGTCCTCAAGTCGTCCGAGCCGGTTGTCGTCGATTTCTGGGCCGAATGGTGCGGCCCGTGCAAGATGATCGGTCCCTCGCTCGAGGAGATCGCCACGGAAATGAAGGGCAAGGTCAAGATCGCCAAGGTCAATGTCGACGAGAACCCCGGCGTCGCCGGCAAGCTCGGCATTCGCTCGATCCCGACGCTCATGCTGTTCAAGGACGGCAAGCTCGCCGCCCAGAAGGTCGGCGCGGCGCCGAAGGGCGAACTCGTGAAATGGATCAACGGCGCCGTCTGAGGCCCGACGCTCGATCGCCGTATGCAGGGGCCGCGCGAGCGGCCCTTTGTTTTTCGGGAGGCAAGCCATGAAGACCCACGTCCAGCATGCGCGCGAGAAAGGCTTCGATCAGGGCCTGCGCCAATATTTCGCCTATCGCGATCTCGGCTACGACAAGGCGACCGGCGGCAAGTTCGGCGTCAACGTGATCCGCGCCGTGCCGGGCGAACATCCGCACGGCGCCTGGCACCTGCACGAGCTCGATTTCCAGTTCGTCTATGTGATGAAAGGCTGGGTCGAGTTCGAATACGAGGACGTCGGCTTCGTGCGGCTCGAGGCCGGCAGCACCGTCATGCAGCCGCCGCGCATCCGCCATCGCGAAATCCGGCACAGCGACGATGTCGAAATTCTCGAACTGACCTCGCCCGCCGAATTCGTCACGCGCGAGGTGGACGCGCCGAGGACGGCGGCGGAATAGGCGGGGACCGTCCCGGAGCGAGCCGCACATCCCTTGCGGTCGCCGCCGCGTCGCTGCAACGTCGCGCAGGGAGCCGATTCGCCGATGCCCGCGCCAGCCTATTACGAATTCTTCGCCGGCGGCGGCATGGCGCGCGCCGGGTTGGGCGAGAGTTGGACGTGCCTCTTCGCCAATGATTTCGATCCGCGCAAGGCGGCGTCCTATCGCCGGAACTGGGGCGCGGCGCATTTTCGCGAAGGCGACATACATGCGCTGACCGCAGCAGACTTGCCCGGCCGCGCCGATCTCGCATGGGCGTCCTTTCCGTGTCAGGACCTCTCGCTCGCAGGCGTTGGCGCCGGCCTTAACGGCGCGCGCTCCGGCGCCTTCTTCGGCTTCGCGCGGCTGATGGCCGCGCTTGCGCGCGAAGGCAGGGCCCCGAAAGCGCTGGCGCTCGAAAATGTCGCGGGACTCCTCTCAGCGCGCGGCGGCGCGGATTTTTCCGCACTCTGCCGCACGCTGCGCGAACTCGGCTACAAGTTCGGCGCATTGACGATCGACGCCGCGCATTTCCTGCCGCAATCGCGCCCGCGCCTGTTCGTGGTCGCGCTGCGTCGCGACCTGAACGCGCCGCAGGGCCTTGTCGCGGATGCGCCTTGCGGGGACTGGAGCACGTCGGCGCTCGTTCGCGCAAAAGACGCTTTGCCGAAAGCGCTCGCACGCGACTGGATATGGTGGCGATTGCCGCCGCCGCCGGCGCGCAATCAGAATTTCGCCGATCTCCTCGAACCCGCGCCACGGGACGTCGCCTGGCTGTCGGGCGAGGACACGAAGCGCCTCCTCGCGCTGATGGCGCCCATTCACCGCGCCCGTCTCGATGCGGCGAAGGCCGCGCATGGCCGCGTCGTTGGAACGCTCTACCGCCGCACGCGCCGCGACGAAACCGGCGCGCGCGTCCAGCGCGCCGAGGCGCGTTTCGACGGGCTTGCGGGTTGTCTGCGTACGCCCGCGGGCGGTTCAAGCCGTCAATCGGTCGTCGTCGTCGAGAACGGGCGCGTCCGCGCTCGTCTGCTCTCGGGGCGCGAAGCGGCACGGCTGATGGGTCTGCCCGAAGATTACCGGCTGCCGGCCCGGTACAACGAGGCCTACCACCTTATCGGCGACGGCGTCGCGGTGCCGGTCGTGCGGTTTCTGTCCGAATTCCTGCTGACGCCGCTCGCCAATTGCGAACCGTCCGCCGCGGTCGCCGCGGAATGAAACGGACAAGCCCTGCCCTCGCCCGCTCCGCCATCATGCGCGCGGTGCCCGGCAAGGACACGGCGCCGGAACTGACGGCGCGCCGTCTCCTGCGCGCCATCGCGCCCGGCTACCGGCTGCATCGCAGGGACGTGCCCGGCAATCCCGACATCGCCTATGTCGGGAGAAAACTGGCGATCTTCGTGCACGGCTGCTTCTGGCACGGCCACGATTGCGCACGGGGCGCACGCATCCCGAAGACGAACACGACCTACTGGCGCGCGAAGATCGACCGCAACAGAGCGCGCGACGCGCGAAATCTCGAAGCTTTGCGGCGCCTCGGCTGGCGCGCGCTCGTGCTGTGGGAATGCGAACTCAGGGACGAGGAAGCAGCGTCCTTGCGATTGCGGCGCTTTGTCCAGGGGAGCGCGTCTTGACGAAGCCTTAGCCCTGGCTGGCGGCCGTGACGCCGCGCGGCTCCAAATGCCTGATATCTTCCGCTAGTCTGGTCGCCGTTTTCCTTCCATCCGGGTGTTTCTCATGGACCGTCCTGCCGTTCGCGCCGCGCTCGCCGCGCTCGAAGCCCATCGCGCGACGATTTCGAAAACGCGAACGATCGACCTGTTCGCCGCCGATCCGCGCCGCTTCGAGCGCTTCAGCGTGCAACTGGACGATCTCTTGTTCGACTATTCCAAACACAAGGCGAATGACGAGACGATCGCCCTGCTCGTCACGCTCGCCCGCGCAGCGAAACTCGAGGAGCGCCGCGCGGCGCTGTTCGGAGGCGCCGAGGTCAATTCGACCGAACATCGGCCCGCGCTGCACATGGCTTTGCGCAATCTGACGGACAAGCCGTTCCTGGCCGAAGGCAAGGACGTGATGCCCGAGGTGCGCGACGTGCGCGCCAAGGTCGCCGCATTCGCCGACGCGGTGCGCTCCGGCGCGATTCGCGGCGCGCGCGGCGACAAGATCACGGACGTCGTCAACATCGGCATCGGCGGCTCGGATCTCGGACCGGCGATGGCCGCCCGCGCGCTGTCGCCTTACGCCTCGCCGCATCTGCGCGCGCATTTCGTTTCGAACGTCGACGGCGCCGATCTCGGCGATACGCTCAAGACGCTCGATCCCGCGAAGACCTTGTTCATCGTATCCTCGAAAACATTCACGACACAGGAAACGATGGCGAATGCGGCTTCCGCGCGCAAATTCGTCGCCGATGCGCTCGGCGAGGCGGCTGTCGCCGATCATTTCGCAGCCGTCTCGACGAAGCTCGACAAAGTCGCCGAATTCGGAATCAGACCCGATCGCGTATTCGGTTTCTGGGACTGGGTCGGCGGCCGCTATTCCATGTGGTCGGCGATCGGGCTTTCGCTGGTCATCGCGATCGGCCCCGAGCGCTTCGAGGAATTCTTGCGCGGCGGACAGGATGTCGACGAGCATTTCGTGTCGGCGCCGCTCGATCGCAACATTCCCGTGCTGATGGGCCTGCTCGGCGTCTGGCGCCGAAACCTCTGGGGCGACGACGTGCATCTCGTCATTCCCTACGACCAGCGTCTCGGCCGCTTTCCGGCCTATCTGCAACAGCTCGATATGGAATCGAACGGAAAGCACGTTTGTCGCGACGGCTCGCCGGCCGACATGCGCACGGGCCCGTTCGTCTTCGGCGAGCCCGGAACCAACGGGCAGCACGCGTTCTTCCAGCTTCTGCACCAGGGCACGGACGTCGCGCCGATCGATTTTCTCGTCGCCGCCGAGCCCAATGACGCCGATGCCGGCCATCATGCGCTGCTCGTCGCCAATTGCCTCGCGCAGAGCGAAGCCATGATGCGCGGGCGCAGCACGGCGGAAGCCGCCGAGGCGCTGCGCAAGCAGGGGGCGTCGGAAGCCGAGATCGCCGCGCTCGCACCGCACAAGACGTTCGTCGGCGACCGACCGACTTCGACCTTCATGTACCGAAAGCTCGATCCGCGCGCGCTCGGCCGGCTGGTCGCGCTCTACGAGCACAAGATCTTCGTGCAATCGGTCATTTGGGACATCAACCCATTCGACCAGTGGGGCGTCGAGCTCGGTAAGGAATTGTGCAACCGGCTCGTGCCGATCGTGCAGAAGGCGGGACAGTCGCTCGCAGCGCTCGACGGCTCGACCGCGGGCCTTGTCGAGTGGCGGCGCAGATACGTCGGCAGGTGACGTAACGCAATGTAATCTCGGACAATTCTGTCTTAACTTACGGGTCGGCTCAACTTTTTCGAAAGGCTTGGCGCTCATATTCGTCGGGTTGATGGCGACCCGGCGGAAGGGCGACATGTGAACAGCGACAGCTTCCGGCGAATTCTTGGCCTGGCGGGCGGCGTCACGCTGCTGTCGCTGCTCGCCGCAGGCGTAGCCGCCTTCAAACTGCGAGAAGACGCGCTGGCCGAAGCGCAGCGCCAGACTGCCGCGCTCGCCCGAATGCTCGGCGGGCAGGTCCGCCAATCCGCGCAGTCGCTCGATCTGGCGCTGAACGAGGCCATGGCCACGGTCGTCACGGACAACGAGGAGCAATTCCAGAAGCTGGCGCGGTCCGCCGAAACCGCGCGTTCGTTGTCGGCGATCGCGGACCGGCGCGCAGCAATCGATGCGATCGAAATCGAGGATCAGGGGGGCGTGACGCTCGTCAATTCCCGCGGCCGCGCGCGCGACTGGCGTGGCCCGCTCTATCCTGCCCGCGACGAACCCGGGCGGGACAGCGCACGGGAGACCATGATCGGCGTTCCTCACGTAAGCGACACGACCGGCGCGATGGTGGTGGACTTCACGCGTCGCCTCGCATCCTCGGATGGCAAATTTCTGGGCGTCGCCCGGATCGGCGTAACGCCCGAGGCGCTGGTCAGCACCTATTCGCCGCTTTCGGAGATGCCCGATCGAAGCTTCGCGCTCCTGACGCGCGACGGCTCGATTCTTTCGCGCTATCCCTCGACGGCCCGCGCCATCGGACAGCGTTTGCCGCAAACGTCGGCCTGGTACGGCGTCGTCGCAGGTGGCGGCGGCGTCTACGAAGCCGTGAGCGCATTCGATCAGAAACGCCGCATCATCGCCGTCAACCCTGTTCCTTTCTCCGATCTCGTCGTTACAGTGTCGGTTACGCGCGCGGCGGCCCTCGCGCACTGGCGCAATCAAGTCCTGGCGATCGCGGTTTGCACGTCCCTGGCGCTGGCCATCGCGGCCATTTTGATGCGCGCCTTGCAAATCCAGTTCCGCAGGGTCGCGGAAAAAGAGGCGGCGTTGCGCGCGCAATCGACCGCTCTCGAATTGTCGAACCAGCGTTTTGCAACGGCGCTCGAAAACATGTCGCAGGGGCTCGTCGTCTTCGACAAGGCGGGCCGGGTGGTCATTTCGAATACGCGCTACGCGAGAATGTACGCGCTCGCGCCGGAGGAAATACCGCCGGGAACGCCTGCGCGCGACATTCTGCTCATGAGGTCGGCCAAGGGCTTTTATGCAGGCCAGACGCCCGAAGCCTATGTGCGCAATGCGATGGGACGGACTTTCACCGACCAGCGCATCGACCATCTGACCGACGGGCGTTCGATCCTCGTCAATCACGCGGCTTGCCCGGACGGCAGCCTCGTCGTCACGCACGAGGACGTGACGGAGCGTGAGCAGTCGAATTCGCGCATAGCGCATATGGCGATGCACGACGAACTCACGCAGCTCGGCAACCGCGCGTTGTTCCTGAGCGCGTTGCAATCACTGAAACGCGAGATCGGCGACGCCTACAAGCATGTCGTTCTGCTGCTGATCGATCTCGACGCCTTCAAGCCCGTCAACGACACTTTCGGCCATATAGCCGGCGACATCGTCCTGCGCGAATGCGCGCAACGTCTTCTTGCCGCCGCGCCTTACGCGCACGTCGTCGCACGTCTCGGCGGCGACGAATTCGCGCTCGCCTGGGGCGTCGTCGACACCGGCTTCGTCGATCCGGAAAGCGCGGCGCGCCGCCTCATCGCCGAAATTTCGCGGCCCTACTCCGTGCACGGAGAGACCATTACGATCGGCGCGTGCATCGGCGTCGCCATTCATGAAGATCGGCAGATCTCGACCGACGACATGTTGCGCCGCGCCGATCTCGCGCTTTACGCGGCAAAAGCGGACGGCGCCAACCGGATGCGCATGTTCGCGCCCGACATGGAGCGCGACGCGGTCACGCGGCGCGAACTCGCCGTGGATCTTGCGAACGCCATAGCAAATGACGAGCTCTATCTCGTCTATCAGCCGATCGTCGATGCGAAGAGCCGGCAGATCCGCCAGATGGAGGCGCTGCTGCGCTGGCGCCATCCGGTTCGCGGCCTCATTCCGCCGCAGGAATTCGTCGGCCTCGCGGAAGAAACGCGTCAGATAGACGCGCTCGGCGAATGGGCGGCGCGGCGCGCCTGCGCCGCGGCGGCGTCATGGCCGGAGGAAGTAGGGCTTACCGTCAACGTCTCGCCGCTCCAACTCGCATCGCACGGCTTTGTCGAAGCTTTGACGCGCGCGATCGACAGCGCAGGCCTTGCTAGTCATCGCGTCGAAATCGAAATCACAGAGACCGCGCTGTTACAGAACCGCGGCAATACGCTCGGATCGCTCGGCAAGCTGAGGGAATGCGGCATATCGATCGCGCTCGACGATTTCGGCACGGGGTTTTCGTCGCTCAGCTATCTCAAGCAATTCCGGTTCGACCGGTTGAAGATCGACCGCTCCTTCGTCGCCGACGTGGCACGCGACGCGGGTTCGGCCGCGATCGTATCGGCCACCGTCGAGCTCGCGCGCGCCTTTCACGTAGAAATAACGGCCGAGGGCGTCGAAACGCCGGCTCAATACGATGCGCTTCGCGCAGCGGGCGTCGGGTCGATGCAAGGCTATCTGTTCGGCTGGCCGGACGATATCGAGAACGGCCTGCCCGCGATTCCGGCGCCCGGGGCGCTCATGCGCCCGGCGCCGCTCGCGACGAGAATACGAGCGGCCTGACTATTCGTCTTCGCCGAATCGATTGGCGACGAGCTTGGTGATCGCCTCGATGGCGTGTTCGGCCTGCGGGCCGACGGCTGCGACCTGAATCGTGGTTCCGATGCCCGCGCCGAGCGTCAATATGCCCATGATGGAGGTCCCGCCGACCGTTTCGCCGCAACGCGACACCGTGACCTCGCAATCGAAATTTTCGACGCATTGAACGAATTTGGCCGTCGCCCGCGCATGAAGGCCCTTTTTGTTGACGATGGGCAGTTCGCGCACGATCGCCCCCTCCGGCGCCGGAGCGTTAGGGGGGCAATCGTCGCAGCCGTCATCCATGGTCATTTTCCACTGAGGACCCGGCTGGCGATTTGAATGTATTTGCGGCCGGCGTCCTGGGCCTGCGCCGCCGCCGTCTCGAGATTGGAATGGTCGCGCACGGAGGCCAGCTTGATGAGCATCGGCAGGTTCATGCCGGCCACCACCTCGACCTTCGCGCCGTTCATGACGGAAATCGACAGATTGGACGGCGTACCGCCGAACATGTCCGTCAGTAGTACGACGCCCTGCCCGGACTCGACCGACTTGACGGCGTCCATGATGTCGCCGCGCCGCTTTTCCATGTCGTCCTCAGGGCCGATCGTGATCGTGGCGAGCTGCTTCTGCGGGCCCACGACGTGCTCGAGGGCGGCGCGGAATTCCGTCGCGAGGCAGCCATGGGTCACAAGGACCATACCGATCATCTGACGCAACCGTCCATGTCGACCCTTATCCCGCAGGGGCCGCGCTGGTCGGCAGGCTCCCCGGAAACCATTAATTTATCCACTATGTCCGAACGGCGCCAAAAAGGTCCGGCGGCGGGCGGCCATTTTGTTCGTCGGCGCGGACTTGGCAAGCGAAATGCGTCTTTTCGCCACCATTTTAGGCGCCGAAATCAGCGATTCGTCGGATCGCAGTCGATGCTGCGCCCTCGTCGCCGATGAAAATCGCGAGCCTGGGGACGGGAACCCCCTCGATCCGCGCACGTGATTCGTCTTTCGTCGGATAGCGGGGCGCGTCCGCGAGATCGCCGTCGCGATCGACCAGGTCGATCACGAGCCGCAGGACTGCAGTCCCCTCATGAGCGACCGGGAACACGCCCTGGCCCCGTCGCTCGACGAGGCCGGCAATTCTGGGATGCGGAGACAGGATAACGCGGTCGCCGCGCACGGCGAGGCGCACCCTGTCGTCGGCCACCAGACGGCCAAACCAGCCGCGCGCCGCGGCGGCGGCGACAATCTCCTCGGCAAGCCGGGATTTTCCTGCGCCGGAGCGACCGCGGATGAGAACGCCGACCTCTCGCGCGATCACGGCGACGGCATGGACGCTCGGCGGCGCAGGCTCCGTCATGCGGCGGCGGGCAGCCAGACGACAAAGCGCGCGCCGGCAGGCTTGTCGGGATCGAGCGCCGACTTCCGGTTCATGGCGCGGATTCGTCCCTGGTGCGCCTCCACGATCTGTCGCGAGATCGAAAGTCCCAATCCCGAGTTCTGCCCGAAGCCCTGGTTCGGCCTGTCCGTGTAGAAGCGCTCGAAGATGCGCTCGAAAGCGTGGGCGGGGATGCCCGGCCCGTCATCGTCGACCACGACCTCGAACCCGTCGCGCGACTGGCCGGCGGCGGCGGGCCCGCGCGCCGGACGCAGGCTCACGCGCACCTGCCCGCCCTCGGCCGAAAACGAACGGGCATTGTCGATGAGGTTGTTGAACACCTGTCCGAGACGCGAATCATGGGCGACCACGGTCCAGGGCTTGCGGCCGGGTTCGCCTGCGGGCGGCCTGGCTATATCGAGCACGACGGACACGCCGTCGCCGCGGTCGACGCCCTGCGCAACGCCGACGACCGCCTGAAGCACCTGCGAGAGGTCGACCTCCCTGACATCGGCGCGGGCGAGTTCGGCGTCGAGCCGCGAAGCGTCGGAAATGTCGCTGATCAATCGGTCGAGACGGCGCACATCGTGCTGTATGACCTCGAGAAGACGGTCGCGCGAGGATTCGGTCCTGGCGATCGGCAAGGTCTCGACGGCGCTGCGCAGCGAAGTCAGCGGATTTTTCAACTCATGCGCAACGTCGGCGGCGAAGCTCTCGATCGCCTCGATGCGCTGGTAGAGCGCGCCCGTCATGTCGCGCAGCGCGCCGGAGAGATGGCCGATCTCGTCGGAGCGATCGGAAAAATCGGGTATCTCCTGACGCGACTTGCCGCCGCGCCGTACGCGTTCGGCGGCTTCCGCGAGGCGCCTGATCGGTTCGGCGATGGTGCCGGCGAAAAACAGCGAGAGCAGAAGCATCACGCCAGCGGACACGACGAAGATCCGCACGATCGCCCATCGTTCTGACGCGATGATCGCATCGATGTCGCCGCCCTGCGTCGACAGAAGCAAGGCGCCGCGCACGGCGCGAAAGCGCTGGATCGGAACAGCGACCGAGACCACGGTTTCATCGCGGGAATTGACGCGCACGACCGATTCCTCGCCGCCCGCGAGCGCGCGCGAAACTTCGGGATAGGCGCGCCCGTCGCTTTCGCCGAAATCTTCTTCGGTCGTCGAGGCGCCGCTCGAGAAGCGGTTCTTCACGTCGTTCCAAAGGCGCACGAAGACATTCGGCGAGGACCGCGTATCCGCGGGAAGATCCGATCGCAGAATCGTCGAGCGGCTCGTCAAAGATTTGGAGTCGAGCAGCATGTAGCCGTCGCGGTCGTAGACCCGCGCGCGGGTGCGCGTCGGCGATACGAGGCGGTGGAGCAACGGCCCGATCCGGTCGGGATTGATCGAGAATTCGAGGCTCGGCGTCTGCTCGTCGGAGGGGCCGTAACTCTGACCGGGCGCCAGATGCAGCAGCTTTTCCGGATCGATCGCGATCGAATCCGTTTCGACCGTCGCCGACGAGGCGATTGCGGCCGCGATAATCTCGCCCTGGATCTGAAGGCTCTGCAGCCGCGCGTCGATCAGGCCCGCGCGGAACTGGTTCAGGTAGAGGAAGCCGAGCAGCAGGGCGAACAGGCCGCCGAGATTGAGGACTATGATGCGGCGCGTGAGCGAGGACGAGAAGCGCGCAAGAACGCCCCGCCAGATCTGGCGCAGACGCACCAGCCGCTTCAATCGACGGATCGGCCGCCCGACCGCCGGTTCCGTTTGGGTTCCGACGCTCATCTACTCCTTGCGTCCAGCAACGATGATCAGGCTTCCTTGAAACGATATCCAACGCCATAAAGCGTTTCGATCATTTCGAACGAGTCGTCGACGGCCTTGAATTTCTTGCGCAGCCGCTTGATGTGGCTGTCGATCGTGCGGTCGTCGACATAGACCTGATCGTCATAGGCGGCGTCCATCAATGCGTTGCGGCTCTTGACGACGCCGGGGCGCGTGGCGAGCGCCTGCAGGATGAGGAATTCGGTGACGGTGAGCGTCACCGGCTGGCCGTTCCAGGTGCAGGTGTGACGCTCGGGATCCATGCGCAGCGCGCCGCGTTCGAGCAGCTTGACCTCGGATTCCTTCTGCGCGGCCGCTTCCTTCGGATTAGCCCGGCGCAGGATCGCCTTCACGCGCTCGACCAGCAGGCGCTGCGAGAACGGTTTGTGGATGAAATCGTCCGCGCCCATCTTGAGGCCGAACAATTCGTCGATCTCCTCGTCCTTCGAGGTGAGGAAAATGACCGGAAGATCCGATTTCTGCCGCAGTCGACGCAAAAGCTCCATGCCGTCCATGCGCGGCATCTTGATGTCGAAGATGGCGAGGTCGGGCGGATTGGTGCGAAGGCCGTCGAGCGCGGCGGCGCCGTCGGTGTAGGTCTGGACCCTGTATCCCTCGCCTTCGAGCGCGATGGAAACGGATGTCAGGATGTTACGGTCGTCGTCGACCAGTGCGATCGTTGGCATGTAGGTGTGCGATCCTCAAACGGGCGCTCCGCCGGCGGAGCGCCATCGGATGCCGGCGGCAGGTTGGGGCGTCCGGACTGAACGCGCCCTGAACGGCGGCCGGAATGTCTTGGCGGTTTCAGGCCAAAATGCGACATACCTCGGTCAGATATAGGCCTTCCTGCCCCGAAAAGCGACCCCGTGACCAGCGAACCCCTCCAGCCGAAGCTTCCGCAGCCGTCCCCGGAACAGGTCCGGGAGTTCATCGAGGAGTCCAAGCGGCTGTTGCGCACCGTGCGCGCCGGCGCCCTGGCCACCCTCGACGCGAGGGGGTTTCCCTTCGCCACGCTCGTCAACGTCGCGACCGCCGCCGACGGCTCGCCCGTGCTTCTGATGTCCCGCCTTGCCGTCCACACCCGCAATCTGGAGGCGCGGCCTGCCGCATCGATCCTGCTGACGCAGACCGGCAAGGGCGATCCGCTGGCGCATCCCCGGCTGACGGTTTCGGGAGAAATCATCCGCGACCCTGCTCCGGATCTGCGCGCCCGGTTCCTCGCACGGCATCCCAAGTCCGAGCTCTACGCGGACTTCCCGGACTTCTCGTTCTGGCGCATGAAAGTCGCAGGATTCCATCTCAATGGCGGGTTCGCGCGCGCCGCGGATTTCGAGCCGACAGCGATCCTGACCGATGTTTCCGGCGCGGAGGATCTCATGCGAGCGGAGGCCGGAGCGCTGGCCCATCTCAACACGGATCATGCGGACGCCCTGCGACTCTATGCCGCCCGCCTGGCGGGACAGGGAGACGGCCGCTGGCATGCTACCGGCATTGATCCAGAAGGTCTGGATCTGACGGCCGGCGACCGGACGGCCCGTATTTTCTTTCCCGGACGCATAACCAACGCGACGGACCTTCGCGCAACGCTGGTCGAACTCGCAGGCAAAGCGCGCACTGCTGCAGCGCAAGAAGACGGAAAATCGTAACCGCCCGTTGAGACTATCTGTCGGCTAGTCCTTGGGATGGCTTGCTCTTGGCGGCCCCGCCGACTAAACGTCGCGCGATTTTCATTCTTGTGACACGATACGGTCGAGCGGCGAATCTCCAATGCCGCGGTCGACCGGGCGGGAGACGCGCATGAAACAGACTGGCGATTTCAATCCTGCGTATGGCGCCGACAAATTCGGCTTCAAGGACCTGGCGGGCGTAGCCTACAATTTCGAAGCGCCCTTTCTTTACGAAGAATCGATGCGCCGCAAGGAAGCGACGCTCGCTGCCGGCGGCGCGATCGTCGCCGAGACCGGCGTGCATACCGGCCGTTCGCCCAAGGACAAGTTCGTCGTCGACGATGCGCTGACCCATGACACCGTGTGGTGGGACAACAACGGCCGCATGACGAAGGAGAACTTCGACGCCCTGCTCGCCGACTTCATCGCCCACGCCAAAGGCAAGGACCTTTTCGCACAGGACCTCTACGGCGGCGCCGACCATCACTACCGCGTCAAGACGCGCGTCTTCACCGAATACGCCTGGCACTCGCTGTTCATCCGCACGCTCCTGATCCGGCCCGAGCGCGACGAACTCGCCGGCTTCGTTCCCGATCTGACCATCGTCGATCTTCCCTCCTTCCGCGCGGATCCCAAGCGCCATGGCTGCCGCTCCGAGACGGTCATCGCCATCGATTTTACCCGCAAGATCGTGCTGATCGGCGGCTCGAGCTACGCCGGCGAAATGAAGAAGTCGGTGTTCACCTATCTCAACTACGTTCTGCCCGCGCAGCACGTGATGCCGATGCATTGCTCCGCCAACGTCGGCGGCCACAACGACGCGGCCGTGTTCTTCGGCCTTTCCGGCACCGGCAAGACGACGCTGTCGGCCGATCCCGATCGCGTGCTGCTCGGCGACGACGAGCACGGCTGGTCGAAGGACGGCATCTTCAATTTCGAGGGCGGCTGCTACGCCAAGGCGATCAAGCTGTCCGAGGAAGCCGAACCGCAGATTTTCGCTACCACCAAGCGTTTCGGCACGGTGATGG
Source organism: Hyphomicrobiales bacterium (assembly GCA_028868735.1). Classification (GTDB taxonomy): domain Bacteria; phylum Pseudomonadota; class Alphaproteobacteria; order Rhizobiales; family Beijerinckiaceae; genus JAJXWB01. The sequence continues at coordinate 949 of JAGWTW010000070.1, read as the reverse complement.
AAAACGTCGTGCTCGATCCGATCACGCGCGTTCCGGATTTCGACGACGCTTCGAAGACCGAGAACACACGCATCGCCTATCCTCTCGACTTCATCCCGAACGCGTCGGCGACCGGTCGCGCGCATCATCCCAAAAACATCGTGATGCTGACGTGCGACGCTTTCGGCGTATTGCCGCCGATCGCCAAGCTCGATCCGAGCCAGGCCATGTACCACTTCCTGTCGGGCTACACCGCCAAGGTCGCCGGTACGGAAAAAGGCGTGACGGAGCCGCAGGCGACGTTCTCGACCTGCTTCGGCGCGCCGTTCATGCCGCTGCACCCGACGGTCTACGCCAAGATGCTGGGCGAGAAGATGGCCCGGCAGCACGTCAAGTGCTGGCTGGTCAACACCGGCTGGTCGGGCGGCGGCTTCGGCGTCGGCAATCGCATGTCGATCAAGTACACCCGCGCCATGGTGAAGGCGGCGCTCGACGGCACGCTCGCCTCGATCGCCTCCTCGACCGATCCGCACTTCGGCATGCAGGTGCCGAACGCCTGCCCGGAGGTGCCGGGCGACGTGCTGAACCCGCGGAACACCTGGAAGGACAAGAAGGCCTACGACAGCACGGCCCGCGACCTGACGCAGCGCTTCGAGAAGAACTTCCAGCAGTTCGAGGGCCACGTCGACGGCAAGGTCAAGCAGGCGGCCATCCGCGCCGCCGCGTGATCCACAGAGGGGCTGCAGTTGCAGCCCCTTTCGCCTTCCCGGTCAGGGCCCCATATGATGCCCTGACTTGACGACGACCGAGCCAACCGACGCCATGACCCGGCACGCCAACGTACCGCCGCGTGCCAATACGCCGCCGCGTGCCGTGGCGCCGCCGCGCGGTCCTCTCCGCCTGCCGCTGATCGCCGCCCTGGCCCTGGCGTTTGCCTCGCTGGCGCTGATCTCGGGCATCGCCTACATCG
>JAGWTW010000069.1 GCA_028868735.1 Hyphomicrobiales bacterium | reverse complement strand
GATCTTGAAGGATCTTTGCGATGCCGACCGGCGTCTTGATCCAGAAGTCCTTGTCGCGCGTTGCGCCCGCTTCCAGCAATAATATTTTGCCCGACGTTCGCGAAGCGAGGCGCGTCGCAAGCGCCGCGCCGGACGAGCCTGCTCCGACGACGACGTATTCGGCGCGTGTGTCAGCCATGGGCGTGTTCCTTCAACCAGGCGGAGAGAGCGCGGGCTTCCATGCCCATGCGCTGGAACTGCAAGTCCGGAATTTCCATCTTCAACGGCGCGCCGGGAATCGGCGGCGGCGTCACGACACGCAGCTCGACGAAGGTCGGGCCGATTCCGCCGAGCACTTCGTCGATATGCGAGGCGAGTGCGGCCTCGTCCTCGAACCTGTAGGTCCGGCGATAGCCGGCGGCGGCTGCGAGACCGGCGTAGTCGACACAGGTTTCGGCCGGCGTCGCCAGATTGGCGGCGCCAGCGAACTGCGCGCCGTTGCGGGCGACGAAATGCACGAAATTGGCGGGTTGCCGGTCGGCCACCGTGGTGAGGCCGCCGAGTTGCATCAGAAGGCTGGCGTCGCCGTCGACCACGACGATCCTGCGGGTCGGCTCGGCGATCGCCAGACCCAGTCCGAGGCTGGCCGCGCCGCCCATCAGAGGCACGGAGCTGATGCGCGGTTGCGCCGCCTTGAGCGCATCGAAGGCGAACATGGCGCCCATGGTCGCGACGAGAACGGCGTCCTTGCGGGCGCCTTCAATGACGGTGCAGGCTTGCAGTAGATTCATCGTCGTCCCCTCAGTTCCAGCCCGTCGGAGAGCCGACGATCAGCACGGCCGGACGGCTCTCCTTGTCCGCGTAAGCGAAGGCTTCGTCGATGCGGCCGAGATCGTTCTCGTCCTCGAGGCGCCAGAACTTCACGCCGAGCGCGTTCAGAACCGGCTCCAGCAACTTCACCGTGTTGCGGGAGGACAGGGACGGGTCCTGGCCGAAATTGGAGAATTCGCGGCCGAACTGGCCGACCAGGAAGACGATCGGCAGCGAGGCGTCGAGGCCGACGGCGCGGATCGTATTGATGCAGGCGTAGAGCCCCTGGTTCTGGACGACCGTCACCGGCTTCTTGCCGGCGATCCTCAGACCGGCCGAGACGCAGACCGCCTGGTCCTCATTGCAGCAACGCACGAGCGACAGACCTTCCACCCCCCGCTCGACGCGGTCGTGCAGGCCCAGTTGCACCCAGTCGGGCACGGTGACGAAGTGGTCGACGCCATTGCGCCGCAATGCCTCGAGATAGCCCGATGCAGGAATGTTGAAATTGCGCTCGCCCATGCCGGACGACCTCCCATCCTTGTGACGGAGTGAGTGGTAACGGTTGGGCGCGGTCGAAATCTGTAAAAGTCCCGACAGAATCGAAAATCCGGCTGGCGCGCAGGACGTGAGAGGCCGCCGGCCGGTAGCCCGCGCCTATGGCGGTATGTCATTGTCTGTCCCGATCACCGCCGGGCGCCTGGTCGGCGCCGGACCGCAGCGAGAGGATCGGGAGGACCGTATGAAGGCTCAGAACATGCTCGTCATCATGTCAGACGAGCACAACGCGCGGATGATGGGATGCGTAGGCCACAAACTCGCGAAGACGCCCAATCTAGACGCGCTCGCGGCGCGGGGCACGCTGTTCGCCGAAGGCTACACCAATTGCCCGATCTGCGTGCCGGCGCGCGCGAGTTTCGCCACCGGCCGCTACGTGCACGACATCGAATGCTGGGACAATTCGATCGCCTATGACGGGCGCACGCCGAGCTGGGGCCACAGGCTGCAGCAGGCGGGCCTGCCGGTGGAATCGATCGGGAAGCTGCATTACCGCAGCGAGCAGGACGACACCGGTTTCGACCGCCAGCACATTCCCATGCACATCGCGAACGGCGTCGGCATGATCCACCTGTCGATCCGCGGCCAGTTCAAGGATTTCGTGCGTCCGCGAGGCCGGCGCGCGGCCATCATCGAACACGCCGGTCCCGGCGAAAGCGAGTACACGCGGTATGATCGGAAGGTCGCCGATATTGCGACGCAATGGCTGCACGATCGAGCCGGGTCCGACAAACCGTGGACGTTGTTCGTCAGCTTCGTCACGCCGCACTATCCCTTGATCGCGCCGCAGGAATATTGCGATCTCTACCCGGTCGACGAAATGCCCGACGCCAAGTTCGGGCCGGAGTCCGGTTTCGAATGCCATCCCTGGCTGGCCGAGCTCGTCGCATCCAGCATCATGACGAAGCAGCAGCAAAGGGCGGCCATCTCCGCCTATCTCGGTCTCGTCAGCTTCATGGACGCGCAGGTCGGGCGCGTGCTCGACGCGCTCGACGCCGCCGGCCTGCGCGATACGACGCGCATCGTCTACACGTCCGACCACGGCGAGAACGCCGGGGCCCGCGGCCTGTGGGGAAAGTCGAACCATTACGAGGAGGCGGCGCGCATTCCGCTGATCATTGTCGGCGACGGCGTCCCGGTCGGCAAGACGACGAACACGCCGGCGGCGCTGGTCGATATCTACCCAACTATTCTCGACGGCGTCGGATTGCCCGCAACCGACGGCCTACCGGGCCGCTCGCTGTTCGATCTCGCCAATGCGCCGGACGAACGCGAGCGCATCGTCTTCAGCGAATATCACGCGGCAGGTTCGCCGTCGGCCTCCTACATGATCCGCAAGGGTCGCTTCAAGTTCATCTACTACGTCGGCTTCCGGCCCGAACTGTTCGACCTCGAGGCGGATCCGGAGGAGACGACCAATCTTGCCGGTGAAGCCGCATACGCCGACGCGCTCCGCGACCTCGAAGCCGACCTTCGCAAGATCGTCGATCCGGAGAAGGAAGATTCGCGCGCCAACGAGGCGCAGCGCAAGCTGATCGAGAGCATGGGCGGACCTGAGGAAGTAATGGCGAAGCTAGCCATGAAAAAACTCTACACGCCGGTGCCGCCCGGCCTGACGTCTTGACCCCGCCGATGTGAGGTCGAAGCGGCGAGTGGGATGGAAGCGTTCGGCCGTGCTCGTTATCGGCATGCGATGGCCGAACGCTACGAAACCTGTTCGGACTGAACTCCGGCAGCCTTGCTCGCGTATGTACGAATTCAAGTCGAAGAGAGATTCCGTCGCCGCGCCGTCCGGCAACGCCCGACCCATCTCGGAGGTTCCGAGCGACTGCTTTCGGGCTTTCCCTTTATGAAATCCTTATGCAAGCCGCGGGCATTCCAAATGGATGCCTGATGCGCGCGGGTTCTAGCTTGCAAGCCTCCACAGGAGGACGCCATGCTGGATTTCATCTTCGCCGGGCTTGGTCTCGCTCTCATCGCACTGATGAGCCTTTACGCCCGCGAACTCGAGCGGGTGTGAGGCCATGTTCGAAGCTGTTCTCGGCCTTGCCGTCGCCGTCGCGCTGACGATCTACCTCGTCGTCGCGCTGCTTCAGCCCGAACGTTTCTAGCGAGGCGATCATGACGCTCGTTGGCCTCGCGCAAATTGCGCTCGTCTTCGCCCTCGTGCTTGCGGCGGCCCTGCCGCTCGGCCGCTACATAGCGGCGCTCTTTTCGGACAACCCCTCCGAGGGCCTACGCTTCGTCGCCCCCGTCGAGAGCGCTCTCTACCGCGCCGCGGGCGTCGATCCCGCGCGCGAGCAGGACTGGCTCGCCTATACCCTGGCGATGCTCGCCTTCAGCGCTTCCGGCTTCGTCAGCCTCTACGCCATCCTGCGCACGCAGGCTTGGCTGCCGTGGAACCCGCGGGGGTTCGACAATGTCCCGCCCGATCTCGCCTTCAACACCGCTATCAGCTTTCTCACCAACACCAACTGGCAGGCCTATTCCGGCGAGACGACGATGAGCCATTTCTCGCAGATGGCGGGGCTCGCCGTGCACAACTTCCTCTCGGCGGCGACCGGCATTGCGCTCGCGCTCGCCGTTACGCGCGCCTTTGTGCGGTCAAGCGCCGCCACGCTCGGCAATTTCTGGGTAGACATGGTCCGCGCGACGCTGTTCCTGCTGCTGCCGCTCTCCTTCGTTGTCGCGCTGGCTTTCGTTGCGCTCGGAACGCCGCAGACGTTCGCCGGCGCCGTCGACGCCGCCACGCTCGAAGGCGCGAAACAGACGATCGCCATTGGCCCGATGGCGAGCCAGGAGGCGATCAAGCAAATCGGCACCAACGGCGGCGGTTTCTTCAACGCCAATTCGGCGCATCCGTTCGAAAATCCGAACGCTGTATCCAACGCGCTACAGATTTGGGCGATGCTCGTGGTCTCGACGGCCTTGCCGATCGCGTTCGGCCGCATGGTCGGCCTGCCCAGGCAAGGCTATGCGTTGCTGGCGGCGATGGGCGTGCTGCTGATCGCTGGCGTGCTCGTCGTCTACGGCGCCGAAACGGCCGGTAATCCGCTATTCGCGCAATTCGGCGTCGATCCGGCGATGGGCAATATGGAAGGCAAGGAAGTCCGGTTCGGCCAGGCCATGTCGGCCATGTTCGTGGCGGTCACGACCGGGCTGTCATGCGGCGCGGTCAACGCCATGCACGCCGCGCTGACGCCGCTCGGCGGCTTCGTGCCGCTGTTCCTGATCCAGCTCGGCGAAGTGTTGCCTGGCGGCGTCGGTTCCGGCCTCTACGGCATGATTGTCTTTGCTATCCTCTCGGTCTTCGTCGCCGGACTCATGGTCGGCCGCACGCCAGAATTTCTCGGCAAGAAGATCGAGGCGCGCGAGATGAAGCTCGCCATGCTGGCGATTCTCATTCTGCCGCTCGTCATTCTCGGCTTTTCGGCAGTCGCCGCCATGCTGCCGGCCGCGCTCGCCAGTCTCGCAAATGCAGGCCCGCACGGATTGAGCGAGATTCTCTACGCCTATTCCTCGGCTGCGGGGAACAACGGCTCGGCATTCGCCGGTCTGAACGCGAACACGCCCTGGTTCAACGTCACGACCGGTATAGCCATGGCGCTCGGCCGCTTCGCCTATGTCGTGCCCGTCATGGCGATGGCCGGCTCGCTCGTCGGCAAGACGCGCGCCGCGCAATCTGCGGGCACGTTCCCGACCGACGGCCCGCTGTTCGTCGGCTTGCTCGTCGGCGTCATCGTCATTCTCGGCGGCCTGCAATTCTTCCCCGCGCTCGCGCTCGGTCCCATCGTCGAGCAAGTGCTGATGCTCGCCGGCAAGACGTTCTAGGGGGCCGATCATGTCCAAGCAAGCATCCGCGCCACACCTGTTGGACGGCAAGATCCTGGGCGCCGCCGCGCTCGACGCCTTTCGCAAGCTCGATCCGCGCCGCCTCATGCGCAACCCCGTCATCTTCGTCACCGAGGTGGTGGCGGCGCTCGTCACCATCCTCTGGCTGCGCGAAATCTCGACCGGCGCCGGCGCGCCGTTCTTCTCGGGCCAGATTGCGCTGTGGCTGTGGTTCACAGTCCTGTTCGCCACCTTCGCAGAAGCGGTCGCCGAAGGGCGCGGCAAGGCGCAGGCGGCGAGCCTGCGGGCCACGCGCAGCGACACGCACGCCAAGCGCTATCTCGATCCCATCAACCTCGGTGGCCTCTATCAGGGCGTGAACGCGCTCGACCTGCGCGTCGGCGATGTCGTACTGGTGGAAGCAGGCGACATCATTCCTTCCGACGGCGAGATCGTCGAAGGCGTCGCCTCGGTCAACGAATCCGCCATTACCGGCGAATCCGCGCCGGTCATCCGCGAGGCCGGCGGCGATCGTTCGGCGGTCACGGGCGGAACGACCGTGCTGTCGGACTGGATCAAGGTGCGCGTCACGGCGGCGCCCGGCTCGACTTTCATTGACCGCATGATCGCGCTGGTGGAAGGCGCCGAGCGGCAGAAGACGCCGAACGAACTGGCGCTGTCGATCCTGCTCGCTGGCATGACGTTGATATTCCTGATCGCGGTGGTGACGCTCTGGGGCCTCGCCGGCTATTCCGGCACAAACGTCCCGGTCGTCGTGCTGGTGGCGCTGCTGGTGACGCTCATCCCGACGACTATCGGCGGCCTGTTGTCGGCCATCGGCATCGCCGGCATGGACCGGCTGATCCGCTTCAATGTCGTCGCGACATCGGGCCGTTCGGTCGAGGCCGCAGGCGACGTCGATACGCTGCTGCTCGACAAGACCGGCACCATTACCTTCGGCAATCGCATGGCGACCGCCTTCCTGCCTGTCGCGGGCGTCAGCGAGCACGACCTCGCCGCCGCGGCGCTGGCCTCGAGCCTCGCTGACGAAACCCCCGAAGGCCGTTCCATCGTCGCCCTTGCGAGGGTGGATTTCGGCGCCGCCGATCCCGACTTCGCCGGCGCCACGCCGGTCATCGTTCGCTTCGCGGCGCAGACTCGCATTTCAGGCGTGGATTTCCCTGGCCATTCCATCCGCAAGGGCGCGATCGACTCGATCCTGCGCCATGTCGGTCTGCCGCTCGAGCAGACGCCGCCGGAATTCCGCAAGGCGGTCGAGATGGTCGCCTCGTCCGGCGGCACGCCTCTGGCAGTCGCCGGGAACGGCGCCCTGCTGGGCGTCATTCATCTCAAGGATATCGTCAAGCCGAGCATCAAGGAGCGTTTCGCCGCACTGCGCGCCATGGGCATCCGCACGGTTATGGTGACCGGCGACAATCCCGTTACCGCCGCGGCCATCGCCTCGGAAGCCGGCGTCGACGATTTCCTCGCCGAGGCTACGCCCGAGGACAAGCTGACCTATATCCGCAAGGAGCAGATCGGCGGCCGCCTGATCGCCATGTGCGGCGACGGCACGAACGACGCGCCGGCGCTGGCGCAGGCCGATGTCGGCGTCGCCATGCAGACCGGCACGCAGGCGGCGCGCGAGGCAGGCAATATGGTCGACCTCGATTCCAATCCGACCAAGCTCATCGAGATTGTCGAGATCGGCAAGCAGCTCCTGATGACGCGCGGATCACTGACCACCTTCTCGATCGCCAACGACGTCGCGAAATATTTTGCGATCCTGCCCGCCCTGTTCGTCGCGACCTATCCGCAACTCGGTGCGCTCAACGTGATGCGGCTCGCCTCGCCGCAATCGGCGATCCTGTCGGCAGTGATCTTCAATGCGCTGATCATCGTCGCGCTCATCCCGCTGGCGTTGAAAGGAGTCGCCTATCGTCCGGTGGGCGCAGCGGCGCTGCTGCGCAGGAACTTGCTCGTCTACGGCGTCGGCGGCCTGCTTCTGCCCTTCGTCGGCATCAAGGCGATCGACATTGTCGTCGCAGCGCTCCACCTGGCCTGAGGGAGAAGATCATGCCCCGGCACATCCGCCCCGCGATCGTCTTGCTCGCTGCGCTGACAGCGATCACGGGCGTCGCCTATCCGCTGGCGGTCGCTGGCGTCGCTGAGGTCGCGTTCCCGGCGCAGGCCAACGGCAGCTTGATCCTGCGCGGCGGCAAAATCGTCGGTTCGTCGCTGATCGGCCAGAATTTCGCCTCGCCGCGCTATTTCCATGGCCGACCGTCGGCGACCAGCGCGCCAGATCCCGCCGACTCCAGCAAGACGATCGATGCGCCCTACAACGCCGCCAATTCGTCCGGCGCCAATCTCGGCCCGACGTCGCAGAAACTGATCGACCGCGTGAGGGGCGACGCCGAGGCTTGGCGGGCGACGGCTGGCCCCGGCTCGATCCCCGCCGATGCGGTGACGACCTCGGCATCCGGTCTCGATCCCGACATCACCCCGCAAAACGCCGGCGCGCAGGCCGCGGCCATCGCCAGAGCCCGGGGCCTCACCGAGGAAAGGCTCCGGGCGCTGATCGCCGCCCAGACTGAACGGCCTCTGTTCGGCATCCTCGGGGAGCCACGGGTCAACGTGCTGGGCATCAATCTGGCGCTAGATCAGCTAGGTTCGGACTGAGGAGGCGTCGGCGCCCATGGCCTCGCCGCGCAGACCAAACGACGGAAGACCCGACCCCGAGGCGCTGCTGGCCCGCAGCCAGCGCGAAGGCCGGGCGCGATTGAAAGTCTTTCTCGGCGCCGCGCCCGGCGTCGGAAAAACCTATTCCATGTTGCAGAACGCCCGGCGGGTGAAAGCCGACGGCGTCGATGTGGCGATCGGCATCGTCGAGACGCACGGCCGCATTGAGACTGGCGCGCTGGTCGAGGGCCTCGAAATGCTGCCGCGCCGCACCAGCTCCTATCGCGAACGCATCATCGAGGAGTTCGACCTCGACGCTGCGCTGGCGCGCAAGCCGAAGCTGCTGGTGGTCGACGAACTTGCCCACACCAACGCGCCCGATAGCCGCCACCCCAAGCGCTGGCAGGACGTCGAGGAATTGCTCGATGCCGGCATCGACGTCTGGACAGCTCTCAACATCCAGCATCTCGAAAGCCTCGCCGACGTCGTCTCGCGCATCACCGGCATCGTCGTGCGCGAGACCGTGCCGGACAAGGTGCTGCAGGAAGCCGACGCAGTTGTCCTTGTCGACATCACGCCGGACGAGCTGATCGCGCGCCTGCACGAAGGCAAGGTCTATTTGCCGGAAGTGGCGCGGCGGGCGACGGAGCGCTTCTTCACGCCGGGCAATCTGACAGCGCTGCGCGAACTTGCGCTGCGCCGGACCGCCGACCGGGTCGACGACCAGATGGTCGACTATCTCCGGCTCAAGGCGATCGAAGGACCGTGGAACTCTTCCGAACGCCTGCTGGCCTGCATCGCGCCGAATGCGGCCGCCGAACGCATTGTGCGGCGCGCGAGCCAGCTCGCGACCAGCCTCAACGCCGGCTGGATCGCCGTTCATCTGGAACGCCCGGGAGAAATCGCCGATGCGCAGAAGGCCGAACACGTGCGCTCCGCCATGGGGCTTGCCGAGCGCCTTGGCGGCGAGACGCGGCGGGTGTCGGGCGCTGATCTCGTGGAGGAGACTCTGCGCCTTGCGCGCCGCGAGAACGTCACGCAGATCATTGTCGGCGCGCGCGAGCGCAGTTTCATGCAACATGCCTTCGGTCGTTCCTTTGCCGAAGAGCTGACGCGGCGCGCCGGCCAGTTCGAGATACATTTCGTGCACACGCAACCGGCGCCGGCGGCGCCGAGGCCGCCGCTGCGCCGCGTATTCGGCATGGCGACCGGCAAACGCATGGCGGTCGAAACCGGCGTCGCCGCGCTCGCCGTCGCCGGCGCCGTGGGCGTTTGCGAGGGCCTGAGCGAAGTCCTGCGCCTGCCGAACCTGTCGATGGTCTTTCTCGTGGCGGTGCTTTTCTGCGCCGTCCGGTTTGGCGTGCGCGCCGCGGTGATCGCCTCGTTCCTGTCCTTCCTCGCCTATAATTTCTTTTTCATCCAGCCTGTTTACACCTTCACCATTGCTGAGCCGCACGAACTGCTCGCGCTGCTGGTGTTTCTGGCTGTCGCCGTGCTGACAGGCTCGCTTGCCGGCCGTATCCACGACCAGCGCGAGGGCGTCATCCGGAACGCGGCCGTCACTCAGTCGCTCTATGATTTTTCGCGCAAGATATCCGGCGCGGCGACCGCCGACGACGTGATGTGGGCCGCGACCGCACATCTGCACGCCACGCTCGGCCGACAGGTGACTTTGCTCGCGAGCGCCGGCGAAGAATTGACCCTGCAGGCGGCGTGGCCGCCCGATGTGCAACTCGACGCAGCCGAGGCGAGCGCCGCGCGCTGGGCGCAGCAGAAGGGCGAGCCGGCGGGATGGTCGACAGGAACCCTGCCGCGCGTGCGCTTCCAGTTCCGGCCGCTGCAGACCGCGCGCGGCACGGTCGCCGTCTGCGGCTTCGAACCGCCGGATGCAGCCGCCGCCCTGTCTGAAGATGACGAGCGCGCGCTCTCGGCCGTCTTCGGCCAGACGGCGATCGCGCTCGATCGCGCGTTGCTGGCGCGCGAAGCCGCCAGGGCGACCTCGTTCGAGGAGAACGAGAAGGTGCGCGACGCGCTGCTCGCTTCGCTGTCGCACGATCTACGCACGCCGCTCGCCGCCATCGCCGGCGCCGCGTCCAGCCTGCGCGATCTCGGCGCCAACATGAGCGAGGCCGAGCGCATCGAACTCCTCGCCTCGATCGAGGAGGAGACCGGGCGGCTGTCGCGCTTCGTCGCCAATCTCCTGGACATGTCGCGCATCGAGGCCGGCGGGCTGAAGGCGCGTCGCGACTGGGTCGATGTCGCAGACGTCGTCAGGTCCGCCGTCGCGCGCTGTCGCAAGGCCTTTCCGAACGCCCGCCTCCGCGTCAGCCTGGCCGCCGACCTGCCGTTCGCACGCGGCGACGCGCGCCTGCTGGAGCAGGTCCTGTTCAATCTGCTCGACAATGCGCAGAAATATGGCGGCGACGGCGAGAGTGCAATTCACGCGCGACGCGAGGGCGAGGATCTGATCCTCAGCGTCACGGACGAAGGACCGGGCGTGAAACCCGCAGATCTCGACAGGATATTCGAAAAATTCTACCGCGGTGGCCGCAGCGACGGACGCAAGGCCGGCACGGGCCTCGGCCTGTCGATCTGCAGGGGATTGGTGGAGGCGATGGGCGGCGTCATTATCGCGCAAAGCCCGGCCGCGCGACGGCGGGGAACGCGCATCGTCGTGCGCCTGCCTGCTGTCGAGCCGCCGCCGCTGCCCGGAGCCGAGACATGAACGGACGCCGCATTCTCGTCGTCGACGACGAACCGGAGATCCAGCGCTTTCTCCGTCTGGCGCTGAGCGCGGCGGGCTTCGAGCCGATCGCGGCGGTGACGGGCGCCGAAACCCTGAAGGCGCTCGTCAACAAGGCGCCCGACGCAATCGTGCTCGATCTCGGCTTGCCGGATCGCGACGGCAAGGACGTGCTGCGCGACATCAGGTCGTTCTCGCAGGTGCCGGTCGTCATCCTGTCGGCGCGCGATCGCGAGGCCGAGAAGATCGAGGCGCTGGATCTCGGCGCCGACGATTATGTCGAGAAACCTTTCGGCATCGGCGAGCTGATGGCGCGGCTGCGCACGGCGCTGCGCCACGCCGCGCCCGCGACGCCGCAGCAGGCGCGGTTCGAGATCGGCGGCCTCGTCGTCGACACCGAACGGCGGCAGATCTCACGCGACGGCGAAGCGATCCGGCTCACGCCGAAGGAATACGACTTGCTGCTGGCGCTGGTCCGCCGCGCCGGCCGCGTGATCACGCACCGGCAGATCCTGAACGAGGTGTGGGGGCCGGCGCACAACGACGACACGCAATATCTGCGCGTGTTCATTGGCCAGTTGCGCGCCAAGGTCGAGCGCGAGCCGTCGGCGCCGGTCATCATCCTGACCGAGCCGGGCGTTGGGTACAGGATCGTCGAGAGAGGTGGATCGTAACGAGGACTGCTTTCGGGCCCGTTTCCGAGGGCTGCTATTGTTGAGGCTTTCGGATGCCGGCCTCGTCCGGATGTGGGGGCGAGCTCGGAGGCCGGCGCGCGCGACATTCTCGACGCGCCCGGCGCGCTGACGAGGACGCGATAGTCCTTCCAGCGGAAGGCAATCGCGAGCGTCAGGCCTCAGCCGCCGCCAAGCGGGTAGCCCCTGCCGCGGAGCGGCTTGGTTCATTGACCGTTCTCGGACGCTCGGGATGTCTGCTTTCGGAAACTGTCAATATTGCAGACGCAGGAAGTGTCGCCTTCCAGATGAGGCGCACGCACCTGGTGGCGGGTCGTGCCGATTCGCCGAAACGCGTCGTGACGCGAGCTTGCGATGCTTCAAGGTCCTCTCAAGATAGCCGCTCAGTAGCGCCACGGCGCAGCCCGTGTCGCTCACGACTGGCGTCTCCATGATCAGCCAATGCCCGACGGGCCGCGCGATCGGAGCGCCGAAGGCGTCCAGGACAGGCGGCGATAGCAGCCTGCATGTCAACAATTGCTCGCATTAGCCAATCAGCGGCTTGAGCCGCAAGCCGACACCAATGCGTCGTGGAGTGCGCAGTGCGCGGTTTCCCATTCGGGGCGACTCTTTCGCCGCGCCGTTGGCGAGCAACTCCCGCTGCCCGCAACCCCTCGACGGCGCTAAGCCGCAGAACGCTGCTGTCGTCGGCGGACTCAAACTTGTAATTTTTATTGACAATACGGATTTCCGCTCTACAGATTGGCGCAGTCGGCCGGCCGCGGAGCGTGGCGACTAGGCGAGGGGGTCAAGGGGAAGCGATGGGGCCGGACGTCTCGAGTCAGCGCTGCCGGATCGTGGTGACACGGCTTCTTCCCGAGCCCGTCACACGGCGCATCGCGGCGACCTGCGAAAGCTGGGTCAATTACGAAGACCGGCCGATGTGCGCGCAGTCGATCGGCGCGGCCGCGGAGAAGATCGGCGCCGACGTGCTGCTGGTCACCGCGACCGACCGGATCGACAAGGCGGTGATCGGCCGTCTGCCCGACAGCGTGCGCTCCATCGCCACGCTGTCGGTCGGTTATGAGCACATCGACATCGAAGCGGCCCGGCAGCGGGGGATCGCCGTGCTGCGAACGCCCGACGTGCTGAACGACGCGGTCGCGGAAATGGCGATACTGCTTATGCTCGGCGCCGCGCGCCGTGCGCATGAAGGCATGCGCCTGATCTACGAGGGCCGTTGGCAGGGCTGGTCGCCGACGCTGCTGCTCGGGCGCGACGTCACTGGCGGGCGCATCGGCATTTTCGGCATGGGCGGCATCGGCCGGACCGTCGCCCAGCGCGCGCGCGGCGGCTTCGACATGGAGGTCCATTACCATAATCGCCGACGTCTCCCGGCCGATCTCGAACAGGGCGCGATCTATCACGAAACCGTCCAGGACTTTCTTGCGGTCAGCGACTTCCTCGTCCTGTGCGCGCCGTCGACGCCGCAGACCAAGGGATTTCTGAACGCGCAGAACCTTTCGCGGCTGCCCGCCGGCGCCATCGTCGTCAACGTCGGGCGCGGCGATCTCGTGGACGACGATGCGCTCGTCGCCGCCCTTAAATCGGGCGCCGTAGCGGCCGCCGGTCTCGACGTCTTCAACAACGAACCCGCGATCCATCCGGCCTATCGCGAACTGCCCAACGTGTTCATCCAGCCGCACCTCGGCAGTTCCACGCTCGGCACCCGCACCCGCATGGGCGAGCTGCTGCTCGACAGCGTCGAAGCCCTGCGCGCCGGCGAGGCTGTCGCCAACAGACTTGTCTGAAATTCAAGGGGAAACGCCATGTTCGCGCATCTTACGCCGCAAAAATTGTTTTCGCTCGAAGGCAAGGTCGTGCTCATCACCGGCGGCGCCGGGGGCATTGCCGCAGGCCTGTCGGCGGGCTTCGCCGCCGCCGGCGCGCGTCTCGTGCTGACCGATCGCAACGAGTCCGTCGAAAGGCGTGCGGCCGACCTGCGGGCGGCCGGCGCCGACGTCACGACCGAAATTCTCGACGTCACGGACGCCGAGCGGACGCAAGCCGCCATCGCCGCAATCGCGGAGCGCGCCGGCGGTCTCGACGTGGTTGTCAACAATGCGGCGATCATCGTCCGCAAGCACTTTCTCGATCTCACGATCGAGGAATGGCGCCGCGTCATCGACGTCGACATCAACGCCTGCTTCACCGTGGCCCAGGCGGCGGCGCGAATCATGGTGAAGCAGGGTTCAGGCCGCATCATCAACATGGGATCGATCATGGGCCACGTGTCGCGGCCGATCCTGACGCCCTATGTCACCGCCAAGAACGCGATCCATGGGTTCACGCGGGCGCTCGCCGCCGACCTCGCGGCGACCGGCGTGACCGTCAATGCGCTCGCGCCCGGCTACACGATCACGGAGTTCAGCGAGGCCGGCAAGAAGGATTTTCACGATTTCGTCGCCGACTGGATTCCCCTCAAGCGCTGGGGAAAGCCCGAGGACCTGTGCGGCGCGGCGCTGCTGCTCGCCTCGGCCGCCGGGGCCTACGTCAACGGCCAGGTCCTCTACGTCGACGGCGGCTTCCTGGCGGTCACGAAATAAGATTGTAAAACAATTTGACAGCTTTCAAGTTGTAAATAATATTAGCAGCCAACGCCCCCGAGGGCACGTGAGGAAACGCCGGACATGAGCGCGACGCCGTCCGCATCAGCCGCTCTGAAGATGGACCAGGCCACGACCGACGTCGGCGGGGGCGCGGCGCAGACGGGCGACCGCGCGCGCTCCGGGCGCGGCGCCGCCTCGCCCGGCGGCGTGCCGGGCTGGCTCGCGCGGATCGATTTCACGCCGCTGCGCTCCTTCGCGATCCTGCTGCTCGTGTGGCAGGGCGTCGCGGTGTGGACGGCGAGCCCGATCCAGCTGCCGACGCCGCTTCGCGTGGGCGCGGCCTTTCTCGACCTCGCAGCCGAGGGCGAGATCACCGAACACGCGCTCGTCAGCGTCACGCGCCTCGTCGTCAGCCTGGCGATCGCCGTGGTTCTCGCCGTGCCGCTGGGCTTTCTCATGGGCCTCAACCGCAAGATCGACGCCTTCGTCGATCCGCTGATCGAACTGCTGCGCCCGATCTCCGGCATCGCTTGGATACCGCTCGCCCTTTTCATCTTCGGCATCGGCGACGTCCTGCCCGTCTTCATCATGGTCTATGTCGCGTTCTTCGCGCTGCTGCTGAACACGATCTCCGGCGTGCGTTCCGTCGATCCGAAACTGATCGCCGCCGCGCGCACGATGGGCGTTGCGCGCCCGATGATCCTCGCGAAGGTGGTCGCGCCGGCCGCGCTGCCTGCGATCGTCGTCGGCTTCCGCCTCGCGTTCGCCGGCGCATGGGCGGCGATCGTCGCGGCGGAGCTGATCGGCGCGCCCAACGGTTTGGGGTTTGCGATCGAATGGTACCGCGAACTGCTCATGAGCCCGAAGGTGTTCGCCTTCATACTGGTGATCGCGGTCATCGGATACGTCTGCGATCTCGGTCTTCGCGCCCTGCAACGCCGCTTGACGCCCTGGGTCGATGAAGCCGGACATTCGTCATGACCGTCGCCGCGCAATCCTTCTCCTCCCGCCCGATCGCCGCCGTCGCGCGCGGCGTGGCGCTGCCGCTCGTTCTGCTCCTCGTCTGGCAGGCCTGGGCGTCGACGCTTCCCGCCAATACGCGCGCGCCTTCGCCGGCGCAGGTGGCGCGGGCCTTCGAAACGCTTGCGATCGGCGGCGGCCTCGTGGGCGCGACCTTGCAGAGCCTCGGCCGCGTCATGCTCGGCTTTCTCATCGCGCTTGTTCTCGGCGTTTCGCTCGGCGTGCTCATGGGATCGAGCCGCAGGGTCAGCCGCAATCTCGATCCGATCGTCGAAGGCTTCCGCCCGATCGCGCCGATGGCGATCCTGCCGATCGCGATTCTGTGGTTCGGCGCCGGCACGCCGGCCGCGCTGTCGATCGTCGCCTATGCGGCTTTCTTTCCGCTCCTGCTCAACACGATCCACGGCGTCTCGCGTGTCGACCGCAAGCTCCTTCAGGCCGCCCGCACAATGGGTCTCCCGCTGCATGCGCGGATTCTCAGGGTCGTGCTGCCGGCGGCGCTGCCGAGCATCATGCTCGGCGCCCGCCTCGCCATGGGCGTCGCCTGGACCGCGATCATCGCCGCAGAACTCGCCGTCGGCGCAAAGTCGGGCGGCGGCTCGTCGGGCGGACTCGGACAGATGATGTTCGTGTTCTACGCCTACAGCATCGATCTCAACAACATCGTCGTGTGCATGATCGTCGTGGGCGTGGTGGCGCTTCTGATCGATCGGCTGTTCCGCGTCGCGGAGCGACGCCTCATGCCCTGGCGCATCTGAATCCGGAGGACGTTGACATGAATGGTGCGGTCAATCGGCCGAAACTGCGGCTGCAAGGCGTCACGAAGGCTTTCGTGGCGCCGCGCACCGGCCATCGCACGCTTGCGCTCGCCGACGTCAGCCTCGACATCGATCAAGGCGAGTTCGTGTGCATCGTCGGACCGTCGGGCTGCGGCAAGTCGACGATCCTCAATATCGTCGCGGGCCTCGATGCGCCGACCGCCGGCATCGTGGAGAAAGACGGTGCGCCGATCGCCGGGCCGGGACCCGATCGCGGCGTGATGTTCCAGGATTACGCGCTCTATCCCTGGCAGACCGTGCAGGGTAACATCGGCTTCGGCCTCAATTACGGCGCGCCGGGCAAGTCGATGTCGCAGGCCGAACGTGACGCGCGCGTCGCCGAATTCGTCAAGCTCGTGTCCCTCACGGGCTCGGAGTCGAAATATCCGCATCAATTGTCGGGCGGCATGCGCCAGCGCGTCGCGCTCGCGCGGCTTCTCGCCAACGGGCCGGACATTCTCCTGCTGGACGAGCCGCTCGGCGCGCTCGATGCGCAGACGCGCATCATCCTGCAGGCCGAACTGTTGCGCATCTGGGGAGAAACGGCGCCGAGGGAACAGCGCAAGACGACGGTTTTCATCACGCACGACATCGAGGAAGCGGTGTTTCTCGCCGACCGCGTGGTCGTGATGAGCAGTCATCCCGGCCGCGTGCGCGACATTCTGACGATCGATCTGCCCCGCCCGCGCGACGAATCGATCCGCGCCGATCCGCGCTTCGGTCATTTCGCCGACGAGATCTGGCGCCTGATCCGCGACCAGGCGCTGCAGGCGATCGCCTGACGCCATCGAACGACAACGAAAATAGAGGAACGCTCATGACGACGACACGCAGGCACTTCATCACCGGAACCGCGGCGGCAGGCGGCGGCGCGATCTTTGCGCCGTGGGTGGCGCGCGGCCAGGCTGCGCTTCAGCCCCTGAAGGTCTCGGTCGGCCGCATCCCCTGGGCCGCCGGCAATTCGCCGATGACGCAGTACATGATCAACAACAAGCTCTATGAAAAGCGCGCCGCGGAACTCGGCTACGCGCTGACCGTGGACTGGCGCGAATATCCGACCGCCCTGCCGATGGTCGAGGCGATCGTCGGCGGCAATCTCGACATGGGCATGTGGGGCAACACCCCAATCATCCGCGCCATATCCGCCAAACTGCCGATCAGCCTGATGGTCGTCGGCGAAGGCCACCTGCGCTTCGTGATCGCGACGCGCCAAGGGTCGCCGATCCGCACCATCCAGGACCTCAAGGGCAAGACCGTCGGCGCGCTGCTGGGCGGCGATCCCTACAACGCGCTCTCTCAGATGCTGCGGTGGGAGCTCGGCAGCGCCAATCCCAAGGATCACGGCATCAGGATCGTCAATACGCCGACGCTCGCGCAGGCAGCGCAAGTGCCGACCGGCATGGATGCGTCCTGCGCGATCTATCCGGCCTTCCTCGCGGCCGAGAGCAGCGGCACGGTCGCCGTGATGAATTCGTTCGGCTACACGGAGGGCTATTATGACGGCCCGCTCGGCAAGGGCGCGGGCCTTCTGCTGCCATCCGTCAAGAAGTCGCCGTTCTATCCCGACGGCTATTACCTGCATCGCTCGTTCTGGCTGACGCACAACAAACTCGCCGAAACGCATCCGAACGCCGTCGTCGCCTTTCTGGTCGCGCAGCAGGAATCGGTCGCCGCGCTGTCGGCGATGGATCCCGGCGCCGTCTCGCAGCTCGTAAAGGATTACTGGAAGCTCGACGCGACAGCCGGCGCCAAGGCGGTCAAGGACGACGTCCTGTTCCTGCGCGGCTGGTCATGGCCGACCGAGAACGACGCGCGCGCCGTGCTCGAGACATCGAAATATCTCGTCGACAGCAAGGTGATCGACCAGCCGCTCGCCTGGTCGCAGGTCAAGGACTCCTTCGCTCGCACGGCGCCGCTGGTCAAGCAGGCTTACGAACGCCTCGGCTCGAAGCCCGCCGAGGCTGAATTCACGCGCACCGACACGCCAGACCTGCGCGGTCTGCCGCTCTGGCAGATGGATCGCTGGTCGGAGCGCTCCTGATCCACGTACGACACATCGAGGAGAATGCAATGCTGAAAGTCGGATTCATCGGTCTCGGCGTTATGGGCGGCCCCATGGCGCTCAACATCGTCAAGCGGGGCTTCCCGCTGACGGTGTTCGACCTCAACGCGAGCGCGGTCGAGCAACTGACCAGGGCTGGCGCCAGGGCGGCCGCCACCCCGCGCGAGGTCGGCGCTGCGAGCGACGTCGTCGTCACCATGCTGCCCGAGCCGCAGCACGTCGAGTCCGTCGTCCTCGGCGCCGACGGCGTCGCGGAGGGCCTGAAATCCGGCGGCATCGTCGTCGATATGAGCACGATCGATCCCATCACGTCGAAACGCGTCGGCGACGAATTGCGCAGGCGCGGCTTCGAGATGGTGGACTCGCCGGTCGGCAAGACGTCGGAACACGCCGCGACAGGTACGCTGACGCTGATGATCGGCGGCAATCCCGCCGCGATCGAGCGCGTCATGCCGGTGCTGGAATGCATGGGCACCGACAAGTACATGTGCGGCGGTCCCGGCATGGGGCACGCGATGAAGGTGACAAACAACGTACTGGCGACCACCATTTTCGCCGCGAACACGGAAGCGCTGGCGATCGGCGCGAAGTGCGGCCTCACTCTCGAGACGATGATGGAAGTCATGCGCACCACCATGGGCTGGAACGCGCAGCTCGGCGTCGCCATGCCGAAGAAAGCCTTCGTCGGCGACGACAGCGCCGGCTTCATGATCAAGCTCGCGGCCAAGGACGTGCGGCTCGCCGTCGAACTCGCCAAGGCGCAAGGCTTCGAGGCGCTCGTGGGGCAGGGCGCCCTGAAGACGCTGCAGAACGCGATGGATGCGGGTTTCGCCGACCGCGATACCGCGCGCCTCCTGATGATCCGAGAGGATCAACTCGGGGTGAAAGTGCGGCCCGCCGCCGCGTCGACCGGAAAGGCCGCCTGAGGCGAGCGGCAGCGACGGATCAGGATCATGGGCGGCGAATTTCTCGGCTATCATCGCGCTGACGGACGTATCGGGGTGCGCAATCATCTCCTCGTGCTGTCCGTCGGCGGCCTCACCGCGCCGACTGCGCGCCGGATCGGCGCAGCGTTGCAGGGCGCCGTGACGATCTGCCTGCCATACAGCGCCGGGCTGCTCGGCGAGGACGAACGCGTGCGCCGCGACGCCGTCGTGGGCTTTGCCGCCCATCCCAATGTCGGCGCCGCGCTGATGGTCGGCGACAATCCCGCTTTCATGCGCGACGCCGCGCAAGCCGTCGCTGCGACCGGCAAGCCCTATGCCGCGCTGACGCTCGACGATTGCGGGCACGATGCGTTGACGCTGACTGACAGGGGCTTGCGTGAAGGCGCGCGACTGGCGATCGAGGTTTCGCGCGCGCGTCGCGCCCCGGCGCCTGTCTCGGCGCTGAGCATCGGGCTCGAATGCGGGCGTTCGGATCCGAGTTCCGGCCTCGTCGCCAATCCTCTGCTCGGGCTCGTCACCGACCGGCTGGTCGCCGCGGGCGGCACGGCGATGATCGGGGAAACGCTGGAATGGCTCGGCGCCGAGCATCTGCTGGAGAAGCGAGCGCGCACGCCTGAGGCCGCGACGAAGATCCGCGACGCGGTCATCCGGCGAGAGAAGCTTGCGATCGCCTATGGCGTCGACCTCACCGGCAGCAATCCGTCGCCGACCAATGTCGCGTCCGGCCTGTCGAGCATCGAGGAGAAATCGCTCGGCAATATCGCCAAGAGCGGCGCGAGCCCGATCGAAGGCCTCGTCGCTTATGGCGAGCGTCCCGGGAGACCGGGGCTTTGGACGATGGACGCCTCCGCCTATGCGCCGAAATCGGTGACGGGCTTCGTGATCGCCGGCGCGCAAATCGTGCTGTTCACGACCGGAGTCGGCAACAGTTACGTCAGTGCGCTCGCGCCGACGCTCAAGCTCAGTGCAAATCCGGAGACCTGCGCGGCCCTCGGTCAGCAGCTCGATTTCGACGCGAGCGCCGCCTTTCGCGGCGAGACTGGCATGGAAGAGTCGGGCGCCGCATTGTTTTCGCGAATGATCGAGATCGCCTCCGGCCTTTCAACCTGCGGCGAAGTTCTCAAGGAAGGCGACGAGACGGTGAGCCGCTTCGTCGCCGCGCTGTGAGGCCGGCGATGTCTGATCCTGCGCAGAGCGGCTTCGACGCCATCCGCCTCGCAAGCGCGGACAATGTCGCGACTGTCCTTCGTCCCGTCGCCTGCGGCGACACGTTGCGGCTGCGCGGCGCGAAGGACGCGCGGCTCGTCGCTTCCCAGGACATTCCGCTCTGCCACAAGATCGCGCTGACTGCGCTCGCAGCCGGAGATCGTGTCGTGAAATACGGGCAGACGATCGGCGAAGCGACCGCGGCGATCCGCGTCGGAGATCATGTCCACGTCCACAACATGCGATCCTTGCGCGCGGCGCGCCACGGAGGGTGAAGTCATGCCGGCCTACGTCATCAACGACATGGAAATCACCGATCTTTCGATGTTCGAGGATTACAAGAAGATGTCGCCGCCGACGGTCGCGCAATTTGGCGGGAGATTCCTCGCGCGCGGCGGCCGGACGGAGACGGTCGAGGGCGACTGGTCGCCGAAGCGGCTCGTCATTCTCGAATTTCCGGACATGGAACGGGCGCTCGCTTGGGTCAATTCGGCGGAATACGCGCCGGCGCGCGCGCTGCGGCAGAAATCATCCAGATCAAGCATCATCGTCGTCGAAGGCGCGCCGGTCGCTTGACGGGTGTGCGCAATTTCAAAGGAGTGTGACAAGTGTCCAGGACTTACACCAAGCGCCTCGGCTTCCTGCGCAAGAAGGAAGGCATGTCGCATGATGAATTCGTCAATCATTGGCTCAAGCGCCACGCCGCGCTGTGCGTCAAGCTGCCGGGCATGCGCCGCTATTCCGTGAATCTCGTCGAGCGCGGGCGCTTTCCAAATTTCGATTTCGACGGCTTCTCGGAACTCTGGTTCGATTCCGAGGAGGCGCTCAGCGCTTCGTTCGCAAGCCCCGAGGGCAAGACGCTGCTCGCCGATCTCCCGAATTTCACCAGCGCGATCGATCCGATCATTTCAGTCGAAACGCAAATCCTCTGGCCGTAAGCGACGATAGAAGCCGGCTGCTGTTCGGGACGGACGAACCTGTTCCCGACACGACGCCGGTTCGCGCCGGGCCGCTCGTGACGAAATATAGCGCGGGCGCGCTCGTCGATATCCGCTACGCCGGTCACGAAGTATGGCATGGCATGAGTTTCGTCTTCCGCGATCAGGACTGGTGGACGCCGCAGCTGGCGATCCTGCGGGAACAGCGCCGCGAGATCGGCCCGGCGCGATTCGACATGGCGTTCGAAGGCGCGTTTGCGACGAACCCCGAAGTCGCCGCGCGCGTCTCGATCGAGGGAACTGGCGACGGAGCGATCCGGTGCGAAGCCGAGGCAGAAGCATCCGGCGACATCGCCGCCAATCGTCTGGGCCTTTGCCTGCTCTACCCGCTGTCTCTCGCCGGCGCGCCCTGCGAGATCCTTCACGACGACGGCCGCGTCACCCGATCGACCTTTCCGACGCTGGTCCCGCCGTGGCCGCCGTTCATGCAGATCGCCGGTGTCCGGCATCGCTTTGCCTCAGGCGCGTGGGCGACGGCGGCCTTCGCCGGCGACAGTTTCGAATTCGAGGACCAGCGCAACAATTGCGATGCCTCGTTCAAGATCTACAGCCGCTCCAACATGGCGCCGCGCCCGTTTCGCCTGCGCGGCGGCCGCATTGTCCGTCAGGCCATTGAATTGCGCGTCGAGACGCCGCCGGCCCGGCCGCGCTCGCCGCGGCGCGATGTCGCGCTGATCGAGGTCGCCGCCGCGCCGCACCCCGCGCCCGCCATCGGCATCGCAATTTCGCCCGGCGCCGTCGCGGCGCCGCAGACGCGCATGCTCGTCGATGCGCTGGCTCCGTCGCATCTGCATCTCACGCTGGATGGCGGTTCGGACGATGTCGCGTGGAGACCGCTCGCCGATCTGCTGCGCAATGCGAGCGCCGGCCTGCGCATCGATCTGACAGTGGAGGCCCCGCATGCAGACACGGCGTTCGAGGCGCTCGCAGCCAGACTTGCAGACGCAGGGATCGAACCGCGGAGCATCGCAATCTTCCCGAGCGATCCAGCGACGCTGCAGGCGGCGCGCGCGCGTTTGCCCGGTGTGCGCATCGGCGGCGGAACCCCGCATTTCCTCGTGCAATTAATGCGTTCCGACGAGATCGGGGAGGCCGACTTCCTGACTTTCACGACGTCGCCTCTCGTTCACGGGGCGAGCGACGGATCGGTCATGCTCAGTCTACGGAGCCTGCCGGGTATGATCGAAACGCTGCGGCGTCGGCGTTTCGCCGCCGGCGTGCAGATCGGCCCCAGCGCGATTGCGATGCGCGAGAGCCCGCTCGGGCGTCAGCCGCGGACCGACGGAAAGCGACGGATCGCGATGGCCAAGGAAGATCCGCGCGCGCGTGGCCTGTTCGGCGCGGCCTGGGCGCTTGGCTACATTGCTCAATGCGCGGCGTGTCGCGTCGAGGCCGTGACGCTTATGGCGCTGGACGGTCCCTCCGCGCCGGCCGAATGGACAGGAGAGGGTTTCGAATGGCGACCCGTCGCCGCCGTGCTCGCTGAACTCGGTCCGCAGGCCCAATTCCTCGACGTCGCCATCCCCGACGGCGCCGACCTTGCGGCGGTCGCCTTCCTGCGGAACGGACGGCGCGAATTAATGGTGGCGAATCTCGCAGCTGCGCCCATCGACGTTGCAATCCGTGGCTGGCCACTGTCGCTCGCATCTGTTCTGGATGTCGATGCGGTTCGCCGCCAGCGCGCATCGGGCGAACGTCCCGCATTCGAGCGGCGGCGATTCGACCGCGCCCTGCGTCTTGACGCCTATGCTCTCGCGCATTTCACGGAAGAGAATGAAAGAACGCGCGGCGCTCCCGCGCGCACAGGCCCGACAAAGGAGAGAACGACGTGACTGCACCTTCCCATTTCATCGGCGGCGTCTGGGTTCCGGCGCGGCTGACGATCCCGGTCGTCAATCCTTCCGACGGTCAGACGATCGGCCAGATCGGTCGCGGCGGCGCAGCCGAGATCGACGCGGCGGTGCGCGCCGGGCATGCGGCGCTCGATGGGGACTGGGGCAAGCTCGACGCCGTCTCGCGCGGGCGCTTGCTGACGCGGTTCGCCGACCTGATCCGGCGCGACGCCGATCGTCTGGCGAAACTCGAAAGTGAGGATGTCGGCAAGCCGCTGAGCCAGGCGAGGGCGGACGCGACGGCTTGCGCGCGCTATTTCGAATATTACGGCGGCGCCGCCGACAAGGTGCATGGCGAGACAATCCCGTTCCTCAGCGGATATACCGTCATGACCTGGTACGAACCGCATGGCGTCACCGGCCATATCGTGCCCTGGAACTATCCCCTGCAGATGATGGGCCGCTCGGTCGCGCCCTCGCTCGCCATGGGCAACGCCATCGTGCTGAAGCCCGCGGAAGACACCTCGCTCACAGCGCTGGCGCTGGCCGGCCTTGCCGAGGAGGCCGGTTTTCCGAAAGGCGCGTTCAATGTCGTCACCGGCCTCGGCGAGGAAGCCGGCGCCGCGCTGACCGCGCATCCCGG
>JAGWTW010000004.1 GCA_028868735.1 Hyphomicrobiales bacterium | reverse complement strand
GGCCGCCGAACATTCCATGAGCACGCCGGCGGCGAGCAGATCGTTCGCGCAGACGACGGCGGTCGCGCGCGGAAATTTCGCGCGCGCTGCGCGAAACGCGTTGCGGCCGTCCCGCGGCGCGCTGCCGCCAGCAAAAATGGCGCGCTCCTTGCCGAAGCTCCGACCGCGACGGGCGAGCGCCTCCTCGATGCCGGCGAGCCGCTCCTGCTCCCGGTCGAGCGTCTGCCAGGCCATGACCGCCACGAATTCCTCGTGGCCGAGATCGAGCAGGTGATCGACCGCCGCCTGGATCGCCACGCGATGATCGAAGCCGACCGACGGCAGCGCCGCGTCGTAGCACCAGGTCAGCATGAACGGCTTTTCACGCGCATGAAGCAGCGGCAGCAATCGCGGATCGTGCTGACGGCCGACGAGCACGAAACCGTCGACTCCCTGGCGGATCATCGCCTCCACCGCGGAAAGTTCGGCGCTCTCGTCGAAGCCGGCCGTGCCCAGAAGCAGCGTGTAGCCGGCGCGCGTCAGTTCGGTCTGCACGCCTTCGACGGTCGTCGCGAAATAGGCATGACGCAGCGACGGCATCACGGCGCCGACGACCATGCTGCGGTTGCGCCGCAGCGAACGCGCAAGTCCGTCCGGCAGGTAGTTGAGCTGCTGCGCCGCCGCCGCGACGCGGGCGCGGGTTTCGACGCTGAGAAGGTGCGGCGCGTTGAAGGCGCGCGACACCGTCGCCGGCGAGACGGCGGCGAGCGCCGCCACCTCCGTCAGCCGGGACGGTCCGCTTCGTGCTCCCTGTTTCGAACGCGCGCGCATTTATGAAATCGATTTCAGTCGCGCACAGCATATCGTGGCGTGCGATTTGCCGCAATCACAGGATTGACCCCATGCAGAAGCGGCGCCTTAATGAAAAAGATTTCACAAGGGAGCGCCGAGATGAGCGGGTCGCGTTTCTTTCCGGGCTGGAAGGTCGTCATCGGGTCCGGCATCGGCATCGGCTCCGGCTCCATCGTCTTCTTCCCGTCATGCTACGCGCTTCTCTCCGCCGAGATGGCGAAGGATTACGGTTGGGTGCAGGCGGACGTCGCCAAGGGCGCCTCGATCTTCCTGATCGTCCAGACCTTCGCTTATCCGCTCTGCGGCGTGGTGCTCGACCGCTGGGGATCGCGCGCTTTCGCGACCTTCTCCATCGCCATATTCGCGGTGAGCATGGCGGCGCTCAGCCTGGTCAGCGGCGAGCTCTGGCAGCTCTACGCCGCGCTCGCCTTCATGGCGCTGTTGAGCGCGGGCACCAATGTCGTGTCCTATGCGCGCGCGATCGCGCAATGGTTCAACCGCAAGCGCGGACTCGCCATCGGCCTTGCGGCGGCGGCCCAGGCTATCGGCCTGTTCATCATGCCGCTCGTCTTTCACGGGCTTGCCGCAAAATGGGGGTGGTCGCGCGCATTGTGGCCGATCGCCGCGTTCGAACTCGTCGTGGCGTTGCCGCTCGTCGCGCTGCTCGTGAAGGACAGCCCCGCGCCCTACGGCCTTTTGCCGGACGGCGAGGCGCCGACGGGCAAGACGGCCGTCGGCGCGACGGAAGAACGCGACCCGACGCTCGGCGAGATGGTGCGGACCGCCGTCTTCTGGAAGCTCTCGATCTGCTTCGCCGTCATGGGCATGACCATCTACGCGATCATTCCCAATATCGTGTACATACTCACCAAGCGCCTCGGCATGAGCCTTGGCGACGTCGCCACGATCCAGGCGCTCTCGGGCCTTGCGACGCTGTGCGGGCGGATCGGATTCGGATTCCTCCTCGACCGCTTCCACGCGCCCGCCGTCGCGCTCATCGCGCTCGCGATGTCGGCCTTTTGCGCGACGGTCTATTCGACCAGCGACGTCGCCGCGGTTATCGTATTCGCGGCGATCGTCAACGGCGTCGCCAACGGCGGCGACACCGATCTCATGCCGTTCCTGGCGGCGCGCTATTTCGGCGCGCGCGCGGTTTCCCGCATATTCGGCTGGTTCCTGTTCGCATTCTTCCTCGGCGCCTCGATCGGACCCGTCGCCTTTGCGAAACTCACCGCGATCTACGGCGGACCCGCCACGCCCTTGCTGATGCTGGCTGGCCTGCAGATTCTCCCGGCGATCCTGTTCGTATCGTTGTGGCGCTACAGCCGCGCGTCCGCGGCGGCCCTCAACCCGGCCTGAACAATCAAGGCTTCCGTCGAAAGACCGTGAAGCGCCGTAGTCGTGCAGCCATGAACGCGCGATCCGCCGGCGGGCGGTCACGGCGTCCTGACGTCTGAACCGAGGATGCGGCCGAGAATCCTGATCGCCGTCTCGGCTTCCGGGTCCGTCGCGACCGGCGGCAGGGCGATCGTCAATATGTCGAGCGGCTGCGTCGCCATGGCGACGACATGCGTCGCCTGGCAGGTCGCAAGCAGCGATTCGATCCGCTCCGCGACTGGATCGGATGCGGCCAATCCCCATGGCCGGTCGCCGAGACGCCAGACGCGCCGGCGCGCGAATGCTGCGCGCAGGATGTCGGGATCGAAATCGGCGAGAGCCGTTTCGTCGCGCCGTTGCGCGGCTTCGAACAGCGGCTGGCGCCTGAGCGCTGCGACCATCTCGTCGCGCGTGCCGACGACGGCGTCGGCGAGCGACGCGAGAAGGCCGGACGAGCGCGCCGCAAATATGTCGTCGACGAGATCGACGACGAGGCCGGTCGCGAGCACGCCCGCGACGGCGACCGCGCATAACCGCACGAGATCCGCAGCCCCGTTGTCGCTCCTGAGCAGGCTTGCGGCCGCGCCCAGCGCGACGCCGGCCGCGAGCCGCACCGAGAGAAGCGCAAGCGACCGCTGCCGTGCGACGCTGGCGGAATCGGCGAGCCAATAGGTGATCGCAAGCAATGCGCCGAGCGCGCCGAGCCGGACCGGCGCGTCGGGAACAAGCGATCGGAAATCCGTCAGCGCGAAGGGCGCAGCGATCACGATCGCCCAGCCGATCCTCGACACGCTTTTTCGCTCGGCCGTCGAAAGCGCCTCGTCCGCGCCCTGCACGAGCAGCGTCGCGCAGATGATCAGCACTGCGGCCTGGAACGCCGGCAGAAGCACGTAGAACCCCGGCAGGCGGTCGTCGAGACCTGCGAGCACGTTCACGGCGAACAAGGCGACGCCGGCCGACGCGAACATTTTGAGCGCGCGCGGCGCATGGCGGCGCAGCGTCGATTCCGTCGCGAGAAGCACGCCGAGCGGAAACAACGCCGCGCAGGCGACGGAGGCGCGGTCGAGAATATCGCTTCCCGTCGTCCATGCGCCGTCGCGCAACGCGAACAGGAACGCCGTCAGCCAGAGCGCGAGACGCACGAAGCGCGTCGAAGCCGCGCGCGGATCGCGCCGGCGCACGATCGCAATGGCGACGACGAGGCCGACGATTCCGCAGGCGTCGACGATGAGATCGGCGACGGTTGAAGCAGTCATCGGCGCCGGCGCGGTCATGTGGACGCCCTTCGCCACGGCCGCAGCGCGCCGAAGCGATGCGCGTCGTCGAACCAGTAGACCACCGGCAGAACCACGCGCTGGATCGCCAGAAACAGGGCGGCCGCTGCAAGCGCAGGCAACGACCGCGGCGGAATGTTGGCGGCTAGGTAGCGGCGTGCGGCCGCGAGATCCATGCGCCCGATCTGCAGAAAGTCGTCGCCGCGTTCGTAATCCAGTTCGCGCGCGCAGAAATCGGCGTAGAGCGGATTTCGATGCGGTTGGGCCTGATCGAACGCTTTCTTCAAATCGTCCGAGCCGCCGGTGTAGCTGTCGATGATCACGCTTCGCTTTTCGTCGTATGGCGACGACGCGCTGACGCCGAAAGCGTCGCGGTGCGCGCGCATGATGCGGCGCGCGAGCGTGAGATGCGCGAAACTCTGGCGCGCGCCGGACAGCGGCGACGGATAGACGTCGGAAAATGTCTCGCAGACCATGCCCGCCACCGCCGGCACCTGCGTGACATTGGAAATCCAGCACGGACGCAAGGCGCCGCGGACAAACAGAAGAAGCGTGGTCAAACCGTAGAGCGCGGACGAGAGCCCGCGGCGCCGCTCCTCCTTGTCGACCATCACGAGGCCCAGATGCGTCACCGTCACGGGCTCGCCGTCGAGCTCCACGTCGAGGAGGGCGAGCGCGTTGAAGGCGATCGGCCGGCCCGTTCGCGCGTCGCTCATCAGCGTCACGACAACCGACGACAACCGATCCCGATCGCCCGAGAACACGCCATAGTTCAACTGTCCGCGCGCAAGCGCAGCGGAAGCGACCGTGCGAAGTCGCGCGACGAGATCGGCAAGACCGGCGTCGTCGAGCGTGGCGCCGGGACGTTCGACGATGCGCGTGACGAGACCGGGATGGGTCTGGATCGTCAGATCGACGGTCGGGCGCGTCAGCGCGCGTCCGGTCGCAACCGCGCTGCGGACCCGGGCCACGATCTTTCGGCCGGAGCTGGTTTCTTCCGATGTCATCGAAATCGATTGGCGCCAGTCATGGAGACAAAAGCCTCGCGAGTATCGAAGCGAAAGTTGAATCGGGCATTACGCAGAGCGGTCGCTTTCGCTGCGGAGGCCGCGGCATGTCGTGCGCACCAGCCAGGAAATCTGCGCGTCCAGAAGATCCGGGGGAACGCCGACGAATTTTTCCTCGAGGCCCAGCAGCACGACGCCGTGCACGGCGCTGAACAGCGTGTGCGCCGCCGCCATGCGCTGCGCTTCGGTTTCGCGCGGCGACAAGGTCGTCAGAGGCTCGACGATGTGACGGAAGAGCTGCATCTGGTCTGTCAGCGCCCAGTCCGGCAGCGGCTTGCCGGGCGCCATCCTGTGCTCGAACAGCGCGCGCCAGAGGTGAAGGTTCTCGCTGGCGAACCGCCTGTAGGCGAGTGCGATCGCGACGAGCCGTTCGACGGGATCGGCGACCCGCCCGCCGTCCGTGGACGCCGCCAGCGCTTCGTCCAGCCGCGCGAGCGTGCGCGTCGCCACCCGCAGGTAGAGTTCGTCGAGGTCGGCGACCAGATTGTAGATCGCGCCGAGCGCTGCCCCGATCTCGCGCGCGAGCTCCCGCGCTCTGAGGCTCGCCGTGCCGCCCTCGGCGATCGCGCGCTCTGCGGCGTCGACCAAGGCTTTGCGCTGATTGGCTTTTTTTATCTGCGTGGGATCCACGTAAACGCCTCGTAAGATATTTTGAACGTCGTTCAAAATATCACTTGAACAACGTTCACGGCTGTGACACGCTGCATTCTTGAACAATGTTCATAGCACGGAGGACAAGATGTTCAAGATGCTTTTGACCCTGGCGCGCGGCGGCGCCGCGGCGACTGCCGAAAGCCTCGCCGACGCCAACGCCCTCGTCATTCTCGACCAGCAGGTCCGCGACGCGACGAGCGCGCTCGACCGCGCCAGGAAATCGCTGGCGCTGGCCATCGCGCAGGACCGCCGGGAAGGCCAGCGCCTCGAGGCGATCGAGAAGCAGATCGAGGATCTCGAAACGCGCACGACGGCCGCCCTCGACGCCGGCGACGAAGCGTCCGCCCGGCGCGGCGCGGAGGCGATCGCGACGCTCGAAACGGACCGCGACACGGCGTTGACCGCGCGCAAACTCTTCGCGGCGGAAATCGAACGCCTGCGGAACCATGTCGCGCAGGCCGAGACCCGCATTTCCGCGATCGACCGCGGACGCCGCGTGGCGCGGGCCGCGGAATCGGTCCGCACGCTCCGTCAGGGCCGGATCGAGGCGGCGGCCCCCTACCGCTCGACGCTGGCGGAAGCCGAGGAAACGCTCGTGCGTCTGCGTCGCAAGCAGGCCGAAGCGGAAGCCGCGGAAGACGCTCTCGACGAAATCGAAAGCTCGATCGCGCCGGCCCGCGCCGCCGAACAGCTCGCCGCAGCCGGTTTCGGCCCGAAGCTCAAGACGACGACCGACGACATGCTCGCGCGCCTCAAGGCCAGGGGCCGGACCGTCAATTCCTGATCAACCCGAACCTGAAGATCGAAAAGGAGCATCCCCATGAACCCCAACGCCCAGACCCACAGTTCGGGTTGGAAGACCTTCACCTACGTCTCGTTCGGCGCCTCGCTCGTGATGGTGGCCGGCGGCATCCTGTTCCTGCCGATCGACCTCTGGATGAAAGGTTATCTCGCCATGGGCGCGATGATGCTGATCCAGTCCTGCATCACCGTGACCAAGACCCAGCGCGACATCCACGAAGCTGCGAAACTGGTCAATCGCATCGAGGACGCGCGAACCGAGCGTCTGCTGATGGAAGTCGGCAAGCCCACGTAGCCCGGCCCGGACCGGCCGCCCGGACGCTCGGCCGGTCCAGCGCCGCGTAAACCAAGCATCGCTACCCGCCCTTAAGGGTCGGCGCGCGACAGTTCTCCCGTTTCAGGAGTCGATGGCATGAGCATTCTGCTGCAACGGCGCTTCGCCGCCCTTTTCTGGACCCAGTTTTTTTCCGCGTTCAACGACAACTTCCTGAAGAACGCGCTCGTCTTTCTGATCCTCTACAAGATGGCGGGGCCGGACGCCGAGGCGCTGGTCACGCTGGCCGGCGGCGTTTTCATCCTGCCGTTCTTCTTCCTGTCGGGCCTCGGCGGCGAACTCGCCGACCGGTTCGACAAGGCGATCGTCGCGCGCCGGCTCAAGCTTGCGGAATTCGGCGCGGCCGCCCTCGCGGTCGCGGGCTTCGCATGGCATTCGATGCCGGCCCTGTTCGGCGCGCTGTTCCTGTTCGGCGTGGTCTCCGCGCTGTTCGGGCCGCTCAAATACGGCATCCTGCCCGATCATCTGCGCCCGGAGGAGCTGCCCTCGGGCAACGCCTTCGTGGAAGGCGCCACCTTCATCGCCATTCTTCTCGGCACGGTCGCGGGCGGCTTCGCCTCGCGCGGCGGCGGCGATCCCGCGCACTTCGCCTTCGCCATGCTCGTGATGGCCGCGCTCTGCTACGCCGCGAGCCTCTTCATACCGAAGACCGGACAGGCCGCGCCCGACCTTGCCGTCGACGTCAACGTCGCGCGCTCGACCTGGCGCCTCATCGAAGAACTGTGGGCCGACGCGCGCCTCTGGCGCACGGGCGTAATGGTCAGCCTGTTCTGGATGATCGGCGCCATCGTGCTGTCGCTGCTGCCCCCGCTCGTCAAGACCACGATGGGCGGCGAGGAAATGGTGGTTTCCGCCTATCTCGCGATCTTTGCGATTTGCATCGCGATCGGCTCCGGCGTCGGTTCGTTCCTGTCGGCCGGACGCATCGTGCTGTTGCCGGCGCCCGTCTCGATGGCGATCATGGGCCTGTTCTGCATCGATCTCGCCTCGACCGTCATGGCGTTGCCGGCGACTGCGCCCGCCGCCATCGAAGGCGTCCGCGCGTTCTTCGCGCAGGGCGCGGCCTGGCGCATCGGCCTCGATCTCGCCGGACTGGCGATCGCCGGCGGCGTGTTCGTCGTGCCGACCTTCGCTGCGACGCAGGCATGGGCGCCGACCGAGAAGCGCGCGCGCATCATCGGCGCCGTCAACGTGCTGACCGCCGCCTTCATGGTTGCGGGCGCCGTCGTCGTCGGCCTTCTCCAGAAAGCCGGGCTTGGTCTCGGCGAAATCTTCGCGCTGCTCGCGGTCATATGCCTCGCAGCCAGCGTCTGGATCTTCAAGGTCATGCCGGCCAATCCGCTGCGCGACTTCCTGACGATCCTGTTCCGCGCCTTCTACCGCGTCGAGGTGATCGGCAAGGACAATATCGCCAAGGCCGGCCCCAACGCGATCATCGCGCTCAATCACACGAGCTTCCTCGACGCCGCGCTCGCCATGTCCGTGCTCGACGACGACCCGGTGTTTGCGATCGATCACGGCATCGCGCAGCGCTGGTGGGTGAAGCCGTTCCTGAAAGTCACGCGCGCGCTTCCGCTCGACCCGACGCGCCCGCTCGCCACGCGCTCCCTCATCAATGCCGTCAAATCCGGCGAGACGCTGATCATCTTCCCCGAAGGTCGGCTGACCGTCACCGGCGCGTTGATGAAGGTCTACGACGGCGCAGGCCTCATCGCCGACAAGTCGGGCGCCAAGGTCGTTCCCGTGCGTCTCGAAGGCCTCGAAGCGACCATGTTCTCGCGACTGACGCGCGCGCAGGTGCGTCGCCGCTGGTTCCCGAAGGTGCGCGTCACCATTCTCGAACCGGTCGATCTTACGGTCGATCCGGCGCTCAAGGGCAAGGCGCGCCGCCAGGCGGCCGGCGCCGCGCTCTATCAGATCATGTCGGATCTGATTTTCCGGACCTCCAACATCGATAGATCCGTTTTCGAGGCGGTGGTCGAAGCAGCGAGGATCCATGGCAAGGGCCGCATCGCCCTCGAAGATCCGGTGACCGGCGCGCTCTCGTACAAGAAGATGCTGATCGGCGCGCGTGCGCTCGGCGGCAAGCTCATGCCGCTCGCGGGACGGGGAGAAGCGCTCGGCGTCATGCTGCCGAACGTCAATGCCGCTGCGGCGACGCTGTTCGGCGTGATGTCGTCCGGCCGCGTGCCCGCCATGATCAATTTTTCCGCGGGCGCTGCGAACATTCTGGCGGCTTGCACGGCCGCGCAGGTGCGCACGATCGTCACATCGCGGGCCTTCGTGGAGAAGGGCAAGCTGACGCCGCTCGTCGACCAGCTCGCCGCAAAAGTCGCGATCGTCTATCTCGAAGACGTGCGCCCCACGATATCGGCGTTCGACAAGGTTCGCGCGCTCCTGTCCTACGAAAGGCCGCTCGTGCCGGTGAAGCCGGACGACCGCGCCGCGATCCTCTTCACGTCAGGCTCGGAAGGCGCGCCGAAGGGCGTCGTCCTCTCCCACCGCAACATGCTCGCCAATGCGGCGCAGGCCGCCGCGCGCATCGACTTCGGCCGGCAGGACAAGGTGTTCAACGTGCTGCCGGTCTTCCATTCGTTCGGATTGACGGCGGGGCTTGTTCTGCCCGTGGTGTCCGGCGTGCCGGTCTACATGTATCCCTCGCCATTGCACTACAGGATCGTGCCCGAGCTCGTTTACGGCTCGAACGCGACGATTCTCTTCGGCACGGACACGTTCCTCGCCGGCTATGCGCGCACGGCGCACGCCTACGACTTCCGCTCGCTGCGCTACGTGCTGGCGGGCGCGGAGCCGGTCAAGGAATCGACCCGCAAGGTCTATGCGGAAAAATTCGGCCTGCGCATTCTCGAAGGCTACGGCGTTACGGAAACGGCGCCGGTGCTGGCGCTGAACACGCCGATGTTCAATCGTTTCGGCACAGTCGGCCGGATGATGCCGGGCATGACCGCGCGGCTCGAAAAAGTTCCGGGCGTCGAGGAAGGCGGACGCCTTCATGTCGCGGGGCCCAATGTGATGCTCGGCTATCTGCGCGCCGAAAATCCGGGCGTGCTCGAGCCGCCGGCCGAAGGATGGCACGACACCGGGGACATCGTGACGATCGATCGCGACGGCTTCATCACGATCAAGGGACGCGCGAAGCGATTCGCCAAGATCGCCGGCGAAATGGTGTCGCTCGCCGCCGTCGAGTCGCTTGCGGGCGAATGCTGGCCGGGCTCGCTCTGCGCCGTGGCGGCGCTGCCCGACCAACGAAAGGGCGAGCGGCTCGTTCTCGTCACGGATCGCGCCGACGCGACGAAAGCGGCGTTCCAGACTTTCGCGAAATCGCGCGGGGCGACCGAATTGATGATCCCCGGCGAACTCATGATCGTGAAGGACATGCCGGTGCTGGGATCGGGCAAGCTCGATTTCGTCGGCGTCGCGAAGCTCGCCGCCGCGCGCGCAGCGGATCAGCGCACGGAAGCTGCGGCCTAGCGCAGACAGGGGACTTGGCGGCCGCGCTTCCTACGCCCGGCCGCCGCACGCTCGACCGCGCGAAGACACGTTCGGCGCACGCGCGGCCCCGTCGATTCGATCGCGCTGCGCATGACGGATTTCGCGGGACCCGTCGTCTGCGACTGCAACGAGGAACGGATGGTCTGCCGCCCCTGGGCGGCGAAGGACAATCACATGACGATCGCCGAACTGTCGTAGTGAGACCGACAGATCGTGCGCCGATCATTTCGTCGCATCCTGCGCGATCCTCGCGAAAACCGGATCGAGTTCGTCGGCGACCTTCTTCAGATCGGGCCCCGCCTCCGTCAGGTAAGGGCCGAAGACTGCGCCGGGCGTGCGATAGGACAGGTCCGACGATCCGTCGGCGTTTTCGGTCACGTAGAAACGGATCGGCGCCTCGATCCCCGCCGGAATGCTCGCGGCCAGCATCCGTCGCGCATAATCGTTGCGGAAGACGCCGACGACGCGATTGCCGGGAATGGCGAACCCTTGCGCCCTGGCGCCGTCCGAAGCGCTGGCGAAATTGACCGCGGCCATCTTGTTGGCCTTGATCGCGTCGTCGAGCTTCTGGACGAGCGCCTCGTACTTCATCGTCGTCTTTACGACCACCCAACCGGCGCCGGCCTTCAGCGGCGCCGGCTCGGCCCATGCGCCCTGCGTCGATAGCGTCCCGACAATCGCGAAGACTGACAACGAACGGTTTCCGATCTTCATGGTCGCGCTCCCCGCGTCGAACCCCGCGCCCGCGCGAAGCGGTTCCCGACGAGCCTATCGATCGAGACCGGCCCGGCCCGCGCACGAAAGATAGAGCAGACAAACCGCAGGCGCGCCATGGGCGCCGACGCTACCTGCGCGCTTCGACGGCCGTTGGCCGCAGCGTTTCACGCAGACGTGATCTGGGCGTGTGAGCCGCTCGTGCGAAACCGGGCGCGTAACATTTTCGGCTCCTGATCCGAACAGACGGTGAAGAATGCTGGGCGCGCCGGGCAAGGACCGTTGGGGCGACATGATGCGAGCCGCTTTGGCCGGAAACGCTCCGGCCTATGAACGCCTGCTGGGCGATCTCGCCGGCGCGCTGCGCGGAACCGTGCGCGCCCTCATGGCGCGCGCCGGACGCGGCGACGCCGATGTCGAGGACATCGTCCAGGAGGCGCTTCTCGCCATCCATCTGAAACGTGGGACATGGGATTCGCGCAAACCTTTCGCCCCCTGGCTCAACGCGATCGTCCGCTACAAGCTCATCGACGCCCTGCGTCGGCAGAACGTCCGGCTGCACGATCGTATCGACGATCTCGCGGAGACGATCGCCGCGCCCGCCGAACAGGAAGCCGCGGCGGGCGACGTCGAACGGCTGCTCGCGCGCCTGGACGCCCGACAGCAACGCATCGTGCGGGCCGCCTCCATCGAAGGCCGCTCGATGACGGAGATCGCGACGGAGCTCGGCATGAGCGGCGGCGCCGTGCGCGTCGCGCTGCATCGGGCGCTGAAAAAGCTCGCGCTTCTCTACCAGAGCGAGCCCGCATGAAGACGGACGACCTCGTCGGATTGCTGGCGCGCGACGACATCGTCGAGCGCTCCCCGTCGCTCGCCGCGGCGTTTCTTTATCCGCCGTGCCTTGTCGCGGTCGCGCTTCTTTTCTTCGCGACGCTCGGCCCGCGCGCCGGCTTCGACACGCAAGCGATCCTCGTGACCACCGCGACGAAGCTCGCGATCACGCTGACGCTCGCCGTCTCGGGCGTTGTCGCGGCGCTGCGCGCGGCAAGGCCGGACGCAGGCGCCCGCCTGGGGCTTCTCGCCGCTGCGCCCGCGCTCCTTCTGCTGACGCTCGCGATCGCGCTCGATCTGTCGACTTCGGGCGTCGCCGGCTGGCAGTCGCGGCTGGTCGGCCTCCACGGCTGGCGCTGTCTTGCCGCAGTCACGACGTTCTCGCTCCTTCCGCTGGCGGCGACGCTCGATGTGCTTCGGCGCGGCGCGACGACGCGGCGAACGATGGCGGGCGTCGTCGCGGGCCTGGCGGCGAGCGGGGTCGGCGCAAGCTTCTATGCGCTCGCCTGCACGGACGACAGCCCGCTCTTCATGCTCGCCTGGTATGGGCCCGCTACGCTGATCGTCGTCGCGCTCGGCCTCTTCGGCGCGCGCCGCCTCCTCGAATGGTGACCATTCCGGACGGACACGCGGACGCAACCGGCTGACCCACACGGCATTCAGGCGGCGGTTTTGTCTCGTGCCGCCAGGCGCGCGAAGACGAGGCGCTCGAAGCGCGCGTCGTCGCGAAAACGCCGCTGGACATTCAGAACCTCGGACAAATCGTCGGGACGACCGTCCTCCGCCGCGATCATGGCGAGCGTGCGCAGGAAAATGTCGCGCTGCGCATTGCTTCCGCCGAGCGCGGGAAGGCGTTGCGCGATCTCGCCGAACGAACCGCCGTCCGCCCGGCCCCTCATATGGGCGAGCACAATTCGTGCGAAGGGCAGCCCCGCCTGTTCCGCCGCCTGAGCCTGATCGCCGCTCTGCGCCTGCGCGCGCGCGGCGAGCGCGGAGACGAGCCGTCCCGCATCGTCGTGAGCGCCGACCATCGACAACGTCAAAAGATGATGCAGCGACGCAAAGACGTAAGTCGTGTCTGCGGCGCGCCTTTTCGCTAGCGCCGCGAGCTCCTCCCAGCGATCGCCGACATCGACGCGGTCGTGACGCAAGCGCACCAGCAACGAAACGGCGTTCGCCACGTCGCGAAAATCGTCGGTATGCGTCGGCCGCACCTCGTGGTCGTAGACGTCGAGCGCGTCGTCCGGCCGCCCCTGCCCCAGATGGAACAGCGCGAGATGCCAGGCCATATGGAAGGAAAAATTATTGCAGGCCGACCAGGTCGCGCGGGTCGATTGCAGCAGGGCTGCGCCTTCCGCCGCACGGCCCTGCATTTCGCAGACGTGGCCGACGGCGTGCAGCCCCCAGGCGTCCGCGCGCTCGACTTCGATCGCGCGCCGTCCGAACCGCTCGGCGGCGGCGAACCGACAGGCCTGCTCGAGCCCGAATGCGTGACAGCCGAGAACGAAGCCGTAGCCAGGCATGGCGGGCGACCACGCTTCGAGCGCGGCGCCGGTCGTGGCGAGCATGCCCGGCCCGTCGCCGCTCATGAAGCGCAGCGCGTGCGACAGCTTGAGCGCCAGAAAGTCGGCCGGCGCGCCTGCAAGATGCGCATCGAGCCGAGCCGCGGCGTCCATCAGCCGCCCCGCTACCGCGCAGGCGAGCGCTTCGACGAGCGCGCGTTCGGACGATGCGCCGCCGCATCGTTCCAGACATTGCCGTGCAGTCGCATAATCCTTGCGCGCCGCTTCGACCGTTTCGCCGCGCGCCAGCATCACGCCGGCAAATCCCTTGAGCGCATGTGCGGCGACAAAGTCCGGTTCGAGATCGAGCGCGCGCGCCAGTTCCTCGCCGGCCCGCGGCCGATGCGCGGCCACATTGAAGACCGCCGCCTCGAACCGCGCGACGGCCGCTTCGGCGGCCACCGAATGGCGTCCGGAATAAATGTCGCCGCGCATGAATGACCCTCCGTCGGGTCAACGCGTCACAGAGTCTCCTGCGACGACGCGACCCCTTCGGATGGAATTCGCGTCGACCGGCTGCAATGTTACAGGCGGCGGCGAAAATGCCGCCTTCGAGCGAGGCCTAGTCCGTCATGACCAGCGCCCAGAACACTTTGTATCGGGCGCCGGGCGCATAGGCGCTGGCGATGCCCATGCGCCGCATTTTCGGCTCCAGCATGTTGCGGTTGTGCGGCGGGGAGTCGCGCCAGCCGGAAAAAGCCTCGGCCAAAGTGTGATAGCCCGCGGACACGTTCTCGACGGCCGTATTCCGGCCATAGCCCGCGGCGGTGAGCCTTTGCGTCAACGAACCATGGGCGTCGTGGCTGATCTGGCCATCGGCCGCCATCGCCCGCGCCTGCGCTTCCGCCACGCGCTGAAGGCCGGGATCGACCGCGAGCGGCGACAGGCCCTTGTTGGCCCGGTAGAGCGACAGCATCGCGCGCGCCGCCTCCGGATCGACCGCAGCGCCCGGCGCCGCCAGCGAGCGATACATGACCGGCTCCTGCGTCACGACAGGCGCGACAGGCGCGGGCGCCTCCGCGCAACCCGCGACCGAGATTGCGACCAGACCGGCGAAGATTTTCGTCAATCGTCTCATGCGCGGGCGCGGCTCACAAATTCGACAAATCGATATTGCCGGGTGGGTTGATCATTTGACTCGGGAGAGCGCCTGCGCGAGCGCATCGATCGCAGGTCCCTGCACTGCAACCTGCGAGACGCCCGCCGGCGCGCCGATGGAGACGCCCGCCTCCTTGAAAGCGGCGAAGATCGCATAGTGCAGATCGCTCTTCACGCGGCCGCTGGTCACGACGTCTTCGACGAAGCAGACGAGTTCGAACTTGAGGCCGCCAGGCTCCATTGCGGTGAACAGCGTGATGGGCGCCGGTATTTTAGCGACCTGTTCGTGTTCCTTCGCCGCGCCGGACATGATTTCCCTTACGCGCTCGGGATCCGCGCCGACATTGACGGTCGCGCTGATCTTGATGCGGCCGACGCGATCGTTGCGCACCCAATTCTTCACGACGCCGGTGATCAGGTTCGAATTCGGCACGATCATCGCCGCTCGATCCAACGTCTCGATTTCGGTCGCACGCACATTGATCTTGCGCACGAAGCCCTGCTCGTCGCCGATGACGACGAGATCGCCGACGCGCACGGCCCGTTCCCACAGCACGATGATGCCGGAAACGAAATTGTTGAAAATCGACTGCAGGCCGAAACCGATACCGACCGACAGCGCGCCAGCGACGATGGCGATCTTGTCGAGACCGAGTCCGACCCAGGAGAGCGCGAGCGACGCGCCGAGAATGAAGCCGAGATATCCGACGCTGGTGCGGATCGAATTGCGAAGGCCGGCGTCGAGATCGGTCGCCGGCATCAGGCGATCATCGAGCCATTTCTGTACGCCGCGGGTCGCCGCAATGACCAGGCCGAACCCGACGAGCGCGACGACGATGCTCAGCGGCGAGATTGTGACCTCGCCGATCTTGAAGCCGAAGAAGCTGTTGCGCAGCGCGCCGAGCAGGTCGTCCGATTGCACGCCCCATGGCGCGACTACCGCGATGGCTCCGATCGCGAGCAGCACAAGCTGCGTGACGCCCGACAGCAGGATGCCGAATTGCGTCACGCCGTCGCGACGAAGGCCGAGACTCGTAACCAGCGTCCGCCCGAGCCGCGTGGACGGCTGGAACGATCGCTCTATCCCTTCCGTCACGAGCGGCACGAGAATGAGCAGCGCAGCGACGACGCCAGCGATCCAGACCATCTGGTCGACGATGAAGGAGGCGAATGGAATGAAGCCGGTCAACGCCGCGCCGGCGATCGCAAGCAGCGCGAGCCACACGACGACGCGCAGCGGAGCCGCCCAGCGCGGCGCGCGCGCAACGCGCGGCCCCAGACACTCTTCCTCGTCGTCGGATTCTTCGCCGAGACCGAAGATGGCGGCGGCGACGACAGCGGCGAAGATGAATGCGCCTATGCCCTGCGTCGCCGCCGTCAGCGGCAGCGAGGCGCCGATGATCTCGTTCAGCGAATCGACGATCTTGGCGGCGGAGACGACCACGGCGAGGGCGATCGCCAGACGGGAGAGCCGCTCCGCCGTCACGCTCTGTATGGCGACGAGCCGCCAGTGCGGACGCGTCGGCGCCAGCAAGCCGCGCGCGAGTCCCGCAGTCAGCGCGATGCGGACAACCGCCTCCATGATCGAGCGCTTCAGCGGCGCAAGGCGCGGGCCGAGCAGATCGAACGAGTCCGCGAGCGCAAACAACAGCAGAGCCGTTACGATCGGCGCAATCGAGGCGACGATAGCGATCCAGCACGCGCCGAGCGCCTTGGCGAAACGGTCGGGCTCCTCGGTCCGCGGCTCGCGCGACAGAATTCGTCTGACGACACGATAGATCGGCACATTGACGAGCGCGATAAGCGCGAACAGCGCAAAAAACAGCGGCGCGCGCCAGCCTGCGAGCTTGTCGGGCGCGCTCGCGAAGAAATCGCCGCCGACATAGGCGAGCGCACGCAGGTCGCCGCCGATCTCGGCGGCGACGCGACGCCACAGATCGGGCGACACGATGCTGCGGGAGCGTTCGAACAGCGCCTTGAGGAAAATGGCGCGCCGGCGCGAGACGATGGCCGTGCTCGTCTGGTCGATCTGCAGTGCGAGCAGGCGCGCGCGCCGCAGCAGATCGTCCGTCGAATCGAAAATCTTTTGCTGATCGGCGCGGTCGGCGGTGACGTTCGGGCTTTCCGGCGCGGATTTGTCGGTCGGTGGGACGCCGAGCTGATCGAGCCTCGCTTTCGACGCGGAAAGACGCGGCGAGAGGATGTCGATCGCCTGCTGCACCGTCGTGGCGGCCGGATCGAGCTGGCCGTTCAGATCCTGAAGAGCGGAATCGTCGAGCGTTTCGCGGCGCAGCGCGGCGAGCACCTGATCGAGCTGCCCCCGCGCCTTGTCGATGAGGCCGGGCGCGTCGGGCTGCCCGGAGACGCTCGAGGGCGGCGGCGGGATCGGCGCTGATTGGTCGGACGGAGCCGGCTGCGCGGAGGTCGCGGGCGCCGACGGCGTCGCAACGCCGGACCCGGTTTGCGCAGCCGCGGGCGCCGCGGCGAGCGTCGCGGCGACAAGCGCGAGCCGAAGCAGGCGCGGGAGGGAAAAGGCCATCTGGTCTGACCGGTGATTCGACAAGACGGCAGTATCGCGCCGAAACGCCCCCGCGCGAACCGGCGTCCTGAAATCAGCAGGGATCCGGCGGTTCCCCGGTTTTGGCGGCTTCGCGATAGGCGTGGACGCGGCCGGCGGGATCGGTCAGCCGCCATTCCCCCGGCGACATTTCGCGCGCCGCAGCGTCCGAGAGGCCGATTTTGCCGTAACCGCCGGGAATATCGAGCACATAGGCGGGCCGCGC
Organism: Hyphomicrobiales bacterium; assembly: GCA_028868735.1. GTDB lineage: Bacteria > Pseudomonadota > Alphaproteobacteria > Rhizobiales > Beijerinckiaceae > JAJXWB01. Next base: position 68,329 of record JAGWTW010000004.1, on the reverse strand, counting down.
GAGCCCCGAGACCCGGCGCAGCGCCGCGGCGACGATCCGCCGTCCGTCCGCGATCGGCAGGCGGAAATGCGCCGTGCCCGGCGCGAGGTCGGGATGGTGCAGGTAATAGGGCTTGATCCGGGCCTCCACGAACCCGCGCATGAGGTCGGCGAGAACCTGCGGATCGTCGTTGACGCCGCGCAGGAGCACCGTCTGGCTGACGAGAGGAACGCCCGCCTCGACCAAGGCCGCGCATTTCTCGCGCGCGAGCGCCGTCAGTTCGCGGGGGTGGTTGGCGTGGACGGCGACCCAGGTCGCCGCGCCTTCGACCTTGAGCGCCGCGATGAGCTCCGGCGTGACGAGGTCGGGCGCGGCGACGGGAACGCGGCTGTGGATGCGGATCGTCCCGACATGGCCGATTTCCGCGATCGCCCGCATGGCGCCGGCCAGCCGGCGCGGCGACAGGGCGAGCGGATCGCCGCCGGTCAGGATCACTTCGCGGATTTCTGTTCTTGTCCGCACATAATCGAGCGCGGCGGCGAACGCGGCCGGCGGCAGCATCCCGCCCTTGCCGGCGCCGACGGTTTCGCGCCGGAAGCAGAACCGGCAATAGACCGGACATGCGGCCACGAGCTTCAGGAGCGCGCGGTCGGGGTAGCGGTGGACCACCCCCTCGCAGGGCGAATGCGGATCGTCGCCGATTGGATCGACCAGATCGCGCGGATCGGCGACGAGCTCCCGCACGCTCGGAACGAATTGGCTGGCGATCGGGTCGGCGGGATCGTCCGGATCGACGAGGTCGGCCAGATGTCGGGTCATGGCCGCCGAATAGCGGGCCGTCACCGCCGCCAGCGCATCGCCGGCTCCGGCAGGCGCGAGGCCGGCCGCGACGAAATCCGCCGGTTGGACGAGGGTCGCGGACCGGTTGCGGTCGGGCGCGCTCATGCCGCGCCCCGTTCGGCCACCGGCGTCCACAGCACCTGTTCGATCCGCTCGGCGCCGGCCGCCAGCATCACGAGCCGGTCGAAGCCGAGCGCGACGCCGCTCGCCTGCGGCATGATCTCCAGCGCGCGCAGAAAATCCGCGTCGATCGGATAGGCCTCCCCGTAGCGGGCCTGTTTCAGGGCCATCGCCGCCTCGAAGCGCCGGCGCTGCTCGGCGGCGTCGACGAGTTCGCCGAAACCGTTCGCGAGCTCGACCCCGCAGGCATAGAGTTCGAAGCGCTCCGATACCCGCGGATCGTCGGCCTTCAGCCGCGCCAGCGCCGCTTCGCAAGCCGGATATTCGGTGAGGAAAGTCAGCCGGCCCGCGCCGAGCCGCGGCTCGACCCGCTCCGACAGGATCTTCGAGAACAGGTCGGACCAGTCGTCGTCGGCTGCGACGCGGATGCCGAGCCGCCGGCAGGCGGCGGCCATCGCTGTCCGATCGTCGAGCGCCGCCATCAGGTCGAGGCCCGCATGGGCCGAAAAGGCCTCCGTCACCGTGACGAATTCAGGCGCGCCGAACGGATCGGCCCTGCGGCCGCGCCAGGTCAGGACGCCGGCGCCGGCGGCCGTCGCCGCCGCGCGCGCGAGCGCCAGGCAATCCGCCATGACGGACCCATAGGGTTCGTTCGCGCGATACCATTCCAGCATCGTGAATTCGGGATGATGCAGCGCGCTGCGCTCGCGATTCCGGAATGCGCGTGCGAACGTGAAAATGCGGGGCTCGCCCGCCGCCAGCAGCTTCTTGCAGGCGAATTCAGGCGACGTGTGCAGGTAGAGACGGCTCGACGCCCCGTCCGGCCCGGTCAGCTCGGTCGAAAAGGCCGCAAGGTGGACTTCATTGCCGGGCGAGACCTGCAGACAGGCGGTCTCGACCTCGGCGAAGCCGTTATCGTCGAAAAAGCGCCGGCCGGCGGCGGCGATCCGGCCGCGAGCCTTGAGAAAATCCCGGCGATCGGCATATACGTGCGGCGCCCACCAGGGCGAACCATCGACCATCAGACCATTCTTTGGTTGCGGCGGAGCGGGGCCTTCACGGAAGGCGCCCTTCGAAAGACCGGCGGCAATCTAGTCGGCTAGCCCGCGGCCATCAATCGAGGACGAACCTTTGAGAGTCATCGCCAGCTCCATCCGCAAGGGCAATATCATCGAGCACGAGGACGGCCAGCTCTACGTCGTGCTGACGGCCGAAAGCTTCCACCCTGGAAAGGGCACGCCGACGACGCAGATCGACATGCGTCGCCTCTCCGACGGCGTGAAGGTCTCGAACCGTTACAAGACGACCGAACAGGTCGAGCGCGCTTTCGTCGAGGACCATGATTTCTCGTTCCTCTACGAGGACGGCGACGGCTTCCACTTCATGAACGACGAAAACTACGAACAGGTCGCGATGCAGAAGGACGACATCGGCGACCAGTCGGTCTTCCTGCAGGAAGGGATGAAAGTCATTATCTCGCTCTTCAATGGCTCGCCTGTCGCGATCCAGCTTCCCCAGCGCGTGACGCTGGAAGTGACGGAGACGGAGCCGGCCATCAAGAACCAGACGGCCTCCTCGTCCTACAAGCCGGCGATCCTGTCGAACGGCGCGAAGTGCATGGTGCCCCCGCACATTCAGACCGGCACGCGCATCGTCGTGCAGACGGAAGACGGCGCCTACGTCGAGCGCGCGAAGGACTGATCTGGAGCCGCCGCCCGGCGGTCGGCGCCGGCCGCCGGATTGCGTCTGTCGGCGCGGCCGCCTATCGCTGCGGAAGATTGGCGATGATGTCGGCGCATAGCGTCAGCGCGGTCGAGACGCCGACCAGTACGACGACGCCTTTTTCATTGGTCACGCGAATCAGCTTCCCGGGCGCTCCGCCGAGTTTCCGCGCCAGCTTTGCGATTCGCGTCCACATCGCCAATTGATCGGGAACAGCGACGTCGCGCTCAACGACAATCGGCCCCCGTTCCGTCACGATCTCGAAATCGTAGCGCTCCATGGCGTGCTCCAGCGTTTCGTCCGGAGACAGAACCCGCATTTCGGGTTCCAACTATGGCGGCGCGGATTACAATTTAGTCATGTCTGCCGCAAAAGCCTGCGGGTCGAGCGGCCTTATTTTTTCGCCGCCTTCACCTTCGCCTTCGACTTCGACTTCGTGTTCGCCTTCTTCTCGGCCGACGGTTTCGATTTTGCCGCGGGCGGCGGCGCGCCCTTCGCGGCGAGAAGCGCGGCGTGATCCTGCGCGGTCTGCTTTGCGTAGAGCATTGCGAAGGAACCGAGCGCGTCGTCGAAGGCGCCGCTCCTGCCGAGATAACCCGCAATGACCGCCGGATCGCCCGAACGTGCATGCGCGCGCGCGAGCGTGCGCCCGCAAAGTCGCGCATAGGCCGGCAGCGCATCGCCCTCGAGCAATTCGCTGACGCCGCCGAGCCGGCGGTTCTTCAACTGGCGCACGTAGAAATGCCGACCGCTCGCCTCGTCGACGACGCTGCCGAGGAAAATATCGCTCGCAGCCTGCAACATGCGCTGGCCTTCGACGACGCGCTCCCCCTGCCCGCCCTTCCAGGCCGAACCCGGCGCAACCGTTTCGAGCACGGATTTCAACGATTGTTTGATCTGAAGGAACAGGGGTTCGCCGTCGCCCGACATGTAGAGGCCGATTGCGCAGAGCGTGCCGACCGAACCGACGCCGACGACCTTGTACGCGGTGTCTGCGACTTCGTAGCGATCGAGGATGACCGCGCGCTCGCGCGGCAGTCCGTCGAGATATTTCCCGAGCACCGGCTGGAGGACTTTCGAGGCCGGTCCGATCGAGGCGATCTCGTGCATGATCGTCGTCTCGTGATCGGCGATCCTCGGACTGCCGTCCACCATCGTCGCGAGGCGCGGGTAATTGTCGTCATGATCCGGCGATCTGCGCACCCGGTCGAGCAGCGCCTGCAACCGGCCGGGCAACGCCGTATCGGAAAAATATCTGATCTGCTCTGCGAGATCGATGCTGCTGTGCCAGATTTCGAGCGGCGCCAATGCGGCGAGCTCGCGCATGTGCTTGCGATATGCAGCGACCGCGCCCACTGCGAATGCGCGCGCCCGCGCATCGGAAAAATTCTCCGCCTGCGCGGCGACGGCGACGCTGGCGGCAAGACGCTTCACGTCGATCGTGAAGTCGACATTCGGCAGCGCCTCGTCGAAATCGTTGATGTCGAACAGCGGATTGTGCTCGGGCGAGAGAAACGCGCCGAAGTTCATGAGATGGCAATCGCCGCAGGCCTGAACCGCGGCGCCCGCCTTGGGTTCGCCCGCGAGATCCTCGGCCATGACGGCGGCCGACCCGCGCAAGAACGCGAAAGGCGACGCCGTCATTCGCTGATAGCGGATCGGAACCAGTTCGGGGATGCGTTCGGCGTCGGATCTGGCGAGAATGGCGACGGGATCACGCGCGTGGGCGCCCTTGAACGCGCCGTGCGCCTCGCGCGGATTGTCCTTGCGCAGCGCCTTGCCGCGCGCAAAACGCGCGCGACGCGATTCGGTCGAGGGTGCATTCATGAAAACTCTCCGTCACGCCCCCATAGGCGGGCTTGTAACGCAAAGTCTCGCTACAACCTAGGCTTGGCGCCTTGTTGGTCCAGTCAGTCGAAAACCACGACCCCGCGCGCGACGCCGCCCTTGCGCAATTGCTCGAAGCCCTCGTTGATCTCGTCGAGCCTGTAGGTGCGCGAGATCAGGCTGTCGAGATCGATCTTCTTGTCCATGTAGAGATCGGCGAGGATCGGGAAATCGATGTCGGGCTGCACGGACCCGTAGAACGAGGACGAGAGCGTTTTTTCCTGGAAAACCATGGACGCCGGCGAAATGCCCGCCTTGACGGTGACGGAGGGGATGCCGACCATGGTGGCGCGCCCGCCGGCGCACAGGCAGTCGACGATCTGAAGAACCGTCGCTTCCGAGCCGATCGCGTCGAAGGCGTAGTCGACGCCGGCGCCGGTGATGGCGCGGACTTCCTTCACCACATTTTGCGTCTTGCCGTTGATCGTGTGGGTGGCGCCGAATTTTTTCGCATAATCGAGCTTGTTGTCGAGAAGATCGACGGCGATGATCTTGCCGGCGCCGACGAGTTTTGCGCCCTGCACGATATTGAGTCCCACGCCGCCGCAGCCGACGACGAGCACGGACGCGCCAGCCTCCACTTTCGCCGCGCGCGTGACGGCGCCGATGCCGGTCGCGACCGAGCAGCCGATGACCGCCGCGATCGTCCACGGCAGATCCTTTCGCACGGGCACGAGATTCTCGGTCGAACACACGACCTGCTCGCGGAAGGTGCCGATGCGCGCCATCTGGTATACGGGCTCGGCCCTGTATTTCAGACGCGTCGTTCCGTCCGGCATGAGGAAGCCCGGCGCCGCATGGCCGTTGCAGAGCACGGAACGGCCGGAATTGCAGTAGCGGCAATGGCCGCAATGCGACGCAAAGGAGAAGATGACGTGATCGCCGACCGATATGTGCGACGCGCCGGGCCCGACCTCCTCGACGATTCCCGCCGCCTCGTGGCCCGGCACCAGCGGCAGCTTGGTCGGCCAGTCGCCGTTCATCATGTGCCAGTCGGACATGCACACGCCCGACGCCTTCATGCGCACCCGCGCCTCGCCGGCCTTCGGCGCCTCCATGTCGAGATCGAGGATCTCGAGGGGCTTGTTGATCTCGGTGAGGACGGCGGCTTTCATTCTGTTCGACTCCCTGAATGGCGGGCGAGATTGGGCGGGCGCAGACCACCCCGTCAAGGGCGCGCGGCGTCGCGGCCGGCGAGAGCCGCATAGGCGAAACTGAGCGTGAGGCTGTAGACGCACAGCATTCCCAGCATCAGGGCCGCAGGCGCCAGCCCGAGACCCAACGCCAGATCGAATGGTCCTCGTCCCATGGCGGGGAAAAACACCAGTCCGGATATCGTCCAGGCGACGAGACCGAAGAAGAGCCCCTTTCGCAGCGGGGTCCGGCCCGGCATGACGCGGTACAAGCGACCGAAGACGAAGCTCCAGACCACGGCGCCGTTGAGGAAGCCGAGAAGCCAGGCGAGCCAGACGGGCGCCTCGCCCCCGGTCAGCATCGAGACCCCGCGCTGAAATTCCTGATAGGGCTGAAACTGCGGCAGCAGGCCGAAGCGGTCCTTGAGGTACATGAGGACCAGGTGCGCTGCCGTTCCGGCAAGGCCCGCAACAAGATATCTCGTCAGTCGCCCGCCCGGCATGCCCCTCTTCGCCCCCTCCGCCAACGCTTTGCTTTTCGCCTGATTTGCGGCAAAAAGCATCCGTCCGGTCCCGTAGCTCAGCAGGATAGAGCAGCGGTTTCCTAAACCGAAGGTCACAGGTTCGAATCCTGTCGGGACCGCCAGCGCATTCGCCCTTCGGAAGCGTTCCAGCCGCAGCCCCGCGTCAACCCGGGGCGGCGACGCGATCGCCGAAGCCGGCTTCTTGAGGATGAACCGGCCTTCCGGTTCGTCGTCTTCGCGCTTCTGTCTGGGCTCGCGCGCGAAGACGCGCTGCGCATCGCTCACTTGCGGCGGGCCCCGGACATTCGTCAGGATTTGCCGATGCGCGAGCACGCGTACGGCATGACGGAGCGAAGGCGTCAGCTTCCACGCGCCCGGCGTTACGGTTCAATACGTTTTGCCGCGCGCGCATCGACAACGCACAAGCATCGCGTGGCTCGGGAACCCGTCCGGCGACCCGTGTTAGAGGACGGTTAACCCTGTTGGCGGGAACGGCGCCTTCGCAACCGCGAAACGTCAGCGGAACGCTTAACGTTAAAATCCTGTTAGCTAATTGCGCGGTATTTTGCCTGCGGTCATTAACGGTAAGTCTTTGATCACAAAGGAACTGTGGATCGAGACGGGATTTTGGCCGCAAGCCGTCGGATGGCGGGCCTTGCGAAACCTGCGGGGGCTGGGGGCGCCCGCCGACTAGTAGAGGATGAAGTCTATGCGTTTCGTTCGTATTCTCGCCGCTGCGCTTGCAGCTTCCACGATCGCCGGCGCTGCTTCGGCCGCCGACCTTCCCTATCGCAAGGCGCCGCCTGCGGCGCCCTATGTCGCCCCGCCGGTCTTCACCTGGACGGGTCTGTACGTCGGCGTCAACGGCGGCGGCTGGATCAACAACAGCTCGATCAACTACGGCTTCACCAAGGGCAAGCTCGGCGGCGGCGGCGGCCTCGTCGGCGGCACGATCGGCTACAACTGGCAGATGGGCAACAACTTCGTCGCCGGCCTCGAGACCGATCTCGACTACCGCACGAAGACGAACGTCACGCCGCCTTACGCGTCGAGCTCCAACGTTTCCGACGGCTATCTCGGCACCGCCCGCGTGCGCGTCGGCTACGCGATGGACCGCGCCCTGCTCTACGTGACGGGCGGTCTTGCCTACGGCAGCGTCGTCGCGCCGCAGACGCTGTATGTCCTGCCGAGCTTCGTCGGCTCGCAGTCGTCGAACTCGAGCGCTCTCGGCTGGTCGGCCGGCGCCGGCGTCGAATTCGCGATCAACAACAATTGGTCGGTCAAGGGCGAATATCTGTACGCGGGCCTCGGCAACAAGTCCGTGACCTATACGGCTCTCGGCAACTACGGCACGCCCGTCGTTCAGACCGGCGAGCATACCGCCCGGCTCGGCGTGAACTACCACTTCAACTTCGGCGGACCCGGCGGCGCCGTCCGCTACTGATCGCTGCGCCCCCTCGCAGGGAAACGCCCGGCCTGACGGCCGGGCGTTTTCGTTTGCGCGCGCATCAGGCGTCCGCTGACGCAAGCCGCCCGAGGATCCGCTCGATCTCGCCGATGCGGTGATGGGTGAGGTCCTTCGGAACCTCGCCCTTGACGCGCTTCTGCGCTTCGATCGACAGATGATGTCTGATTTCGCCGAGGATCTTCGGCGGCGCGACGAGCACGACTTCGCGGCACGCGCCCGTGCGAACGCCCTCGTTGACCTGCTCGGCCATCGACGCCGCGAAACGATGCGCCTCGATCTCGTGCCAGTCGGTCGGCTCCACCGCGCTGCGCATGGCGCCGACGCTCGACACGACGCGCCCCGGCGCGTCCGAGCCCTGCGCATGCGTCGGCGGATTGTCGTCGATGCGCACCGATGCGCGGCGCAAGTCGAGCAGGTCGGCGTCGCCCTCGTTGCGCAGGACGAGCGCCTTGCGCCCGTCGCCGATCAGCACCCAAGCCTTGTTATGTATGCGAACCCTGGTCATCGGGGCCTCCTGTCCATAACAGGAAAGGCCGTTTTGCGTTCCAGCGCCATGAACTGGCGCAAGGACGAAGGATGATGCTCAGTTTCCGCCTTCGAGCAGACGCCGTGCGATCACCATCGCCTGCACCTCCGCCGCGCCCTCGAAAATGTTGAGGATGCGCGCGTCGCACAGCACGCGGGAAATGGCGTATTCCAGCGCGAAGCCGTTGCCGCCGTGGATCTGCAGCGCATTGTCGGCGGACGCCCACGCCACGCGCGCGCCGAGCAGTTTCGCCATGCCGGCTTCCAGATCGCAGCGCCGGCCCTCGTCCTTGGCCCGCGCCGAAAAATAGGTGAGCTGGCGCGCGATATGCGTTTCGACCGCCATCATCACGATCTTGTCGGAAACGCGCGGGAACGAGATGAGCGGCTTGCCGAACTGGATGCGCTCCTTGGCGTAGCGCAGGCCGAGCTCCATCGCCGATTGCGCCACGCCCACGGCGCGCGCGGCGGTCTGGATGCGCGCGGATTCGAAGGTCTGCATGAGCTGCTTGAAGCCCTGCCCCTCTTCGCCGCCGAGCAGATTCGCCGCCTTCACCTCGAACCCGTCGAAGCCGATCTCGAACTCCTTCATGCCGCGATAGCCGAGCACCTCGATTTCGCCGCCCGTCATGCCCTTCGCGGGGAACGGATTCGAATCGTCGCCGCGCGGCTTTTCCGCGAGCAGCATGGACAGGCCCTTGTAGCCGGGCTCGTCCGGATTGGTGCGCACGAGCAGCGTCATCAGATCGGCGCGCACGGGATGGGTGATCCAGGTCTTGTTGCCGTAGACCTTGTAGACGTCGCCCTCCTTCACCGCGCGCGTGCGCAGCGAAGCGAGATCGGAACCCGTGTTGGGTTCGGTGAAGACCGCGGTCGGCAGGATTTCGCCGCTCGCGATCTTCGGCAGGTAGTGCTGCTTCTGCTCGGGCGTGCCGCCGGCCAGGATCAGTTCGGCCGCGATCTCCGGCCGCGTGCCGAGCGAGCCGACGCCGATATAGGCGCGCGACAATTCCTCCGTCACCACGCACATCGAGGTTTTCGACAGACCCATGCCGCCGAATTCTTCGGGAATCGTCAGGCCGAACACGCCGAGGTCCGCGAGGCCTCTGATGATTTCGAGCGGGATGTATTCGTTCTTCAGATGCCACTTGTGGGCGTGCGGTATGACTTCCGATTCCGCGAACTTGCGGATTTCCGAACGGATCGCTTCCAGCGTCTCGTCGAGGCCGGGTTCGCCGACGGTCGCGTGCGCCTCGGCATGGTCGATCAGATCGGCGAGCCGCGCGCGGTTCCTGGCGGTGTTGCCGGTTGCGATCACGCGCTCGACGGCGTCCGTGCGACGCTTGGCGATCTGTTCGGGAGAAACGCCGAAATCGCCGGGCCGAACGATCTCGCCCTGGCTCATCGGAATGCCGCCGAACACCTGGGCGACATATTCGGACAGGCCGATCCGCGTCAGCAGGACTTCGGTCTCGCCGAGCTTGCCCTCGGCCTGCATCCGCTCGGCGTAATGGATCATCTCCTGAATCGACTGGACGTAGGTCGCAAGCCACGAGAGCCCGTGCGCGGCGTGCTGCTCGCGCTCGAACAGGGCCGAGGAAATCTTGCCGTCCTTGGAGACCAGGCCGCGGACCGCCTCCAGGGCGTCGCGGTAGAGTCCGTCGACCGCCGTCATGGCGGCGTTGGCGTCCGCCAGCCAGTCCTGCGAGGCCGTGTCGAGGGTGCGCGCTGCCGCGGTCATTTCGGGTCTCTCCGGATCGTAAGGTCGAGCTTTCATGCCATCGTCGCGCGTGCAGCGCAACATGACGGGGCGGGCGCGCCGTCGCCGCCGAGGCTTGCCGGGGTCTCCGGGCGACCTATCTTGGAAAGACCGCCATGAACGAGCATGTCCGCAAGACGCCGGCCCCCGAGACGCGCACGCCGCTGGCCGCCCGCCTGATCGCGACCCGCCGGCGGTCGCTCGACCTCTCCGCCCCGCTCGGCGTCGAGGACATGTGCGCACAGGCGATGGACGACGCCAGCCCGACCAAATGGCACCTCGCCCATACGACCTGGTTCTTCGAGACCTTCGTGCTCGAGCCGTTCCTGCCGGGCTACAAGAGCTACGATCCGCGCTTCAAATATTGTTTCAACTCGTATTACGAGAGCCAGGGCGCCCGCCAGCCGCGCCCGAGGCGCGGACTTTTGACCCGCCCGACCGCCGAGGAGGTTGCCGGCTATCGCACCCATATCGACGAACAGCTCGCCCGCCTCCTCGACAGCGGGCTCATGGACGAGCCTGAAATCGCGCGCCGCATCGAGCTCGGCGTCCATCACGAAGAACAGCATCAGGAATTGCTGCTGACCGACATACTCGCGCTCTTCGCCGCCAATCCCCTGCGCCCGGCCTATCGCGCGGCCGATCGCGGACAGCCGGCGCCGCCGCCGGCTGCGGTCCGCTGGCTGCAGGGCGCCGAAGGCGTGGCCGAGATCGGACACGACGGCGCGGGTTTCTGTTTCGACAACGAAGGCCCCCGTCACAAGGTCTACCTCAACCCGCACGCCGTCGCCGACCGTCTCGTGACGTCAGCCGAATGGATCGCGTTCATGGACGACGGCGGCTATGCGACGCCGACGCTCTGGCTCGCCGACGGCTGGGCGCGCGTGACAGCCGAGGAATGGCGCGCCCCGCTCTATTGGGAAAACAGGGACGGCGCCTGGTCGCACATGACGCTCGAAGGCATGCGTGACGTCGATCCGCACGCGCCGGTCTGCAACATCTCCTATTTCGAGGCCGACGCTTTCGCGCGTTGGGCCGGCGCGCGTCTGCCGAGCGAGGCCGAATGGGAATCGGCGGTCGCCGCGGGCCTGCCGTTGCGGCAGGCGTTCGGCGCGGTTTGGCAATATACGCAGAGCGCCTACACGCCCTATCCGGGTTTCGTTCCCGCCGAAGGCGCGCTCGGCGAATACAACGGCAAGTTCATGGTGAGCCAGCAGGTGTTGCGCGGCTCGTCCTTCGCCACGCCGCCCGACCATTCGCGCGCGACCTATCGCAATTTCTTCTACCCCCACCAACGCTGGCAGTTCACCGGGCTGCGGCTCGCAAAGTAAGAGGCGCGTATGTCGATTGCGTTCAGAAAGACCGATGCGACCCGCAGCGACCACAGACTTTCCGAATTCGCCGAAGCGGTGATCGCGGGATTGTCGTCGAACCCGAAGACGCTGCCCTGTCGCTTCTTCTACGATGCGCGCGGCTCCGACCTGTTCGAGGAGATCACGCGGCTGCCCGAATATTACCCGACGCGCGTCGAGACTGGCATTCTGGAACGCGGCGGCGCGGCGCTGATCGACGACGTGGCCGAGGGCGCGACGCTCGTCGAATTCGGATCGGGTTCGAGCATCAAGACCGAAATGCTGCTGCGCAACGGGCGCATTTCCTCCTATGTGCCGATCGACGTGTCGCAGAGCGCGCTCGCGGAGGCGGAAGCGCGGCTGCGTCTTTTGTTTCCGGGCCTCGACATACAGCCGCTCGTCGCCGATTTCACCGCCGATATTCGCCTGCCGCCGCTCGAGCGCGGCTCGCAGGTCGTCGGGTTTTTTCCCGGATCGACCATCGGCAATTTCACGCCGGGCGAGGCGCGCGATCTGTTGCGTCACATGGCGCGCCTGCTTGGCCCCGGCAGCCGTCTGGTCATCGGCGTCGATCTTCAGAAGAAGCGCGAAACACTGGTCGCGGCCTACGATGATTCTGCGGGCGTCACCGCCGCCTTCAATCTCAACCTGTTGCATCGAATGCGCCGCGAGCTCGGCGCGCGCGTGAACGTCGAGAATTTCGGACATCGCGCCGTCTACAACGAGACCGAACATCGCATCGAAATGCATCTCGTGAGCCGCGAGACGCAGGCGATCGAGGTCGCCGGCGAATCGTTCTCGTTGGCGCAGGGCGAGACGATTCATACCGAGAATTCCTGCAAATACACGCCGGAGGGATTCGCCGATCTCGCGGCGGGCGCGGGCTGGCGCGTCCGCCGCGTCTTGACGGACGACGAGCGCCTGTTCAGCGTGATGCTGCTCGAAGCGGACTAGGCCGCTTCGCCGGAACGACGGCGCATGGACGCAATCGTCGAACTCGAAGAGGTTTCGGTCATCTACGGTCCGGGCGCGCGGCCGGCTGTGGACAGGGCGACGCTGAGCGTCGCGCGCGGCGAATTCGTCGCGCTCGTCGGATTCTCCGGCTCCGGCAAGACCTCGCTGCTGAAAACCGTCAATCGTCTCGTCGAGCCGGCCTCCGGTCGCGTCCGCGTCGAGGGCGGCGACGTGACCTCTCTGCCCGCGCACGAATTGCGCCGCCGCATAGGCTATGTCTTTCAGGGCGTCGGCCTGTTTCCGCACATGAGCGTGCGCGACAATATCTGCATCACGCCCGCGCTGCTGGGATGGCCGAAAGACGCGATGCGCGCGCGGGCGGCCGACTTGATGGATCTCGTCGCGCTGCCGCAGGCCTATCTCGACCGCGCGCCGCACGAATTGTCCGGCGGCGAACGCCAGCGCGTGGCGATTGCGCGCGCGCTCGCGGCCGAACCGAAAATCGTGATCATGGACGAACCGTTCGGCGCGCTCGATCCCGTCACGCGCGATGCGCTGGGATCGGCCTATCGCGCCCTGCACGACAGACTGGGCCTCACCACGCTGATGGTGACGCATGACGCGCAGGAGGCGGCGCTGCTGGCCGGCCGAATCGTGGTCATGGACCAGGCCAGTATCGTCGCGGACGGCGCTCCCGCCACGCTGATCGCGCGATCGGCCGCGCAGGGCATGTTCGCCGTCGCCCGACGCCAGGCCGAACGCATGGCGGCTCTGACGCAGACCGGGCCCGCGCCTTGAACGCGCAATTCGCCGCCGCGCTCGCCGTATTGCCGGAATATCTCGGCGCGCACGTGCTCCTGTCGCTTGCGGCGATCGCGCTCGGCGCCGCTGCGAGCCTTCCGCTCGGCGTGCTGGCCGCGCGCAACGGCCGCCTTCGCGGCCCGGTCCTGGCGTTCGCGTCGCTCGCGCAGACGATTCCGGCGCTCGCGTTGGTCGCGTTGTTCTATCCGCTGCTGCTCGCGCTCTCCGGCCTCACTCGAGAGGCTTTCGGCTTTGCGACGCCCGCGCTGGGCTTCCTGCCGGCGCTGCTCGCGCTCGCGCTCTACGCCATGCTGCCGATCCTGCGCAACACTGTCGCCGGCCTCGACGGCGTCGACCCCGCCATCCTGGAGGCGGCCGACGCCGTGGGCATGACGGCGACGCAGAAGCTGTGGCGCGTTCAATTGCCGCTCGCCGCGCCAGTCGTCATGGCGGGCCTGCGCACCGCCATGGTGTGGACCATCGGCGGCGCGACGCTGGCGACGCCGGTCGGCCAGACGAGCCTCGGCAATTACATCTTCTCGGGATTGCAGACGGAAAACTGGGTCTCGGTGCTCTTCGGTTGCTTCGCTTCCGCGGCGCTCGCGCTCATCGCCGATCAATTGCTGGGCCTGATCGAACGCGGCGCCGCGCGGCGCGACGGCAGACGAATCGCGCTCGGCGCAGGCGCGTTCGCCGCCGCGGCGCTCGCAGCGCTCGCGCCGCTCGGCGCGCATGCGACGGGCGCCTATGTCATCGGCGCCAAGAATTTCTCCGAACAATATATCCTGGCCGACCTGATCGCGCGCGAGCTTCGCGCGCACGGGCTTGCGAGCGCACGGCGCGAAGGCCTCGGCTCCGCCGTCGTCTACAGGGCGCTCGCGGCAGACGACATCGACGCCTACGTCGACTATTCCGGCACGATCTGGACCAATGTGATGAAGCGCGCCGACAATCCCCCGCGCGAGAAAATGCTGGACGAGATGAAGGCCTGGCTCGCCGCGCACGACCGCGTGACCTTGTTCGGCGCGCTCGGCTTCGAGAACGCCTACGCCTTCGCCATGAAGAAATCCCGTGCGCAGCAACTGCATGTCGCGACGCTCGATGATCTTTCGCGCGCTGCGCCCGATCTCGTTCTCGGCGCCGATCTCGAATTCCTGTCGCGGCCCGAATGGACGGCGGCGCAAAAGGCCTATGCGCTTCGCTTCAGGGATGCGCGCGCGTTCAACCCGACCTTCATGTATCGCGCGCTCGTCGACGGATCGGTCGACGTCATCTCGGCCTTTTCGAGCGACGGGCGCATTCTCGCCGACGATCTCGTGACGCTCGCGGACCCGCGCGGCGCGCTGCCGCATTACGACGCAATCCTTTTGCTTGCGCCACGGCGCGCGGGCGATCAAAAATTGCGAAGCGCCCTTGAGCCGCTCATAGGCGCGATCGATCTCGATCGGATGCGGCGCGCCAATCTCGAGGTCGACCGCGACAAGGACAAGCTGACGCCGGCCGAAGCGGCAGCGCGCCTTGCGGACGGCGCCGGGCTGGCGAAACGCTGAGAGACGAAGCGAAGGAGGCGCAGATGAGCGCAAGAGCGCAGAAAATTCCCGACGCGAGCCATCCGATCACGATCGAGCCGAGCAGGAAGCGCATCGTGGTCACGATCGGCGGCAAGGTCGTCGCCGATACCCGCAGGGCGCTCGATCTCAGGGAATCGACCTATCCCGTCGTGCACTACATCCCGCGCGCCGATGTCGACATGTCGCATTTCAGCAAGACCGCGACGCAAACCTATTGTCCGTTCAAGGGCGACGCGTCCTATTACAGCGCGACCGTGGACGGCGGCCGCGTCGAGGATGCGGCCTGGTCCTATGAAACGCCTTATGCGGCGGTCGCCGGCGTCAAGGAGCACCTCGCCTTCTATACGAACCGCGTCGACGCCATAGAGGAGCGCGACGCCTAGTCGCCCGCGCCGCGATACCAGGCGACGAGCGCGGCGACGCCCTTGTCGATTCCGGTCGATGGCCGATAGCCCGTCAGGCGCTCCAGCAGGTCGCAATTGGCGAAGGTGACGGGCACGTCGCCCTTCTGCATCGGCAGAAAATTCTTCTTGGCCGTCTTTCCGGCGGCCCGTTCGAGCTCGGCGATGAAATCCATCAATTGCACGGGCGCGCCGCGGCCGATGTTGACGATCCGGAACGGCGCGTCGGGCGAGAGCGTATCGCCTTCGCACGCCGGCGCCTCGCCCGGCGGGCGATCGATCAGCCGCACGATTCCCTCGACGAGATCGTCGATGTAGGTGAAGTCGCGCAGCATGTCGCCATTGTTGTAGACGTCGATCGTCCCGCCGGCCTCGATCGCCTGCAGAAACTTCAGAGGCGCCATGTCCGGCCGTCCCCACGGCCCGTAAACCGTGAAGAACCGGAAGGCCGTCGTCGGCGTTCGCCATAGATGGGCCTGCGCATGCGCCATCGCTTCGGTCGCCTTCTTGGTGGCGGCGTAGATGGTGATCGGCCGGTCGGTCGCGTTCGTCTCGTAGAAGGGCGTGTCGCGGCTGACGCCGTAGACCGAACTCGTCGATGCGAGCAGCACGTGTTTCGGCGGCGCCGCACGCGCGCATTCGAGAAGGTTGAACGTGCCGACGAAATTGGAATCGACATAGGCGCGCGGGTTTTCGAGGCTGTAGCGCACGCCCGCCTGCGCGGCGAGGTGCACGACGACGTCGGGCGCGGCCGCGCGATAGGCCGCCTCCAGCGCCGTCATGTCCTCGAGATGGCCGATCGTGTTCCGGAATCCGTTCGTCCGCTCGAGAATGCGCAGGCGCCGCCGCTTGAGTTCGGGGTCGTAGTACGGCGTCATCGCGTCGAAACCGTCGACGAGATGCCCGTCGGCGAGCAGCCGACGGCACAAATGAAAGCCGATGAAACCGGCCGAACCGGTCACGAAAAAGCGCATGGGCGATGGATGCGGCATTTGGCCGGCGCGGTCAATTCGCCCCGGCGCGACCGCCGAAGCCTACTCGAATTTCTTCACATATTGCACGAAGCCGGATTTCGTCGCGATCCTGTCGTAGAGCAGCATCGCCTGCGCATTGGTCTCGTGCGTCAGCCAGTGCACGCGCGAGCAGCCCCGCCCCCTGGCGAGCCCGTACACCGCCTCGATCAGCTTGCGGCCGACCCCGGACCCGCGACGCGCGCCCGCGACGAACAGATCCTGAAGATAGCAATAATCGCCCACCGTCCAGCAGGAGCGATGGACGATCCAGTGCGCCATGCCGACGGCGACCCCGTCCTCCCGCGCCAGAAAGGCGCCCATCGGCTCCTGTCCGCGCGTGAGACGCTGGAACGTGACCTGCGTCGTCGCTTCGGGGATGTCGACCTTGTAGAAGGTCTGGTAGCCCCGCCAGAGCGGCAGCCAGACGTCGAAATCGTCCTTGTCGAGCGGCGCAATGTCGATCATGGCCTGTCTTTCTGCGTCGTCAGTATGGACGCTTTCACCGCTTCGCTCCACGCATGCAGCGGGCTGGCGGCGGGCGTGCCGGATGTGAGGGAGAGCGCACGATCGAGATCGCCGCCGGTGTTGCGAAGCAGATCGGCGACGCGGATCGCAAGCGCCATCCTTTCCGATATGCTGCGCTCGTAGGCCATTTCCGCGCAGCGCAGCGCCTCGTGCAGAAGGCCGCCTTCCTCGAAGGTCATGCTTTTGACGTGCAGGCAATAGGCGTCGTCCGGCGAGCGATCCAGACCAGCGAGCGCGACGGCGCTGGCGCGGCGGCGGTCGCCATTGTCGAGCAATTTCCGGATCAGTTCATTACGATACAGGCCGTCATCGAGAAATTCGCTGTTCGCAACGCTGTCGACGCCCCATTCGACGAATGGCGACCCGGCGGCCTGCCACCGCATCGTCATCAGTTTCGAATGCAGGGCGGGACAGATCGATTCCGCTGCGCGCTCGCGCAGGATGGCGTCGAATGTTTCGAAATTCGCGGCGTTCAGGGCGAAGAACGCCGCAAGCGCCGGCGCGCCGCCCCGCGCGCAGGCCAAAAGCTTGTCCGCAATCGGCGCGTCGTCCGGCGTCCCGACGTCCTGTCCGTTCGCTTTTCGCCTGCAGAGAATGTTCGGGCCGTGAATGCGCACGACTTCATAGCCCTGCATGTGCAGACAATCGAAAATCGCGATATCGCCCCATACTTCGATATAAAGCAGCGGACTGCACCGCTCGATGATTTTCGAGGCGCCCGCCAGGACATCCGCCTCCATGCCCTCGACGTCGATCTTGATCAGGTCGACCCTATCGTGCGGAAGCATATTGTCGATCGCGTCGACCGGCCGCCCGTCGAGATCGTCCGACCGCGCGAAACTCATCGCGCCGAGGTTGTGATGGACGCGCTCGTCCGTGATCGCCGGCGCCACCGTACCGCGGTCGCGCGCGCATCCGACGCCGAGAAATGAAAGATCGACGCTGCCGAGCCGGTTGAGGGATATATTGCGCCGAAGCAGGCTCATCGCCTTCGGATTGAGCTCGAATGCAACGACACGCGATGCGCCGCACACGCCCGCAAAAAACACGCTGTGATTTCCAATATTGGCGCCGACATCGAGTATTACGGCGTTCGTCGGAATGAATTTTTGAAGGTCTTCCAGCCAGTCCGCATCGAAAAATTCGCCGTGCGCCAGGGAACTCTGAATCAAGTCTTCGTGATCGGCGATCTCGAAATGAAATTCAGCGTCTCTGTGCTTGACAGTCGCGATCAATTTCAATCTCCCGCCGAGCGGCGCATCGGCGTGACTGTGATTAAAGTGTTTGAATTCACTTGCAAAGGCATTTCTTCGCGCAGGTCGGCGTCGATACCGACGCGCGAGCGGGCCGCCTGATTGCAATCGCCCGGACGATATGTCAGATCACGAGACCCGTGGGTGCCAACTCTTTTCAGAGCGCTTTTAGAATATGGACTAGCAATGCGATTTCCCATTCGACGCCTTTGGGGGGAAGGCAGTTTGGCGTTGTCGAATCCGCTCGCAGGAATTGACAGTCTGACCCGGTTTTCTCCCGAGTTTTATCTTAACAAATACGATGACGTACTGGCTTCGGGCATTGATCCCTGGGCCCATTACAAGGCGCACGGTTGGAAAGAAGGCCGCGACCCCTCGCCGCTCTTCTCGACCAGCTTTTACGTTGAAAACGCCAAATTCGTTCCCGGCGCAGCCGCCGAGCCTCTCTCGCATTATCTGTCCGCCGGCAAAGCCGCCGGCGCGCCGCCGCATCCGCTCTTTCGCGACATCGAGGTCGAAAAGATCCACGTCGGAATTGTCACCGTCGCATTCAATTGCAGCGACATCGCGCGTTTGACGGTCCAGAGCGTGGGCGCCGCCAGGTCGAATGTGCAGATCACCTATTACCTGATCGACGGCGGCTCGAACGAGGCCGAGAAACAAAAGCTTCGTACGTTTTGCGAGGCCGCCGCCTTCGCGAATTTCAGGCTGGAGTTCGTCGATCTCGACGAGAACCTCGGCTATTCCGGCAGCAACAATGTCGGAATACGACGCGCGCTCGACGAGGGCTGCTCGCATGTGTGCCTCCTCAACCCGGACGTCGTGGTCACGGACTATTGGCTCGAGCGCATGCTCGCCCACGGCGAGCCATTCATATCGCCGGTTTGTAATTCAGTCGGCAACGAACAGACCGTTCCCTGCGACTATCAGATCGAAAGGACGCCGGACTGCTTTCCGGTCGTCAACGAATTCGCTCGAAAATGGAACGCAGCCTTCGCTCAGGCGAATGTGACGACTGATTTTGTCGGTTTCTTCTGCGCGTTGATCAGGCGTGAGATATTCGAAGCGATCGGCCTCTTGGACGAGCGCTTTCATCCCGGCGGCTACGAAGATCTCGATTTCTGTCTGCGCGCCCGACAGGCGGGCGTGGATCTCTGGGTCGCACGCCACGTCTACCTGCATCACTGGGGTTCGGCGTCGTTCTCGAACCTGCCCATGGTCGATCGAATCGCGCACGCCGACGCCAATCGCAAGCGCTACGAAGAGAAGCACGGCGACGCCTGGATCGACTGGAAGCAGACGATCTACAGATCGGCGACTTTGGATCTTCAGCGCGCCAGGCGAAATCCGCCGCGCGCGATCCGCGCCTTCCAGGATCGGATCATCCGGAAGCACCGGCAAGCGTGCGACCAGTTGGCCAAGGAGATTGGCGCCGACACCCTCCGGACATTGCAGACGCTGGAAAACAAGGACAAGACAATCGAGCGTGCGAGGCGATTGGCGAACAACCTCGAAGAGCAGCGCGCCGAATTGCTGAAGATCATCAGGAAGCTCGACCCCGGATATACGTTTCCCGGACGCCTCACGTCCACCTCGTCGTTCGAAGCGGTCACCTGCAATTCCACTTTCCAACAGCCCGCATACATCGACGGCCCGCCGACCGTCTTCAACATTTTGTACAGCGAGCTTTTTTATGTGGCCGCACGCGAACTGGTCCTGGAGCGACGCCCTGAATCATGGGCCATGAAGTTTCTGCTGCCGGCTATCGAAACGATTGCAAAGCTCGGCAGTCGTCCTTCCGTCATCTTCGCCAATGGCGTCGATCCGATCGAGGGGAACGAGAAGGATGGTTTCGTACAACGCGTTCTGGCGATCGACGAATTGTTCAAGTCCGGGCCGCGTATCTATGTTCGCGTGAAGCCGAACAGCGCCGACGCCTACCGCATCACGCATTACGCATTACGACGACGGCATCGTTCTTTTCGACCTGTGCGCCTCGGACCCCGTTTACAACGCGCTTCTCACGGCGATCACGAAATTCGCAAAGATTGTCTACATGCACAGCGTATTGCCGATGGGCGACGCGCGCATCCGCGCGGCCATCGCGGCGCGCGAAGGCAAGAAAATTATCGACATGCACGGAGCGGTCCCGGAAGAATTCGAGATGCATAGCGACCGTATTCACGCCATGCTCTATGATGGCCATGAGCGCGAAGCGGTAATGAAATCGGACGTCGTGGTGTGCGTATCGAAAGAAATGCAGCTACATCTGGCCGCAAAGCACGCCGTACCCCTGGATCGATTCCTGGTCTGCCCGATCTTTCCGAGAACGCCGCCGGCGCTCCGTTCGCCCGACGACGATGAGGCCCGCGAGACGACCCGCCCTCTTGTGATCTACGCCGGCGGCACGCAAGTCTGGCAGCGGATAGGAGACATGGCGCGCGCGATCGCCTCGCTTCGCAATCGAATGGATTTTCTCTGCCTGACGCCGCACCCCGATGTCCTGCGCGCGCATTTGAGAGAAGCCAAAGTCCCGGAATGGGAAATCCAGCGAAACGTCTATTCCGCAAGCCACGCAGATGTGCTCGCGAAATACCGGCTTGCGCAATACGGCTTCCTGCTTCGGGACGGCTCCATCGTCAATCGCGTGTCCTGCCCGACGAAGCTCGTCGAATATCTCGCGCACGGCGTTGTTCCCGTTCTCGAGTCCGAGTCCGTCGGCGATTTCATCGCGCATGGAATGCGTTTCCTGAAAGTGCGCGACCTCGAAGCCGGGATTCCGGACGAAGCGACTCGACGGGAGATGGTCGAGGCCAATTACAAAGTTTTGAAGAGACTGGCCGACCAGTCCCGATACGGACTTGGCCAGCTGGAGAAGGTGTTGCATGCGCAAGCCTGATCGAAACCTGCGGGTGGGGCTGGTCGCGCCCGCCTTCGACAAGGGCGGGCTGGAGTCGGTCGTCTTCGGGCTATACGAACATCTCAAGCGGAACGGCCATCAGGCGACCGTCTTTGTCGAGAATTCCAGCGTCGGTTATTTCGCTGACAGACTGGGCGCAGGCGACCTGGCGGTTCTCGATCGACGCGCGGACGCGTTTTTCGCCGAGATTGCGGCCAGGCGCATCAATGTGCTGCACTATCACTACAGCACGTTCATGCTGCCCGAAATGCGTTCGCTCGGAATCGGCGCGATCTACACCCTTCACAATGTGTATACATGGCTCGACAGCGCGACCTTCCGTGCGCGTGCGGAAGCGATTGACTGCTGCGATGCGGTGACTGCGGTATCGACCTATGCGCGCGATTATTACGCGCGGCGCGCCGGCTCGACCGACGCCGACATCGCGATAATACCGAATGGCGTCGACGTCGAGGCTCTTCGAACGGCCGCGCCGATCGCGCGGACCCGGTTCGCGATACCCGAGGATCGTTATCTCTTCGCGCAGTTTTCGTCGTTTCATCGGGTCAAGCACCATATGGCGCTCGTGCGGGCGGCGGAAAAATTGTACGCGCGGCGCAGGGACTTTCACGTCGCGTTTTTCGGAAACGTCGGCGACAGGCAATATCATGACGAGATCCGGCAGGCGATCAATGCGTCGCCCGCGCGCGACCATTTCTCCCTTCCCGGCTATCTGAACGAAGACGAAGTTGCGGGCGTGCTCCTCGGCGCCGTCGACTGCGCGATGATGACGACGCTCCAGGAGGGCTGCGGCAACGCCGCGCTCGAAGCCGCTGCGGTCGGCCGCCCGGTCATCATGACCGACACCGGCGTTGCGCGCGATCTCGAACGCAGCGGCGCGGACATCGAGGTCGTTCCGACGGCGTGCGACGTGGACCGGTTGACGCTCGAGGAAATCGAACGCCTCAGCCGCGACGGCAGGACGCCGAATCTGCCCTCGATCGTCGCAGCCATGACGCGCAGGATCGGAGAGGGGCGGCGCCCGCGCGCAGCGAGCAAGGCGGACTTCGAATTTTCGATCGGGCCCGCGCTTCGTCAGTTCGAAACGCTTTACGCGGCGTCCGCACGGCTGGTTTGAGATCGAAATGCGGCGCGAACGTTTTCTGGTTTGTCTGGGCACCAGGCCCGAAGCGATAAAGCTGTTCCCGGTGATCAAGGAATTGCGGAAGGCTCCGGGGGCCGAGGTCGTGGTCTGCGCGACCGGCCAGCACGGCCCCATGTTCGACCAGGTGCTCGATCTCGTCGGCGTCAGGGCCGACGTCAATCTGAACGTCCTGACCCCGAACCAGCCGCTCGAGGAGCTGACCGCCCGGCTGCTGACCGGCGTCTGCGCGACGATCGACGACCACAAACCGACACGCATCATCGTCCAGGGCGACACAGCAACAACCGCCGCCGCATCGCTGGCGGCCTACTATCGCAAAGTGCCGGTCGCGCATGTCGAGGCGGGCCTGCGAAGTCACGACATTTACGCACCGTGGCCTGAAGAAGTGAACCGCAAGGTCGTCACCAGCATCGCCGATATTCATTTCGCGCCGACGGAGGGGGCGGCGGCGGTTTTGCGGGCGGAGAATGTTGCGCATTCGAGTATCGTCGTCACGGGAAATACCGTGATCGACGCGCTTCTGTACGTGAGGCGAAATCTGCTTGAAGGCGATCGTATCCGGCGTTCGCCGGAATGGGCAGGCAATCGATCGGCTGGCATGAAGCTTGTTCTTGCGACGTGTCATCGCCGAGAGAATTTTGGTCGCGGCGTCGACGAAATCGCCGAAGCGTTTCGCAGAATCGTCGCAAGGGGAGACGTGCGGCTCATCCTCTCGGTCCACCCGAATCCGAATGTTTCCGATATCTTCAGCCACAAGCTTAAAAACGAACGAAATATAATTCTTGCGCCGCCGTTGCCGTATGTCGATTTCGTCGACCTGTTGTTGCAATCCGACGTTGTCTTGACCGATTCGGGCGGCGTTCAGGAAGAAGCTCCGACATTCGGCAAGCCGGTGCTGGTGATGCGGGAGACGACGGAGAGACCGGAAGGCGTCGCAGCCGGCACCGCAATCCTCGTCGGCGCGGATCAGAATCGGATTGTCGCGGAAACCTTCAGGCTGCTTGACGAGCCGGCGCACTACGCGCGCATGTCGCAAGCGCACAATCCGTTCGGAGACGGCGCGGCCAGCCTCCGCATTCGCCATCGATTGCTCGGAGAGAATTGATGCTAGGCCGCGCGAACGTGGCTGGCGCCGCCGCGTAACGCCGTCGTCGACGGGACGCCGCCCGGCCTCGTCAACGCTTGGTCGGCGCAGCGCGGACCATCTGGATCTGACCGCGTTCCTCGACTTCCATCGCCGTATCGTAAGACGAAATCTCGAGCGTAGCGTCGAGGCTGCGCTTGGTGACGCGTAGCGCGTCGGGCGCGGCCTTGAGCATGTCTTCCGCGAGCGCGTATCCATAAGCGATCATGTCTTCGTCGGCGACTTCGGCCGAAGCGAGCCCGCAGCGAACCGCATCGGTTGCGTTCATCGGCCGCCCGGTCAGCAGCATTTCGCGCGCGCGGGAAATGCCGATCGCGCGCTGCAGCCGCCAGCCCGCGCCGAGTTCCGTGCCGGACAGACCGATCTTGATGAAAGCCGAATGAAAGGCCGCGCTGCTCCCCACGACGATGATATCGGCGGCAAGCGCGATCACGAGTCCGCCGCCGGCGGCTGCGCCATGCACGAGCGCCACGATCGGTTGCGGACATGCGCGCATGGCCTTCAACATGTCGCGCAGCAGCCAGTCGCCGTCCGGGCCGTCGCGCAGGCGGTCCGGCGTCTGGTCCCGCCAACCCCGAAGATCGGCGCCCGAGCAGAAGCCGCGGCCCGCGCCGCTCACGAGAATGACACGCGTCTCCGCATCGCGCTGCTTTCCGCGAAAATAGGCGAACAGCGCGTCCGCCAGCGGCTGGTTCAGCGAATTGAGGCTGTCCGGGCGATTGAGAATGAGATGTTCGATCGCCCCGCGACGCTCGATCTTCAAGAGCTCTTCGGTCATCTCTCAATCCCCTCCTTCGGTCGCGCGCCCCGCAAGCGTCGGCGGGCATGTCATATCAATCCATCGATCGGCGCAATTTCCAAAGGCGCTGACCCGTGTGACTTTTCCTGACAGGGGGGCGCGCATTACTCGGGTGGCGCGGACCCCGGAGCGAATGTACTCATGTCCCGGAGAAACGCTAAGGACGCATTCGGGCTGCGCCCGGTCGAAGGTCTGCGGGAGGATTCGGGGTCGATGTCTGGGCGGTTGCAGGACAAGATCGCAATCGTTTTCGGCGCGGGCTCGGTCGGGCCCGGCTGGGGCAACGGCAAGGCGACAGCGACCACGTTCGCCCGCGAAGGCGCGCATGTCGTTTGCGTCGATTCCAACCGCGCTGCGGCCGAAGAGACCGTCGCCATCATTTCGGGCGAAGGCAATCTGGCGACTGCCGCACTATGCGACGTGACGAAATCGGCCGAGGTCAAAGCGGTCGTCGACGCGACGATTTCCGCGCACGGCCGCATCGACGTGCTGCACAACAATGTCGGCTACGCGACCATGGGCGGCCCGATCGAATTGAGCGAAGACGAGTGGCGCAGAACGATCGATCTGAACGTCACGGGATGCTTCCTCGCCTGCAAACATGCTTTGCCGCACATGCTGGCGCGCCGGTCCGGCGCAATCGTCAACGTCTCCTCGATCGCCGCGATCCGCTGGACCGGCTACCCCTATGCCGCCTATTACGCAGCGAAGGCTGCCGTGAATAATTTTACGATGGGCCTCGCGCTCCAATATGCGGGCGACGGGATCCGCGCGAACGCCATCATGCCCGGCCTGATGAACACGCCCCTCATCCATCAGCAGATTTCGGGCCAGTACGAGGATGCAGACGAAATGGTCCGTGCGCGCGACGCCGCCTGCCCGATGGGACGCATGGGCACCGCCTGGGACATTGCGAAAGCCGCCCTTTTTCTGGCCTCCGACGAAGCGGCCTATATCACCGGCGTCAGCCTGCCTGTCGATGGCGGCCTGTCGTTCCGATCCGCCTAGACGCGAACATTCGGAGCGAACATGGCAAGCGCCCGCATCGAAGCCGACTATCTTCTGGAGACGCCGAACGATGTGCGCCGGGTCGCCGATTTCATGGCGGGCGAACAGTCGAGCGGCACATTCGTCGCCATTCCCGGCGAGACGCCGGAACTGAAGGCGCGCGTAGCGGCGCAAGTGACGCGGCTCGATGTGCTCGACGATGCGCCCGCTGGCCCATCCCTGCCGTCGGCAGGGCTCGACGTGAAGCCCGGCGCACGCTTCCACCGCGCGAGTCTCACGCTGTCGTGGCCGCTCGATACGCTCGGACCTTCCTTGCCGAACCTGCTCGCGACCGTCGCGGGCAATTTGTTCGAACTGAAGTCGGTGACCGGGCTCAAGCTGCTGGACATCCGGCTGCCGCACGAATTCTCGACCGCCTATGCCGGCCCGCGCTTCGGCGTCGAGGGGACGCGTCGCCTCGCCGGGGTCGAGCGGCGCCCGCTAATCGGCACCATCATCAAGCCGAGCGTCGGCCTTGGCCCGCAGGAATCCGCCGCGCTCGTCGAAGAACTCTGCCGCGCCGGGATCGACTTCATCAAGGACGACGAGCTGCAGGCGGACGGCCCGGCCTGTCCGTTCGACCAACGCGTCGAATCCGTAATGCGCGTCGTCAACGATCATGCGCAGCGCACCGGAAAGAAGGTGATGTTCGCCTTCAACCTGACCGGCGATCTCGATCAGATGCGACGGCGGCACGATCTTCTCATGAAGCATGGGGCGACCTGCGCCATGGCGAGCCTCAATTCCGTCGGCCTCGTCGGCATGGTCGAATTGCGGCGCTTCTGCGAATTGCCGATCCACGCGCACCGCAACGGCTGGGGCTATCTCACGCGTCATCCCATGCTCGGGTGGTCCTACATCGCCTGGCAGAAGATCTGGCGTCTCGCCGGCGCGGACCACATGCATGTCAACGGCGTCGGCAACAAATTCGCCGAGAGCGACGAGAGCAGCCTCGCGTCCGCGCGCGCCTGCCTGACGCCCCTGTTCGACGACAAGCCCTGTAAGGTGCTGCCTGTCTTCTCCTCCGCGCAGACAGCGCGTCAGGCGCCTGCGACCTATCAGGGCCTCGGATCCGCCGATCTCATCGTCACGGCCGGCGGCGGCATCATGGCGCATCCGCTCGGCGCGGCCGCCGGCGTCGCCGCCATGCAGGAAGCGTGGGAAGCCGCGCTCGGCGGCGTTCCGCTCGCCGACTTCGCGCGCACGCGGCCGAACCTGCAGCGCGCTCTGGAAATGGCGGCATGAGAGCGGTACGCCCGCTGCCCACGGGCCCGCTGATCGCCTTCTACGGCGACGATTTCACGGGCTCCTCCGCCGCGATGGAGGCGACCGCCTTCGTGGGCCTCGACACAGTTCTGTTTCTGGAGCCGCCGACGCCCGCCCGTCTTGCCGCTTTCGCAGGATATCGGGTGATCGGCCTCGCGGGCGTCGCGCGCGCCAAGAGCCCGGCGTGGATGGACGACAATCTCCCCGCCGTGTTCGATATGCTCGCATCGACCGGCGCGCCGGTGATCCACTACAAAGTGTGTTCGACGTTCGATTCCGCGCCGCATATCGGCTCGATCGGACGCGCGATCGATATTGCCGCGCGCCGGTTTCGCGGCTGGACGCCGATGATCGTCGCCGATCCGCACATGGGGCGATGGCAGGCGATCGGCACTTTGTTCGCCGGCGCGCAAGGCGTCCCCTACAGGCTCGACCGACATCCGGTGATGGCGCGCCATCCGACGACGCCGATGGCCGAGGCCGACCTCGGCCGGCATCTCGCCAGCCAGACGCAGAAACGGGTCGGGCTTGTCGATTTCGTCGCGATGAAACGCGGCGGCGCCGAAGCGCAACTGGAGCAGCAGATCGCCGACGGCGCACAAATCGTTTCGATCGACGTTCTCGACCGCGAGACGCTGATCGAAGCCGGACGACTGGTGTGGGAGCGCGGCGCGCACCCGACCTTCGGCGTGGGTTCGCAGGGGTTCGAGGCGGCGCTCGCCGCCTACTGGCGCGAGGCGGAGCTTATTCCCGAACCGCAAAAGACCTTCAATGCCGGCCCCGCCGATCGCATCGCCTGCGTGTCCGGTTCTGTCTCGCCCGTCACCGCCGCGCAAATCTCCTGCGCGCGCGAAAATGGCTTCGTCGCCATTCCGCTCGAGGCTGAGTGCGCCGTCGATGCGGCGGCATGGAAGGCTGAAACGATGCGTTGCGCTGCGGCGATGCTCGCTGCGATCGGGCAAGGGCGCGACCCGCTCGTCCATACGGCGGCTGGCCCGGACGATCCGGCGGTCGCCGCCTTCAGGAACGCCGTGGCCGCGTCGGGCGCGCCGATCGAAAGCGTCAACGAACGCGTCGGCGCCGGGCTCGGCGAAATCCTCGACCGGGTTCTGACCGAAGCGAAGCTCAAACGCGCCGTCATTTCCGGCGGCGACACCTCGGGCCGCGCAGCTTCGCTGCTGGGCGTCGACGCGTTGACGGCGATCGCGCCGCTTGCGCCGGGCGCGCCGCTCTGTCGCGCGCATTCGGACCGCGCCGATCGCGACGGTCTCGAGATCGCTCTGAAGGGCGGTCAGGTCGGGGCGCCGGATTTCTTCATCGCTGCGCGGCGTGGCGGCGCCGCGTAACGCGCAGGAGCGAGATGATGTTTTTCGAAGGATTCGAGCGCGGCTACGCCGAAACGAGCGAAGCGACGATCCATTATGTAGCGGCCGGCGCCGGCGAGCCGGTTCTCCTGTTGCACGGCTATCCCGAGACGCATGTGTGCTGGCACAAGATCGCGCCGGAGCTGGCGCGGAAATATCGCGTCGTCTGCGCGGATCTGCGCGGCTACGGCGACAGTTCGAAGCCGGAAGGTTTGCCCGACCACGCCAATTATTCGAAGCGCGCGATGGGACGCGATATGGTCGAATTGATGGAGAAGCTCGGCCATCAGACCTTTCATCTCGTCGGTCACGACCGCGGCGCCCGCGTGGCCCATCGCCTGACGCGCGATCACGAATCGCGCGTGCGCACGCTGACCGTGCTCGATATTTCGCCGACGCTGAAAATGTTCGAAAGCACCGATCTCGCGTTTGCGACCGCCTATTATCACTGGTTCCTGATGCTGCAGCCCGCGCCCCTGCCCGAACAGATGCTCGCAGGCCAGGTCCCATTCAATATTCTCGGCCGTGTCGGGCGCGCCGAACCCGATCTCTCGGCCTTCGATCGCCGGGCGATCGAGGCTTACGTGCGCGCCTTCGCCGACCCGCGCGCCGTTCATGCGTCCTGCGAGGACTATCGCGCCGCAGGAACGATCGATCTCGAACATGATCGCGCCGATCGCGGAAAGAAGATCAAAACGCCAGTTCTGGCGTTGTGGGGGGCCCGCGCAATTGTCGGCAAGATGTTCGATTGCCTCGCCGACTGGCGAGAGGTCGCCGATGACGTCAGCGGCCGCGCGATCGATTGCGGCCATTTCCTGCCCGAAGAATCGCCGCGGGAAACGCGCGCGGAAATTGAAGCGTTCATCGCCCGCCACGAAGCAAGGTGATATTGCCGGCGCTACGCGGCCATCTTTCCCGCCAGCGCCGCGCGCACCTCTTTTGTCGACGCGGGCTCGCCGCCGGCTGCGCGGATCTGCGCCGCCGCCTCGGCCACCCATTGCGCATTGGTGCGAGGCGTCCGCCACGGCGCGTCCTCGAGGCCGACGCGCACGTGTCCGCCGCGCGCGACGGCGGGCGCGATCAGCGGCCCGATGTCGACCCCGAGGCCCGCGACCATCCATGGCGCGTCGGCGGCGCATTCGGCGAGCAGAAGCAGATGGGCGTCGAGATAGGCCGCGCGCGTCGGAAATCCCCACGCGAATTCGTCCGAAAACATGAATCTGTAGATCGGCGTCGGGAGGCCCGGCTTTCCTTTGGCCAGCGCGGCGCCGAGACGCGTGAAGCCGGGCTCGTAGATCGCATAGCCCGGATGCAGCCTGTGCTCCGCCGAGATCCGCAGCCCTTCGCGGATGTCGGCCATCGGGTTCTGGTAGACGAAGCCGCTGTCGGCGTCGGCGATCTCGTCGAACCGCGCGAAATTGCAGGAACCGGGATCGCACACGGTCCATTCGAGCAGGCCCCGCCTTGCGAGTTCGGCCGTGTGCGCGAAGCGCTTCTGCGCATTGGCGCTCGCATAATCGGACCCGGCGAGCGGAATCGTCGGATAGACGATCACATCCGCCTTCGCCCTTATGCCTTCGATGATCGCCGCATAGGTCTCCCATCGATCGTTCTGCCGACCGGTGGACGGATCATAGGCGTGGACATGGATGATCGCGGCGCCGGCGTCGGCCGCGGCCAGACCGTCGCGCACCACCTCCGCGACCGTGATCGGGATGCCGGGTTGCCGCTCGCGTCCCCATGGGCCGTTCAGCGCCGCCTCGATCCAGATCTTGTTCATGAATGCTCCAATCGCTGTCAGCTCAGATAAACGCGCTGAAGCTCGTCTTCGGTGATTTGCGACGGCGCCGCATGGATCGCGACCGTTCCCCTCGACAGGACATAGGCGTCCGTCGCGATGGTCAGCAGGCGCGGCACGGTTTGCTCGGCGATGACCACGCTTGCGCCGAGATCGCGATGGACCCGCTCGACCGCGTCGAACACCGCCTGCACCATGACCGGCGACAGACCGAGGCTCGGCTCGTCGAGCAACAGCAGCTTAGGCTGCCCCATGAGCGCCATGGCGATGACGAGCATTTGCGCCTGGCCGCCCGACAGAAAGCCGGCGGCGCGCGCGTGCATTTCCCGCAGCATCGGGAAATAATCGTAGACGAGGTCCGTCATCTCGCGGGCGCGCGCGGGCTTCAACAGCGCGGCGGCGCGGAGATTCTCCTCGACCGTCATGCTGCGAAAGCACTGGCGCCCGTCCTGCACGAGCGCGACGCCGCGCCGCGTGATCTTCGCGGGATGCGCGCGCACGCACGAGAAACCGTCGAAATCGATCTCGCCGGCCGTGACCTCGCCGCGCTCGAACGGCAGCATGCCGGCGATCGCCTTCATAAGCGTCGTCTTGCCTGCGCCATTCGCGCCGAGCAGGGCGACGAGCGCGCCCTGCGGCACATCGAAATCGATGTGCTCCAGCGCCGAAATGGCGCCCTCGTAGTGGACGGACACGCCGCGCGCCGCCAGCAACGGCGCCGCCGCCGCGCCCGCCTGCGCTTCAGCGCGCATTGATCCACGCGCCGAGCGGCGTGTACTTCCCGTTCTTGATCTCGGCGATGCGCGCCTGCACGGAACCCTGATGGTCTGCGTAGGTGAAGGGCGGCGTGATCCCGCCGTCGTCGAAATCCTTCAGCGCCTCCATCTCGTCGCGAACGGATTTGCGGAACGCCTTGAGGTCGGCGGGGACCTGGCCGCCATTCTTCTTGATCGCGTTCCCGATCGCGGCGGCGATGACCTTGCCCTTGAGCCAGCCTTTGATGAAATAGATGTCCTTCTTCTCGACCTCGTTCTTTTTGGCGTAGTCCTCGATCTCCTTCATTGCAGGAATGTCGTCGCCGTAGAATGCGTAGGTCTGCACTGCGCGGAACCCGTCGGCGGCGGCGCCGAGCTGTTCGGGAATCGCAGGGCTGATGTTGTAGAGATTGCCCATGAAAAGCTTGGCCGGCAGGCCGACCTTGGCCGCGTCGCGCAGCGCGACCAGAAGTTGCGGGGTCGAACCCTGGACATAGACGAGATCTGGATTCTTTCCCTTGATGCGCAGCATCTGCGCCGTCACGTCCTGCGCATCGTAGCGATATTCGACGAGGTCGGCGACTTCGAGGCCGAGCTTCTCGATGACCCCGGATTGACGCACGACATTGACCGGACCGCGGCCGTATTCGTTGTCGCTGTACATCAGGACGACCTTCTTGCCGCCCCTGGCGGCGAGATCGCGCAGCGCGATGATGATCTGCTGCTCGTAGGTGGGGCCTGCGATGAAGGTGTAGGGATATTTCTGCGGGTCCAGAACCTCGCTGGCGAACGATTCGGAAATGAAGGGTATTCCGTCTTCCTGGATCTGGTCGCGCAATGCTTTCGAGGCGCCGGTCGACCAGCCGTTGATGACGACGGCCTGTTCCTGGTCGGCGCAGCGGCGATAGATTTTCAGTTCCTCGTCGAGCTTGTAGCGCCCGTCGAGCATCAGCACCTTGAGCTTGTTGCCGGCGATGCCGCCCTGCGTCTGATTGAGATATTCGAGGTAGTCGCGCGTGCCGTAGGTCATGCCGTTGACGAGCGCGTCCGGTCCGGTGATCGTGCCCCAGGTACAGACGGTGATCTCTGCGCGCGCGGGCGCGGCGGCCGCAATTGCGCACGCGAGCGCTGCGGCGATCGTCAGTTTTTTCATGCTTTCCTCCCGTTTTGTGCCGATATTGCGCCAGATCCGTACGAAGCGCGGTCTGGAAGATTCGTTCGGGCTGCTGCGCCCCGGCGAGCGAAGATGCGCCTTGCAAGCGCCACGATGCCGCGCGGCTCGAGCAGCAGGAACAGGATGATGAGAATGCCGAACGCCATTTCGCGGAAGGCGGAAATGAGGTCGGCGGACGGCAGCAGTTCGCCGAGCCGTTCAATCGCTTCCGGCAGCAGCGTCACGAACCCGGCGCCTATGATCGAACCTCCGAGCGAGCCGAGGCCGCCCACGATGATCATCGCCGTCTGATCGACGGAGAGACCGATCTCGAAGGCCTCTGGATTGGCGAGGCGGGAGGTGAAGGCGATCAGACCGCCGCAAAGGCCGGCGAAAAATCCGCTGAGCAGAAAGGCCTGGATTTTGGCGCGCGCGACATCGACGCCCATGCCGCGCGCGACCAGTTCGCTTTCGCGCACGACGAGAAAGGCGCGGCCGACGTTCGTCTGGATAATCCGCGTCAGCACGAGCCAGGACAGGAACAACAGGCCGACGCAAATGACGGCGTATTGCTCGTCGTTGGCAGGACGGCCGAACAGCATGAGCGGCTTGACGACCAGGCCGGATACCCCGTTCGTCAACGGCTGGAGGATCTTGAAGAGGTAATTGAGGATGAACTGCGCCGCGAGCGTGGAGATCGCGAAATAGAGCCCGCGCAACCGCAGCGCCGGCAAGCCGATGAGGAGGCTTACCAGTGCGCTGCAAACGGCGCCGACCAGCAGCGACGCCGCGCCCCAGCCGGCGTTTCCCGCTATTCCGGCTCCGTAAGCGCCGACGCCGATCAGCGCGCCTTGCGCAAAGGTGATCTGCCCGCAATAGCCGATGAGAATGTTGAGCGACAGCGCGCCGATCGATGCGATCGCGACGGAGTAGACGAGATAGGCCCAGAAGCGGCCGGATTCGAATCCGACGACCGCAAAGCCGATGGCGAGCGCAAGCGCGACGAGAAAGGAGCGTTTGGTCATGCTCAGACGCGCTCCACGCCGCGGCGTCCGAAAATGCCCTGGGGACGCAGGAGCAGCATCAGGACGAGAAGCGCATAGGGGATGACCTGCTGAAGCGCGCCGACGGAATCGATCGACGTGAATTTCCGCAGAACAGTCTCGAGCGCGGGCGTCAGCATGCCCTCGGTGAAGGCCTCGAGCACGCCGAGCAGGAAGCCCGCGATCAGCGCGCCGACGAGGCTGTCGAGGCCGCCGACGACGATGACCGGAAAGGCGACGAGGCCGATGTCG
Source organism: Hyphomicrobiales bacterium (assembly GCA_028868735.1). Taxonomy (GTDB): domain Bacteria; phylum Pseudomonadota; class Alphaproteobacteria; order Rhizobiales; family Beijerinckiaceae; genus JAJXWB01. The sequence goes on along the minus strand of JAGWTW010000004.1, from coordinate 35,817 downwards.
GAAATAGTGAGGCTCAATCCGCCGAGCGTAGCGAGCAGCGCGCCGCCGAGCCCGGCGAGCGCGGCAGACGCCGCCCAGGCGATCGAGATCTGATTGCTGACATGGATGCCGATCGCAAGCGCCGCGCGCGTATTGTCAGCCGTGCAGCGCTGCATCAGTCCGATCGCCGTGAACTGATAGAAACACAGGAATGCGACGCTGAGCGTCGTCGCGAGGGCGAAAGCCGCAACATAATTGTAAGTGATGTAGACGCCGGCGAAATCGATCGAACCCGCCGGAAAAATCTGCGGGAAGGCGATCTGGTCCGGCCCCCAGACCGCAAGGCACAGCGCCCGGAAAAAGATGAGCAATCCGAGCGTCACCATCATGACCGATACGATCTGCGCTTTCAGCATGCGCCTGAGGATCAATCGTTCCGTGGCCGCGCCGATCACAGCCATGATCGCCATGGCGGCGAGCACGGCGACGACCGCGGGCAAATGCAGCCGCAGCATGAAATAGGAAATATAGGCCCCGAGCATCGCGTAGGCGCCCTGCGCAAAGTTCACGACGCCGGAACATTTGTAGATGAGCACGATTCCCAGCGCGATCAGGGCGTAGACGCTTCCGGTGGCGACGCCGGCTATGGCGAGCTGCAATCCGAGCATCAGGCGTCTCCCAGATAAACGCGGCGCACTTCGGCGTCCTTCTGCGTCTCGGCGGGCGTGCCTTCGAAAATGCGGGCGCCATGCGCCATGACGACGATACGGTCGCATGTCGACATGACGACATCCATCTTGTGTTCGACCATGACGACCGAACAGCCGAACCGGTCGCGCACAGAGCGGATCACCGCGCCCATGTTCAGACCTTCCTGGAAAGTGAGACCGGCGACGGGTTCGTCGAGATAAAGAAGCTGCGGTTCGCAGGCGAGCGCGCGCGCCAGATCGACGGACTTGCGCTGGCCATAGGACAGCGTCTGAATCGGGCTGTTGGCGACGTCGACGAGATTGAGCGGCGCCAGCAGACTTTCGCAGATTTCTTCGTCGACGGCTTTGTCGGAACCGAAGAACTGGCTCAGGAAGCCGCGCCCGCGTCGCGCGTGGGCGGCGGCGCCGAGCTTTACGAGATCGAGCACGGTGAGGTCATGCAACGAGACGACGCTCTGGAAAGTGCGGGCGACGCCGAGGCGCAGAAGATCGGCAGGGCTCAGTCCCAGTATCGCCCGGCCGTTCCACGAGGCGGCGCCGGTATCCGGCTGCGCGACGCCCGCGATGCAATTGATGAACGTCGTCTTGCCCGCGCCGTTCGGGCCGATCAGACCGACGATCTCGCGCGCATTGACGTCGAGCGACATGTTCGTGACCGCGGCGACGCCGCCGAAACGGATCGAGAGATCGCGAACCTCGAGCGTCATTCCGCCCTCAGCCGACCAGCGCGAGCAGCGCATCCTTGATCCGCAGGCCAGGCTTGAGGCCGGCCGCGATCGCAAGCGCGTTGGCGTGGCTGATGACGCCGTTGTCCCACATGTCCTGGCTGTCGCCGATGCGGCCGGTCTCGTGACTGATCGTCCCGGCCGCGACGCCGCGCGCCTGCAACATGTCGAGCGCGGAAATGCCGGCCTTGTCCTTGCCGACGCCGGCGTCGTTGAAGAACGCGCTGGCGAGCGGAACCTCCAATGCGAATTCGCCGGAACTCGCGCCTCCGTGCGACGCCGACAGCACATGCGCGCCCTTGTCCTCGGGCGCGACCTTCGTGATCGAATCGACGAGCACGATCTTGCCCTTCGGCGAACTCGCGACGGTAGCCTTCAACATCGGTCGTACCTCTTCTGGACTATCAGGTGATGCGCTTGATGCTCGCCGCGATTTCCGCGGGTTCGAACACGCGTTTCCAGTCGTCGCGCATGAGCGCCGGCTTTCCGAACGCGATCGCCTTGTTGCAGGCGTCGGAAAAGGCGCCGTCGATTTCCTTGAAGATGACGGCTCCGAGAATGTTGAGATGGCCGAGCAGAAAGTCGCGCGCCGCCTCCTTGGGAACGCCGCGCGAAATCACTTCGTCGAGGGCCTCGCGCATCACGTCGAGCAACGAAGCGACGACGGTCTCGGAGAGGCCGGGCTCCAGCAGCGCCATCTGTTCGACCGTCACGCGGTGCGACCGCAGGACGGGCGCATAGATCACGCGTGCGATCTTCTCGCCGAGGCCATAGGCGCTTTCCGGTCCCTGCATCAACGAACAGACGATCGCCTGCCGCGCCGACGCGCCGCCGAAAAAGTCGCGCTTGGCGGCCATGTCCGTCTCGTCGTTGAAGATCGGCGGATGGCAGGGATGGGTGACGAAATAGGTGAGATCGTCGCGCGCGGGCAAGTGGCCGGCGAACGGCGCTGCGGCGTCGAGGACGACGACCATCGTCCCGGCCTTCAGCTTCGGCGAAATCTTCGCCGCCACCTTGCCGATGGCGACGTCGGGAACGGCGAGGATGACGACGTCCGCGCCGGCGAGCGCGAGATCCTCGTCCACGCAGGCGACGCCGAGTTCGTCGGCGAGCCGCTTGCGGCCGGCTTCGCTGACTTCGACATGCCGGACCTCGAAGTCGGAATTCCTGAGATTGCTGGAAAGACGGCAGCCCATCTTGCCGCCGGCGCCGAACAGCGCGATCGTCGTCATCCCAGCGCTCCTACCCGGAAATGGCGGCTCGACCGGCCGCCTTGCCTGCTCTCTGCTCAGGATATTGCCGGCGAGCCTTGGTGACTTCAAACGAGTATTTTTCGCCGCGCTGTGAGAAAACCGCGCGGGCTAGCCGGCCTTGCGCGCCCGCGGCGCCAGTTCGATTGCGCTGTCCTGAAGGCCGGGCTTGCGCAGTTCGGCCGTCAGCCAGTCGACCAGCGCCTTCGTATCGGCGCGCGCGCGCAGATGCGGCGCGACCCAAAGCACGAGCTTGAACGGACCGGGAACGAACCCGAACGGCGCCGCCAGCTTGCCGGAGCGCAGATCGTCGAGCACGAGCATTTTGGGGACCATCGCGACGCCGAGCCCGCAGGCGGCAGCCTGGATCAGCAGGTAGAAGTGATCGTAAGAGCTCTGCGCATGCAGGTTCAGCGACCGGCCGGTCGCCTTCAGCCAGTCGTGCCAGGCGCCCGGCCGGGTCTTCGTCGAAAGCACCGCGCATCGTTCGAGATCGGACGGTTCGCGGATCTTGTTCGCATGCAGATAGTCCGGCGCGCAGACCGGCCCGATCCATTCGTCGATCATCTCCTTGATGATGACGTCCTTCGGCGGCTCGATCATGCTGTTGCGAATCGCGACGCTGATTTCGTCCCGCACGAAATCGATGCGGTCGAAATTCATCTTGAACCGCACCTCGATCTGCGGATGCAGCGCGTGAAACGCGGCAAGACGCGGAATAAGCCAGTACATCATGACAGTGGAGGAGCAGGAGAGGGTCAGCGGGCCCGGCTGCAGCTGTTCGATCGCCGAGGCGATCACACCGAAGGCCGACGACAATTCAATGGCGAGCCGCGCGCCCTCCGGCGTCGGCTGCGCCGCGCGCGCGCCGCGCGCGAGCAGCGGCACGCCGAACATGTCTTCAAGGCTCTTGATGTGCCGGCTGATCGCGCCGTGCGTGACCAGCAGCTCGTCGGCGGCGGCCGACATGCTGCTCAGACGGACCGTCGACTCGAAAGCGCGCAGCGCGTTCAAGGATGGCCGCTTGACGCTCAAGGCGCTCCTCCTTCGCCGAGGCTGTGAGCTTTTCTCACAGAACGAGGAATACAGCCCCGAAAACGGAGCGGCAAGCGGCTGGCGCCCGGCCTTCAGACCGCCCTGCCGTAATAGATCATCGACAGATGCGTCGCCTCGGCGAAGAACAGCCAGCGTTCGGTCGCCACGCCCACCGCTGCGAGGACGACGGCGAGCACGCCGAACGGAAGGGCGGCGGCCGCCCCGAGCGCGAGGATCAGCGCCATCAGGACGAACGGCGCGACGAACAGGCAGAGCGTCGCCAGAAGCCGCAGCTTCCGCGCGTGCTTGCGCGCGACCTGAAAGCCCATCTCGCGCATGATGAAATTTTCTTCCGTGTGCGGCGCCTCCAGCATCCGCACCGCGCCGAACGCCGAGAGGCCGGTCGCCGTGCCGAGCGAACTCGCCGACGGCGTCGCGTCGATATGGCGCCAGTACGCGCGCTTCATCAGCCAGCCGGCGACAACGAGCACGAGCGCGAGAATGGCGAAGGTCGGCCGGTAGAGCCCGAAGGCGGCCGACAGCGGCGCGAGCAGCAGCGCGCCGGTCATCAGGCCGAGGGTGACATAGGTCGGCATCGTCAGCGCATTGTGCCATTGCCGGATCGGCCGCAGGCTCGCGTAGATCATGCCGGTGCAATAGACGGTAGCCAGCGTCATGAACGCGGTCGCGGCGGCCGCCCACGCGAACACGCCGCTGACGTCGTTTAAGCATATCCAGCCGGCGGCGAAGACGAGCGCGGGCGCGAAGGCGACGACGGCGGCTACGCCCTCGCGCGCGAGCCATGACGAACGCCATTGCGAAAACGCATTGAGCGCGCGCTCCGGTCGGCCGAGGTGGAACGTCGAGGCGGCGAGACCGGCGCCGATGAGCGCCATCGCGCATCCGATCGCGACGACGCCGAAGCCGGTGTGCGGCGCAAGGACGCCGGCCGCGCCGAATACGGCGAGCAGCGCAAGCAGGCCGTAGCCCGCGCCGGACGCGGTGGTGAAGAAGATGACGGAATAGGCGGGATGCATGGTCTTGCCTCAGCGCGACAGAACGCGGTCGACCCAGCGCAGGAATTTCCCGCCGCCGCCCATGCTCTGTTCGACCGGCGCGAGACGCGCCGCGCCTGCGCGCTTGCCCGGGCGCGGCGGCAGATATTTGCTCGTCGGCCGGTAGCCTGTCTCCGGCATGAGATCGAAGCCGCCGCGTTCGCGCGTCAGCTGCGAGACATTGGATTGCGGATCGGCGAAGTCGCCGAAATGGCGGGCCTTCGACGGGCAGGTCGCGACGCACGCGGGCGTGCGATCCGTTTCCGGCAGGTTCTCGTTGTAGATCTTGTCGATGCAGAGCGTGCATTTCTTCATCACGCCCTCGTCCTCGTCGAATTCGCGCGCGCCGTACGGGCAGGCCCACGAACAGAGTTTGCAGCCGATGCAGAGGTCGTGATTGATGAGGACGATTCCGTCTTCCGCGCGCTTGTAGGAGGCGCCCGTCGGACAGACCGTCACGCAGTCCGGCTTCTCGCAATGCAGGCAGTTCTTGGGAAAATGCACGGTGCGCGCTTCGCCGCCCTGCCCGCCGGCCTCGTAGGTGAAGACGCGGTTGAACCAGACGCCGCGCTGCTCGGCCTGATAGGCGTTGATGTCGGTGAGCGGCGCCGAATGGCCGGACGTATTCCATTCCTTGCAATTGGTCGCACAGGCGTGGCAGCCGACGCAGGTGTCGAGGTCGATCACGAGGCCGAGGCGCTTTTCGCCCGGCGCGGCGGGGAGCGATGTCATTGGTCTTGCCTCCGTCCGCTCAGGCTTTCGCGCCGTAGCGATTGATCGATGGCGGCGCAGCGACGCCGGGCGGCCGCTTCAGAGGCTCGAATTGCGGCTCGCTGACTTCCGCGCCCGGCTCGCATTTTTCCACACGCACGCGCAGATCGAACCATGCGGCCTGGCCGGTGACCGGGTCGGAATTCGACACGCGCGCGCCATCCTTCGTCGGCAGGAGCTCGCTGATGAGATGATTGAGCAGAAAGCCCTTCCTGGCTTCCGGCGCATCGGGCGCAAGCGTCCACGATCCCGCGCGCTTGCCGATCGCGTTCCACGTCCAGACGGTGTCGGGATTGACGCCCTCCATCGTCTTGATCTGAACCTTGATCGAACCATTGTGGCTCGTCACGCGCGCCCAGTCGCCATCGACGAGACCGAGTTCGCGCGCTTTCGCCGTCGAGACATACAGCTTGTTGCGCCCGAGTATCTGCCGCAGCCAGACGTTCTGCGATCCCCAGGAATGATACATGATCATCGGCCGCTGCGTCAGCGCATGCAGCGGATATTGCGCCTTGTCGACCATCGATTCTTCGAGCGGCTCGTACCAGATCGGCAGCGGATCGAAGGTCGCTTTCACGCGCGCGCGCATGTTGTCGGGCGGCTGATTCGGGCCATGGCCCTCCGCCGCGAGCCGGAACTTCTGGAGCGGCTCCGAATAGAGCTGCAGCACGATCTGGTCGCTCGCGCCGAGAAAACCCATGTGACAGGCGAACTTCAGATAGGCGAGATTGGCGAACTTGTAGAACTTCTGGTCGTCCGGCAGATCGTGGTGCCAGAAGCACTCGTGATCGACATAGGCTTCGAGCTGGTTTTTGTTGGGCGCGCCGCGGCCGTGCTCGTCGCCTTTCGGGCCGCGCCAACCCGCGAGCGGACCGATGCCCGGCGCGCGCTCGTGATTGACGATGTAATCGGGATAGCCGCCGGGATATTTCGCAGAGCCGTCCTCGTTCGTCATGCCCGGCAGTTTGAGGCGCGCGCCGAGATCGAGGAGGACCGACTGAAACGGCCGCACGTCGCGGTCCGGCTGCACGATCGGTTGCCGGATCGCGTCCGCCGGTCCGTCCGCTTCACAGATCGGGCGATCGAGCAGCGATATGCAATCCCAGCGCTCGAGATAGGTCGTGTCCGGCAGGACGAGATCTGCATAGGACACCATCTCGGAAGCGAAGGCGTCGGAATAGATGATGCGCGGAATCCTGTACTGACCCGTCGACGGATCCTTGTCCGTCAGCATCTCCATCACGCCCTTGGTGTTCATCGTGCTGTTCCACGACATGTTCGCCATGTACATGAACAGCGTATCGATCTTGTAGGGATCGCCTTTCCAGGCGTTCGAGATCACCATGTGCATCAGCCCGTGCGCGGCGATCGGCGCATCCCACGAATAGGCCTTGTCGATGCGAACGGGAGACCCGTCCGCCTCGAGCAGAAGGTCTTCCGGCCCGCTCGTGAACCCGAGCGGCATGCCGGCGAGCGGCTTCATCGGCGCAGCCCCCCTGCCCGACGGTTTCGGCCCGGGCGGGATCGGTTTCGGGAACGGCGGCTTGAACCGGAAGCCGCCCGGACATTCGACCGCGCCGAGCAAGGTCTGCAGCAGATGGATCGCGCGGCAGGTGTGAAAGCCGTTCGAATGCGCGGAAATTCCGCGCATGGCGTGCATGGCGACGGGGCGGCCGACGATCTTGTCGTGCTTGCGTCCCGCCCAATCCGTCCATTCCACATCGAGCTCGATCTGCTGCTCGAACGCGACTTCGGCGAGTTCGGCGGCGATGCGTCGGATCTGGTCGGCCGGCAGGCCGCACTGGTCGGCGACGGCGTCCGGACTGTAGCGCGCATCCATGTAACGTTCGGCGATGAGCTGGAAGGCAGGAACGGCGAGGCGTCCGTCGGGGAGTTTGAATTCGCCGACGACGGACGGCGTCACATCGGCTTTCTTCGCCTTGACGAGCGCATTCTGCGACGCGTCCCAGCACAGATGATCGCCGTCTCCATCGCGCGCGAAAAGCCCGTGATCGGCCGCGCCGTCGTCGCGGATGACGAGCCAGTGCGCGTTCGTGTAGCGCACGAGATAGTCGAGATCGATCTTGTCGGCGTGGAGGAGTTCGTGCACGAGCGCAAGCACGAACAATCCGTCCGTGCCGGGCCTGATGCCGATCCATTCGTCCGCGATCGCGGAATAGCCGGTGCGGATCGGATTGACGGAGACGAATTTTGCGCCGCGCGCCTTCAGTTTTCCGAGACCCGTCTTGATCGGATTGGAATCGTGGTCCTCGGCGACGCCGAACATCATGAAATATTTCGCGCGGTCCCAATCCGGCTCGCCGAATTCCCAGAACGAGCCGCCGATCGTGTAGAGACCGGCGGCGGCCATGTTGACCGAGCAGAAGCCGCCGTGCGCGGCGAAGTTCGGCGTGCCGAACTGCATCGCCCACCAGCCCGTCAGCGACTGACTCTGGTCGCGCCCGGTGAAGAATGCGAGTTTCTTCGGGTCCGTCTTGCGGATATTGCCGAGCCAATCGGCCGCGAGCGCGAGCGCCTCGTCCCATTCGATCTCGACGAATTCGCCCGCGCCGCGTTCGCCAACGCGCTTCAGCGGCTTGCGCAGCCGCGCGGGCGAATAATGCTGCATGATTCCGGACGAGCCCTTGCCGCACAGCACGCCCTTGTTGACCGGATGGTTTCTGTTGCCTTCGATATAGCGGATCTGCCCGTCCTTCACGTGCACCTTGATGCCGCACCGGCACGCGCACATGTAGCAGGTCGTGAACTTGACCTCGTCGGCGACGGAGGGGGAAAGGTCTATCTGCGGTTCGTCGAACATGTCGTCGCTTTGTCGGGATCGGATCGGCCGGATTATCGGCCAATGAACCGAGCCCTGTGAAGGCCCGCCGGCCTGGTTCAGACGAGATTTCGCCTGCCGCGCGAAAATTGCGCGCCGGCGGACCAGCGCAAGGCGCGCGACGCGCGGGCGTTTTCGTGAAACGAAAGAGGTTGACCAATCGCGGCGGCGCGGCGAAATGGTCGCGCTTCGGCGTCGTTCGAAGGCGGAGATTCAGGTTCGCGTGGCGAAATTTCTCTCAGGGATTCCGGTCCTCATCGCAGCGATCGCGCTCGGCGCAGGCGGTTCGCGCGCCGCGGAAAACGGCGCGGGGCCGGCCTGCGCAAATCAAGGCGCGCTCGGCGTGAGCCGCGTCGTTTCGCTCGATACGACCGCGGGCCTCCATGTCGGCCTCAAGACCTACCCGCAGACGCTCGCGCTCGGCGACAAGGAGGTCGTGCTGACATTCGACGACGGGCCGCTGCCGGGCGCGACGGACAAGGTCCTCGACGCGCTGAAGGCGGAATGCGTGCGGGCGACGTTCTTTCTGATCGGCCGCAACGCGCAGGCCCATCCCGCGCTGGCGCGACGCGAGATCGCCGAGGGGCACAGCGTCGGCCACCACAGCTGGTCGCACCCTTACAAGACGCTGCGCGGCATTGCGCCGGACGCAGCGATCGCAGAGATCGAAAAGGGCCTTGCCGCAGACCAGCAGGCGGCGACCGGCGTCGCCTGGACGGGCGGCCGGCCGACCACGCCCTTCTTTCGCTTTCCGGGCTTCGCCGATACGCCGGCCGCGTTGAAATGGCTCGACGCGCAGAACATCGCGACATTCGGCGCCGATGTCTGGGCTTCCGACTGGACCGAACAGACCCCGCAAGCCGAACTCGCGCTGTTGATGAAGCGCCTCGAGCGCAGTCGCGGCGGGATCGTCCTGCTGCACGATACGCGCAAGCAGACCGTCGCGATGATCCCGGCCTTCCTGAAAGCGCTGAAGCAAGGCGGCTACAAGATCGTGCACCTGACGCCGGGCGCGACGCCGCCGGCGCTCAAAAATGCGCCCCCCGGCTGGACGTCGGAAACCGAGGCGATCCTCAAAAACATCATGCCGGGGTTGGCGAACAGGACCGCAGGCGCCGCCGTTCCGATACGCCGCACGGGCGAGTGACGGGCAAAGCCCGCTTCAGCCCCGCCGATTCCGCGCCCGACCCATGCCGTGCGTTCGCCTTGCGGGCGCGGGGCGCCATCGCTACGTTTCGGGTCATCTCCCCACAATTGCGGAAATGCCTGACATGCCCACCATGTTCGATCCCGTCGCGTTCGGCGATTTCAAACTTCCCAACCGCATCGTCATGGCGCCATTGACGCGCAATCGCGCGGAAGGCCCGGGCCGCGTACCGACGCTGCTGATGCGCGACTATTACGCGCAGCGCGCGAGCGCCGGCCTCATCCTCAGCGAGGCGACCTCGGTCGAACCGCGCGGCGTCGGCTATCCGCATACGCCCGGCATCTGGTCGGACGCCCAGGTCGAGGGGTGGAAAAAGGTCACCGAGGGCGTGCACGCGGCAGGCGGGCGCATTCTCATGCAGCTCTGGCATGTCGGACGCATTTCCGATCCCGTCTATCACGACGGCGCCCCTCCGGTGAGCGCGAGCGCGATCGCCGCCGGTGGGCATGTGAGCCTGCTGCGTCCGAAGCGGCAGCATCCCGTGCCGCGCGCGCTGGAGACGGACGAAGTTCCGGCCATTGTCGAAGCATTCCGCCGCGGCGCGGAGAACGCCAGGAAAGCCGGTTTCGACGGCGTCGAAATTCACGGCGCCAACGGCTATCTGATCGACCAGTTCCTGCAGGACGGCTCGAACAAGCGCACGGACCGTTACGGCGGCGCGGTCGAGAACCGTGCGCGGCTCATGCTCGAGGTCGCCGACGCTGCGATTTCGGTCTGGGGCGCCGGCAGGGTCGGCATGCACCTCGCGCCGCGCTGCGACGCCCACAGCATGGGCGACAGCGATCCGGCGAGAACCTTCGGCTATGTCGCAGAAGAGCTCGGCAAGCGGAAGATCGCCTTCATCTTCGCGCGCGAATCCTTGAAGGATCCGCGCCTCGGTCCGCAATTGAAGAAAATCTTCGGCGGCGCCTGGATCGCCAACGAGGGACTGACCGCCGAGACGGCGGCGCAGGTTCTGGCGGCGGGCGAGGCCGACGCGGTTTCGTTCGGCAAGGATTATATCGCCAACCCCGACCTCGTGCGTCGGCTCAGGGACAAGGCGCCGCTCAACGCCTGGAACATGGAAACCTTCTATTCGGAGGGCCGCCACGGCTACACGGATTACCCCGCCCTGGAGGAGGCCGCCGCCTGAAGCCCTTTCGCTTGTTCGGCGACGGCACGACGGTCGAAGAGCGGCGCGCCGCCTCGATCGTCCCTCCAATTGCCTCGCGCGTCCAAAACCTGTAACTCCGGCGCCTGATTTCTCTGGCGTGGAGCGGATTCTTGCGTATCGCGATGATCGGCTCGGGTTATGTGGGCCTTGTATCGGGCGCGTGTTTCGCCGATTTCGGCCATGACGTGGTCTGCGTCGATCTCGACAAGGCCAAGATCGCGCGGCTGGAAGCCGGGATCATGCCGATCTACGAGCCGGGCCTGAAGGAGATCGTCGCCAAGAACGCGATGCAGGGGCGCCTGTCGTTTTCGACGGATCTGGCACGCTCCGTCGCCGACGCGCAGGCCGTGTTCATCGCCGTCGGCACGCCGTCGCGCCGCGGCGACGGCTACGCCGATCTTTCCTTCGTCTACGCCGCCGCGCGCGAGATCGCCGCGCACGCGCAACCCGGCGCGGTCGTCGTCACCAAATCGACCGTGCCCGTCGGCACGGGCGACGAGGTCGAGCGCATCGTCAGGGAGACGCGGCCTGGCGTCGCCATCCACGTCGTCTCCAATCCGGAATTTCTGCGCGAGGGGGCGGCGATCGAGGATTTCAAGCGGCCAGACCGCATCGTCGTCGGCACGGAAGACGCCGTCGCGCGCGACGTGATGCAGGAGATCTATCGGCCGCTGTATCTGAACAACCAGCCGATCCTGTTCATGGCGCGCCGTACGGCCGAGCTGACGAAATACGCGGCCAACGCTTTTCTTGCGACCAAGATCACCTTCATCAACGAGATCGCCGATCTCTGCGAGGCGACCGGCGCCAATGTGCAGGACGTCGCGCGCGGGATCGGCCTCGATAACCGCATCGGCCGCAAGTTTTTGCATGCAGGCCCCGGTTATGGCGGTTCCTGCTTTCCGAAGGACACGCTGGCGCTCGTCAAGACCGGCCACGACGCCGGCAGCCCGCTGCGCATCGTTGAGGCCGTCGTCGCGATCAACGACCAGAGGAAGCGCGCGATGGCGCGCAAGGTGATCGCGGCCTGCGGCGGCTCGGTGCGCGGCAAGACGATCGCGCTGCTCGGCCTCACCTTCAAGCCGAACACGGACGACATGCGCGACGCGCCGTCGCTGGCCATCATTCCCGCGCTGCAGGACAACGGCGCCAAAGTGCGCGCCTACGACCCCGAGGGGATGGAGCAGGCGCGCCCGCTTCTCGACAATGTGGAGCTCGCCGCGAGCGCCTACGCGGCGATCGAGGGCGCCGACGCGCTCGTGCTCGTCACCGAATGGGACGCCTTCCGCGCGCTCGATCTCAGGAAGATCAAGACGCTTCTCAGATCACCGATCGTCGTCGACCTGCGCAACGTCTACGCGCCGGATGAGATGCGTAAGCTCGGCTTCGAATATACGAGCATCGGGCGCTAGAGCCAGCCGCGACGCCGTTGCGCCGGATCAAATTCCGCAAAGCGAAACCGTCCGGCCGCTTGCCGAACCGCGCCCGCGGCTGCATTCTCTCGTCCAAAATCCAGAACCATTCGGAGTGAAACGCATGACGGATCTCGCCACGCTGGAACGCCCTGCCGGAGGCGCGCGCCAGGCTGCGCCTGTCGAGCATTTCGATGTGCTGATCGTCGGCGCCGGCATTTCGGGCGTCGGCGGCGCCTACCATCTGACGAAACAATGCCCCGAGCTGAAATTCGTCGTGCTCGAAACCTACGAGAGCTTTGGCGGCACGTGGTGGATGCATCGCTATCCCGGCATCCGCAGCGACAGCGACCTGCACACGTTCGGCTACCGTTTCAAGCCATGGGTCGGAAAGCCCATCGCGACCGCTGAAGAAATCCGCAAATACATGGGCGATGTGATCGCGGAAAACGATCTGGGGCGGCACATCCGCTATCGCCACAAGGTGAAGCGCGCGAGCTGGTCGAGCGCCGAAAAACTCTGGACGGTCGAGGCCGAAAATCTGGCGACGGGCGAGGCGCTGCGTTTCACCTGCAATTTTCTCTGGATGTGCCAGGGCTATTACCGGCATTCGGAAGGCTATACGCCGCAATGGCCCGATATGGACAAGTACAAGGGCCGCATCGTCCATCCGCAGACATGGCCCGAGGATCTCGACTACAAGGGCAAGCAGGTGCTCGTCATCGGCTCCGGCGCGACGGCGGCCACCGTCGTGCCCGCGATGGCCGCCGATTGCGCGCACGTCACCGTACTCCAGCGTTCGCCGACCTATTTCTTTCCCGGCCGCAACGCGATCGAAATCGCCGAGCAACTGCGCCAGCTCGACGTGGACGAGACATGGATTCACGAGATCGTGCGCCGGCAGATTCTCTTCAATCAGGCGCAATTCACGAAGCGTTGCTTCGAGGAACCGGAAGCGGTCACAAAGGAGCTGCTCGGCGGGGTCCGCGCGTTTCTCGGGCCGGATTACGACATCGACACGCATTTCACGCCGAAATACCTGCCGTGGCGGCAGCGCATCGCCTTCATTCCCGACGGCGACCTGTTCAAGGGCATAGCCTCGGGCAGGGCGAGCATGGTCACCGACGAGATCGAACGCTTCACCGAAAATGGCGTGCTGCTGAAATCGGGGAAAGAGCTCGAGGCCGACATCGTCGTGACCGCGACCGGCTTCAACCTGTCGATCCTCGGCGACATCGATTTCGTGATCGACGGAAAGCCGCTGGATTTCGCCGACACCGTCACCTATCGCGGCCTGATGTTCACGGGCGTGCCGAACATGGCGTGGGTGTTCGGCTATTTCCGCGCGAGCTGGACCCTGCGATCCGACATGGTCGCCGATTTCGTCTGCGCGCTGCTCAATCACATGAAGAAAATCGGCAAGCGCAAGGTGACCGTCGCGCTGCGGCCGGAAGACAAGGGACTGCCGCTGAAATCCTGGCTCGATGAAGAGAATTTCAACCCCGGCTACATGCTGCGGTCCATGCACCTCCTGCCCAAGCGCCTGGACAAGCCGGAATGGCAACACAGCCAGGATTACTGGAGCGAGAAGGAGGAAATTCCGAACACGAATTTCGACGATGCGGCCTTCGTCTACGAGTGATCGAGGCTTGCGCGGACGTCCGCGCAAGCGCGCGTTCTACGTCAGCTGTTCCTTGAGATCGAGCGTTCCCTTGACGCCGATCGCCTCGAAATTGTCTTTCAGGAATTTCTCGCCCGCCTTCTTGCCGATCGCGAACAATTTCTGGAAGAAATCGAAATCGGCGTTGAGCTTGGTGTCGGCCGGATAGGCGTCGAGCGCCGGGCCGCCATCGACGAGATGCATCCGGATTTTCTTGTAGTGCGTGCCGTCGAGACGCCCCTCGTCGACCAGGCGCGCTACGAAGTCGATCGCGCGGAATTCCTGCAGCAGGGCCGCGTTGAACGTTATCTCGTTCAACCGATTCATGATGTCGCGCGCGGTGTGCGGGATTTCCTTGCGCTCGATCGGATTGATCTGGACGAGAATGACGTCATCGACGTCCGTCTCGGTGAAGAACGGAAACAGCGCCGGATTGCCCATGTAGCCGCCGTCCCAATAGAATTCGTCGCCGACCTGCACGGCCTTGAAGACGGTCGGAAGGCAGGCCGACGCCATCAGCATGTCGATCGTCAGTTCCGGCCGCCGGAAAACCCTGATCTTGCCCGTGCGCACGCATGTCGCGGAGACGAACAGCTTGAGATGATCGGTCGCGCGCAGCGCTTCGAAATCGATCAGGCGCGCGACGACGTCGCGCAACGGATTGATGTCGAGCGGGTTGGACTGGTACGGCGAGATATAGCTCGTCGCGTTCTCCGCGATCGTCTGACCGATCTTGAGCGGATCCCAGAAACCGAGGAACGAATCGAACATCTTGCGTTCGTGGTCGTTCAGGTCGCCGTCGAGCGAGACCGCGCGCCAGAACTCGGCGAGTTGTTTGCGCGCGCCGTCCGGGCCGCCTTCGCGCATGCCGTCGGCAAAGACGATTGCATTCATCGCCCCTGCGCTGGCGCCGCTCAGCGCCGCGACTTCGAGCCGGCCGTCGGCCAGGAAGGCGTCGAGCACGCCCCAGGTGAAGGCGCCGTGCGCGCCGCCGCCCTGGAGCGCGAGATTGACGCGCTTTTTCGTCGTCGCGCTCACGCCGCCGTCCAGCCGCCGTCCATGGAGATATTGGCGCCGGTGATTTGCGCCGCGGCGTCCGAACACAGGAAGATCGCGAGCGCAGCCACCTGATCGACCGTGACGAACTGCTTGGTGGGCTGCGCGTCGAGAAGGACGTCGTTGATGACCTGCTCCTTGGTCATGTTTCGCGCCTTCATCGTGTCGGGAATCTGCTTTTCGACGAGCGGCGTCCAGACGTAGCCCGGCGAGATGCAATTGACCGTCACGCCGAACGTCGCAACTTCCAGCGCCACCGTCTTGGTGAGGCCGGCGATGCCGTGCTTGGCGGAAACGTAGGCCGACTTGAACGGCGAGGCGACCAGCGAATGCGCCGAGGCGGTATTGATGATGCGGCCCCATTTGCGGGCCTTCATTCCGCGCACCGCCGCACGCGTGCCGTGGAAGGCGGAGGACAGGTTGATGGCGATGATCTGGTCCCATTTTTCGACCGGGAAATCCTCGACCGGCGACACGAACTGGATGCCCGCGTTGTTGATGAGAATGTCCACGGAGCCGAACGCCTTCTCGGCATTGGCGATCATCGCGGCGATCTCTGCCGGCTTCGTCATGTCGGCCGCGTCGTAGAGGCATTTCACCTTGAACTCGGCCTCGATCGCGGACCGCTCCTTCTCGATGTCGGCGGCAGCGCCGAAGCCGTTGATCACGACATTTGCGCCCTCCTTGGCGAGCGCGCGGGCGTAGGCGAGCCCGATCCCGCTGGTGGAGCCGGTGACGACAGCGTTGCGGCCAGTGAGCGACATCGAGAATCTCCTTCTTTGCTGCGGCGCAAGATAGCCGGGCGGGCGTGAAAAAGCGATGGTTCGCATCCGCATATACGACGCGCTATATTGGCGTCATGACGCGCGCTGCCGGACACGGTCAGGACTGCCATGCCGATCACGTCCGGTTGACCCCGGGGCGGAAGGCCGTCCTCGACATCCTCGTCGGAGCCGGGCGGCCGGTCGGCGCTTACGAACTCATCGACCTTCTCGCCGGGACGGCGGGCCGGCGCCCTGCCCCGACGCAGGTTTACCGGGCGCTGGATTTCCTCGTCGAACAGGGACTTGCGCACCGCCTCGCGTCGCGCAACGCCTTCCTCGCTTGCGGCCACGCTCACGGTATGGCCGAGCCCGTCGCCTTTCTGATCTGCGACGGGTGCGGGCGCGTGGACGAAGCCACCTCGCCCGCGCTGTCGGCGGACGTCGACGGCGTCGCGCGCGCCCGTGGCTTCGCGCCGCGGGCCCAGATCATCGAGATCGCCGGCCGCTGTGCGGCCTGTGTCACAAAAGACGCCGCCTGAGCAGCTAATAGACGGACCCATGACCGAGACAGCCACACAACCAGCCTGCCTGCCGGATCCGATTCCTGCCGAGCCGTCCGCCCGACATCGCACGACCGGCGTGCTCGTCGGCCGCGGCAAGGGCGCCGTTCGCGTCGGCGGCGGCGCCCCGATCGTCGTGCAGTCGATGACGAACACCGATACCGCAGACGTCGACGGCACGGCGCGGCAAGTGGCCGCGCTGGCGCAGGCGGGTTCGGAACTGGTGCGCATCACGGTCGACCGCGACGAGGCGGCGGCCGCGGTGCCCCACATACGCGACAGGCTGCTGCGGATGGGCGTCGAAGTCCCGCTCGTCGGCGACTTCCACTATATCGGCCACAAGCTGCTCGCCGATCATCCGGCCTGCGCCGAAGCGCTCGACAAATACCGCATCAATCCCGGCAATGTCGGCTTCAAGGAAAAGAAGGACCGGCAATTCGCGGCGATCGTCGAGGCGGCGATCAAATACGGCAAGACGGTGCGCATCGGCGCGAACTGGGGTTCGCTCGATCAGGAGATGCTGACGGCGCTGATGGACCGGAACGCGAAATCCTCGCGCCCGATCGACGCGCAGGCGGTGACCCGCGAGGCGCTCGCGCAATCCGCGCTGATGTCGGCCGAACTCGCCGAGGAGATCGGCCTGTCGAAAGACCGCATCATCCTCAGCGCGAAAGTCTCGGCGGTTCAGGGGCTGATCTCGGTCTATCGAATGCTCGCGCAACGTTCCGATTACGCGTTGCACCTCGGACTCACCGAGGCAGGCATGGGTTCGAAGGGCATCGTCGCTTCTGCTGCTGCGCTCGGCGTGCTGCTGCAGGAGGGGATCGGCGACACGATTCGCGTCTCCTTGACCCCGGAGCCCGGCGGCGACCGCACGCTGGAAGTGAAGGTCGCGCAGGAAATCCTGCAGACCATGGGCTTTCGCACCTTCGTGCCGCTGGTCGCGGCCTGCCCCGGCTGCGGGCGCACGACTTCGACCGTCTTTCAGGAGCTCGCGCGCGACATCCAGAGCCACATCCGCGCGTCGATGCCGGAATGGAAAAAGAAATACGTCGGCGTCGAAACGCTGAACGTCGCCGTCATGGGCTGCATCGTGAATGGTCCCGGCGAGTCCAAGCACGCCGATATCGGCATATCGCTGCCGGGCACCGGCGAGGCGCCGTCCGCGCCGGTCTTCATCGACGGCAAGAAGGCCATGACGCTGCGCGGCGCCGGCATCGCAGACGAATTCAAGCAGATCGTCGACGATTATGTCGAGCGGCGGTTCGGGCAGACGACAAAGGCCGCGGAGTAACGCGCGCGCCAGCAGCGCGCGCGCTTCGACTCAGCTTGCGACGCGATGCAGCGCGCAGATCTTGTTGCCGTCGGGATCGCGCAGATAGGCGAGATAGAGCTGACGCGCGCCGTTCTGGCGGATGCCCGGCGGATCCTCGATCGCCTTGCCGCCGTTGGCGACGCCGGCGTCGTGCCAGGCCTTGGCCTGTTCCGGACCTGTCACCGCGAAACCGATCGTCCCTCCGTTGGCGTGGTGGGCGTCCTTTCCGTCGATCGGCTTGGTGACCATGAAGATCGCGCCGTTATGCGCATAGATCAGCCGTCCCTTGTCGTCCTGGATCGCCGGTTTGCCGCCGATCGCCTGGAACACGGCGTCGTAGAACTTCTTCGACCGGCCGATGTCGTTGCTGCCGACCATCACGTGACTGAACATGTCTCCTCCCTCGGGAAATTTGCCCGCGCGGCGGGCGCGCGGCGGGGCGCCAGCAAATCCGATATTCCAGCCAAACTCAACAGGACGGGGCGCGCGCCGTCCTGACTTCATTGTGACTTGTCTGACCTGCCGCGGCTCATCAAGATCGCGACAGGAGATCGCCATGAATCGTTCGCGACATTGGAAACTCGCCCTGGCCGCCGCCTTGCTGTTCGCACGGCCCGCCGCCGCCAAGGACTATGCGAGCGTCGCCGACCTCTCCGCCGCCGTCATGCCGTCCTTCGTCGATATCTATAATCGCAGCGTCGAACATGCGAGCGCCGCCGACGGCATGGCGCCCGGCAAGACCGTCCTCATCAAGGACGAGGTAGGCTCCGGTTTCATCGTCGATCCGAGCGGCCTCATCGTGACCAACCGCCACGTGGTCGAAGGCGCCTATTCGCTGTTCGTCACGCTGTCGACCGGCGAACACGTGCCCGCAAGGCTCGTCGGCAAGGCGCTGACTTTCGACATCGCGCTCATCAAGATCGATGTCGGCCGGCCGTTGCCGGTCGCAAAACTCGGCGACAGCACGAAGCTGCGCATCGGCGACCGCGTCGTCGCCATCGGCAATCCTCTGGGCTTTGCGGGGTCGGTGTCGGCCGGCGTCGTCAGCGCCTTTCATCGCACGGTCGGGCTCTCGGCCTACGACGATCTGATCCAGACCGACGCGGCGATAAACCAGGGCAATTCCGGCGGCCCACTGTTCGACATGTCGGGCGACGTCGTCGGCGTCAATCAGGCGATCTACACGCGCAACAAGGGCGGTTCGATCGGCATCGGATTTTCGATTCCGATCAACGACGTCAAATTCCTCGTCGACAACGTCCTCAAATACGGCAGTCCCCGCTTCGGCTGGCTCGGCGTGACGGCGCAAAATCTCACCAGCGAAATGGCCAAGGCGGCGGGCCTGCCGGGCGCGTCCGGCGTCATCTTGTCGAAGATCGCGCCCGACAGCCCGGCCGCGCGCGCGAAATTGCAGGTCGGCGACATCATCCTCAAGGTCGGCGACCGCGCTATCGAGGGAACTTCCGCCCTCAATCGCGCCGTCTCGCATGCGGCGAATGCGGTCGTCGAGATCGAGCTCTACCGAAAGGGCGCGAAAGCGCGCGTGCCGGTTTCGATCGCCGAATGGCCGAAGGAAATCTGGGAATCGAAAATGGAGCCGGTCCCCAGCCTGAACGATTACGCCGACTTCGGCGTCAATTTCGTCGATACCCCCGACGGGCCGACCGTCAAATCGGTCGTCGAACAGAGCGTCGCCTGGACCGCGGGTCTGCGCGAGGGCGACATCGTCAAGAGCGTCGGCGACGTACCTGTCCACACGACCGGCGAAATGGGCGGAACGATCGACGAAATGTTCAAGAAGCAGGCGAAGACATCGGCGCTGCTGCTGCTCGGCGGCCCGAACGGCGATCGCTGGGTCGACGTGTCGATCAAGGAATGATCGGCGCCGTCTGCTATTCCTTGGATTGCACCGTTTGCAGCCAATCCCAGATCTGGTTGAACTGCTCGTCGGTGAAAACGTCCTTCCAGGACGGCATGCCCTTCGACGGACGTCCTTCGTGCACCGTCTTCCAGAACGTGTCGTGCGCGTCGGCGTCGTAGCGGAGCGTGAGACGGCGCAAATCGATGCGCTTCTCGCTCTGGATCGCGTCGGGACCGTGACAATGCGCGCAGGTTCCGTTGAAGACTTCCTTGCCTTCGGCGATGTCCTGCAGGGACGCGGCCGCCGCAGCTGCGGGCGCCGCCGGAGCCGGCGCGGCCGCTGGCTGCGCCGCCTGCGCGACGCGGAATGCGAGATCTTCGGTCGCGGCGGCGACGCGTACGCGTGCGGTCGTCAACGCGCCGAATTTGACCGGCGCATCCGCGGGCAGTCCGTACTTCTTCACGAGACCAGTGATCGTTTGCTGAAGCGCGGGCAGCGACGCGTCAACCTTGTCGCGCAGGTCTTCCGACCCCTTTGCGAAAGCGACGGACGTAGGCCAGGACAGCGCCGTTCCATCGGTCGGCGTGACCTTGAATTTGCCGCCGTAGGTCGTGGCGTTGAGATAGCCGGCCGTTGCGCCCCAGATGAATGCGGCGTCCGCCTTTCCGTCCGCGAGTTTCTTCATGCCCTCTTCGGGCGAGAGCACGGTTACGGTCTCCAGATCGTTGCGCGGAGCAAGCAGGTTTTGCGGCGTCGTCTCGTATTGGACGATCACGCGCTTGCCTTTGAGCGAATCGAGGCCGTTGAAGGCGAAGTCCTGCGGCGCGACCAGCGCATATCCGAGATTGAACAGCGGCTTCGAGAAAATGACGCGCGGACCCATGAAGTCGGAGTCCTGCGGCAGACCGATGGTCGCGTCGCATTGATTGGCGAGCATGGTCACGCGCACGGCGCGCTTGCCGAAATTCGTGCGGTACCAGACATGGGTTACCGGGCGATCGAGCGCCTTTCCGATCGCATCGCCGATTTCGAGATAGAGGCCGGGCTTCGCCGGGTCGTCGCTCGAGAAAGGCATGTTCGCGGGATCTGCGCAGATGCGCAGGGGTTCGGCCGCAGGTCGGGAGTCCGGTCCGGCCGCGAGGGCCGGACCGCAGGCCGCAAACGCGGCGAGGGAGAGAAGAGCGGAGGACGTCCGCCCGACAAAGTTGGACATACCGGTCCTCCGCAATTTTCCGCTCAGTTCAGCGCGAAGACGAAGAGCGCGCCGCCCTCCGGCGCAGCAGCGGTCATCTTCTTGCCGATGTCGCCGAGGAAGGCCGGCAGCGCCGCCGTGCGTCCGACGACGACAGCCACGTATTGCTTGCCCTTCACTTCGTAGGTGATCGCGCCGGCGCCGATGCCGGAGCCGAGGTTCTTCTTCCAGAGCTCTGCGCCGGTCCTGGCGTTGATCGCGCGGAAGTCGCCGTGCAGATCGCCCCAGAATACCAGGTCGCCAGCCGTCGTCAGCGTGCCGCCGTTGAACGGCAGATCGGATTTGATGCCCCAGACCTTCCTGTTTTTGACCGGATCCCAGGCGATCAGCTCGCCGAGATACCCGCCCGGACCGGCCTTCGTCGGGAATTCCGCGCCGAGGTAGAAGACGCCCCGCTTGTAGGCGACATCGGACACCGACCAGTCCATGCAGACGTTGTTCGACGGAATGTAGACGAGGCCCGTATCGGGATTGAAGGACATCGGCTGCCAGTTCTTGCCGCCGATCAGGTTCGGACAAATGTCCTTGGCCGGATGGTTGGGGCCCGGACGCTTGTCCGCGACTTCAACGGCGCGGCCGGTGTTGATGTCCCACTTGGTCGCCCAGTTGGTCGCCGGCACGAACTTCTCTGCGGATTGAACCTTGCCGTTGTCGCGGTTCATCACGAAGAAGAAGCCGTTGCGGTCGGCCTTCATGGCCACCGGAACCGTCTTGCCGCGGAGCTTGAGATCGGCGAGCACGAGCTCGTTCACGCCGTCATAGTCCCACGCGTCTTCCGGCGTGCCCTGCAGGAACCACTTGATCTGTCCCGTGTCGGCGTCGAGCGCCAGCGTCGAGGACGTATAGAGGTTCTGCAATTGGCCGAAATTGCCGTCGCCGGTCGAGCGGACAGCCGAGTTCCACGGTCCCGGGTTGGACGTGCCCCAATAGACGAGGTTGGTCTTCGGATCGTACGAGCCGACGAGCCAGGGCGCGCCGCCGCCATGCTCGGCGCTGTCGCCCTTCCACGTATTGCCGCCCGGCTCGTTCTTCAGCGGAACGGTGTAGGTTTTCCAGACTTCCTTGCCGGTGTTGATGTCGAAGGCCTGAAGCGAACCGCGAACGCCGTACTCGCCGCCGCCGAAGCCTGTGATGACCTTGTTCTTCACCACGAGCGGCGGCGAGGTGATCACCGAGCCCTGCTTGTAGTCGACGACGGTGGCCTTCCAGATTTCCTTGCCGGTCGCCGCGTCGAGCGCGACGAGCTTGCCGTCGAGACGGCCGACGAAAATCTTGCCGTCGGCATAGGCGACGCCGCGGGAGTTCACGTCGCAGCAGGCGTATTGCAGCACGTCGTCCGGAATGTCGGGTTCGTAGGTCCACTTGCGGGCGCCAGTCGCCGCATCGAGCGCATAGACGTATTTCGGCCCCCAGGACGTGGAGACGTACATCGTATCGCCGATGACGATCGGCGAGGATTCGTTCGAGCGCAGCGATCCGAGCTGGAAGGAATAGACGTAGCTGAGGCGCTTGACGTTCCTGGCGTTGATCTGCTTCAGCGGGCTGAACCGCGTATTGTCGTAGTTCTTGCTGTACATGCCCCAGCCGTTGGGATCGGCCCCGGCCTTGATCGCAGAGTCATTGGCGCGCGCCGCAGTCATGCCGGCCATCAGACCGATAGAGAGCGCTGCGCCCATGATCAGGCGCGCAGGATTCCTGCGGGTCATATTTTTCCTCCGCTGCGCACTTGAAAATTGAGAAGGCCGCGTCGCGCGCGTGCCGCGGTCCTTGGCAAAAACAAAACATGAGGCGAATTGTCGCGATATTGGCTTTAGGTACAAGGAAGCGAATGAACGCGCGGGACGACCGACATCCTTTCTGTCGCACTGCAGCATAGTGAGGTGAGATACTGAGCGCGCAAGCTGTCAAGAGCCGAGTAGTACAATTGCTGCACGAATTTCACGCGCGTAGTTTGTAACGCAGGGCCTGCCCAGCGGCAGGCTCGCAAGAGCGAGAAGTAACGAAGGGAAACGCGATGGCTTGGACGACGCCGGAAGTGACCGAAGTCTGTGTCGGCATGGAAGTGACCAGCTACGAATCCGCTGAAATCTGAATAGTTTCGCGCCGCCGGCTGACCTCCTGAGGATGTCGTGCGTATCATCGTGCTCGGAGCGGGAGCCGGCGGCGGCTTTCCCCAATGGAATTGCAACTGCCCGAATTGCCGGCTCGCCTGGGCTGGCGACAAGCGCGTTGTCGCGCGCACGCAGTCGAGCTTGGCCGTCAGCATTGACGGGACGCGCTGGCTGCTCCTGAACGCGTCGCCAGACCTGCGACACCAGATCATCGCAACGCCCGCGCTCCATCCGCGTGGCGCCGATCGTCACACGCCGATCTACGGGGTGTTCGTCACCAACGGCGACGTCGATCATCTCACCGGCCTGCTCACGATGCGCGAACAGCAGGCCTTCGCGATCTACGGGTCGCGCGCGACTCTGCGCCAGACCGAAGGCGGCGCGTTCGGCGTTCTGAATCCCGAACTCGTACGACGCGTCCCGGTCGAATTGAACGAGACGATGGATTTCGGCGAAGGCTTGACGATCACGACATTCGCTGTGCCGGGCAAAGTTCCTCTCTATTTGGAAAACGCCGACATCGAACGCGACATCGGCGCGGAAACCGAGACGACGCTCGGCCTCGAGATCGCCCTCGGCGGCAAGCGCGTCTACTACATTCCCGGCTGCGCGAAAGTGACCGACAAACTCATCGCGCGCGTCGACGGCGCCGACGCTCTCTTCTTCGACGGCACGACCTTCACGGACGACGAGATGGTCCGCCTCGGCCTTTCGCAGAAGACTGCGTGGCGCATGGGCCATGTCGCGATGAGCGGCCCCGAGGGATCGGTATCCCGTTTTTCCGCAGCAAGGCTCGGCCGTCGCATTTTCATCCATATCAACAACACCAATCCCGTATTGCGCGAGGATTCGTCCGAACGCGCGGAAGTCGCGCGCGCCGGCTGGCAGGTCGGCTACGACGGGATGGAGATTGTGCTATGACCGGCAGGATGCTGACGCACGACGAATTCGACGCCGCGATCCGGCAGGTCGGCGCGGAGCGCTATCACAACCTGCATCCGTTCCACAAAAGATTGCACGGCGGCGAATGCACGCGCGCGCAAGTGCAGGCCTGGGCGCTCAACCGTTACTGCTATCAGGAAGCCGTGCCGCGGAAAGACGCTTCGTTCATGAGCCGCGTCTTCGACCGCGACTTGCGTCGCGAATGGGTGCGACGGCTGCTCGATCACGATGGTTACGGCGAGGAGCCCGGCGGCATAGAACGCTGGCTGATCCTGACCGACGGCCTCGGCTTTTCGCGGGATTACGTGACCTCGCGCCGCGGCGCGCTGGCGGCGACGAAATTCGCGGTCGAAGCCTATGTGCGTTTCGTGCGTGAAGAGCCCCTCGTCGTCGCGGTCGCCTCCTCGCTGACCGAATTGTTCGCGCCGGCGATCCACCGCGAACGCATCGTCGGCATGCTCGAGAATTATGATTTCATCGACGACGAGGTAATGGCCTATTTCAAGCGTCGCCTCACGCAGGCGCCGAAGGATTCGGACTTCGCGCTGCAATTCATCAAGGACAATTGCCGCAATCGTGAGGAGCAGGACGCCTGCGTCGATGCGGTCCGGTTCAAATGCGACGTGCTGTGGTCGCAGCTCGACGCGTTGTGGAACGCTTATGTCAGCGGCGAAATTCCGCCGGGCGCATGGCGGCCCGGCGAGGGCATGGCCAAAACATGAGCGCGCCGACCGCGACAAGCAGGCCGCGCCTGCCGCGCGGCGTGCGTCTGAAGCACGACAAGGTGCGCGACGAATGGCTGCTGCTCGCGCCCGAGCGCGTCGTGAAGGCGAATCCGGTCGCCGTCGCGGTGCTCGAGCGCTGCACCGGCGAAAAAACGCTCGGCGAGATCGTCGACGATCTTGCGGCGGCCTATTCCGCCGAGCGCAGCCTGATCGAACGCGACGTGACGAAGCTCATCGCCGATCTCGCCGACAAACGGATGGTGGACCTGTGAACGCGCAGTCGCAGATCGCGCCGCCTACGGGCATGCTGGCCGAACTCACGCATCGCTGCCCGCTCGGTTGCCCCTATTGCTCGAACCCGCTCGAGCTCGAGCGCGCTGCGGACGAACTCGATACGCAGACCTGGAAGCGCGTGTTCTCGGAAGCCGCCGAGGCTGGCGTGCTCCACGTGCATTTGTCCGGCGGCGAGCCCTGCGCGCGGCGCGATATCGTGGAACTGACCGCCCATTGCGCCGCGGTCGGCCTCTACACCAATCTCATCACGTCGGCCGTCGGCCTCACGCGGCCCTTGTTCGACGCGCTCGTCGCCGCCGGGCTCGATCACGTGCAATTGTCGATCCAGGACGCCGAGCCCGCATCGGCCGACCGCATCGCGGGCTATGACGGCGCCTTCGCGCGCAAGCGCGAGGTCGCCGCCTGGACGACGCAGGCCGGTCTGCCGCTCACCGTCAACGCGGTCATGCATCGCGCCAACATCTCGCGCGCCGCCCGCATGGTCGACATGGCGGTCGAGCTGGGCGCGCGAAGAATCGAGGTCGCGCATACGCAATATTACGGCTGGGCCATGAAGAACCGCGCGGCCCTCATGCCGACGCGGGAAGCGACGGAAAAAGCCGTCGCCGACGTCGAGGCCCTGCGCAGGAAATATCAAGGCCGGATCGTGATCGACCACGTCGTGCCGGACTATCATGCACGCTTCCCGAAAGCCTGCATGAACGGCTGGGGGCGGCGCACGCTCAATGTGACGCCCTCGGGCAAGGTCCTGCCGTGCCATGCCGCTGAAACGATTCCGGGACTGGAGTTCTGGAACGTGCGCGAACATTCGATCGGCGCGGCCTGGTACGATTCGCCCGCATTCAACGCCTTTCGGGGCACGGCCTGGATGAAGGAGCCCTGCGTCTCCTGCGAGCGTAAGGAAATCGATTTCGGCGGATGCCGCTGCCAGGCGCTCGCGCTGACGGGCGACGCGCGCAACGCCGACCCGATCTGCCATCTCTCGCCGCATCACGCCCGCGTGCAGAAGATCGCAGCCGAAGAAGCGCCCGCGATCGCGCCGGACTACATCTATCGCCGGTTGAAAGCGAAGGCCTGACGCATCGGACGTCGGCCGCGCGGATTATCTGCAGGTCACGGCGACCGGCACGATGACGCTCGACCGGCCCGCCGGCGCCGGGAACGGCCCGGCGCGCCGCACGGCGCCGAGCGCGGCCGCATCGAGCGCGCCGTCGCCGCTCGATCCGCCGAGCGCGACGCCGGCGATGCGGCCCGATGCGCCGATCGTCAATGCGACGACGACGCGGCCGCGCTCGCCGGACGGGCAGGCGCGCGCGACGGCGATGGATACGGCGCGCGCTACGATCGCCCGATAGGAGGCGGCGTCGAAGGCGTCGTGCGGCGCGGCGCGCGCGGCCCGGCCCGCACCGGCGTCCGGCGAAAGGCTCGCGACGCGCTGGCGTTCACGGGTCGCCTGCTCGCGTTGGGCGCGCTCGGCTGCGCGTCGCGCTTGCTGCTTTTCTTCGCGCTCGGCGGCGCGCCGCACTTGGAGCTTGCGCTCCCGTTCGGTCTCCGCACGGCGTTCGGCGGCCGCACGCGCGGCGGCGGCTCGTTCGCGCGCAAGCAACGCCTCGTCGGAACGCTCGACCGGCGGCGCGACGCGCGCAGCGGTCGTCTCCGCCTGCGGTTCCGTCGACGTTTCCGTCGCGGCCGGCGGCGTCGCCTGCGGCGCCGCGTCCGATGGCGCAGGCGCCGGCTGTTCGGCGTCCAGAGCCGCCATGGGCGGAACTGCCGGCTGTGACGCTGGCGGCGCCGGGTCGGCGACGGCGCCGGGCGATTCGACCACGATTTCGATCGGAATTTCTTCGTCTGCGGCGGACAGAGAGGCTTCGGCGCGCCACATCAGGACGCCCGCGAGCAGGGCCGAATGCGCTGCGAGCGCAATTGCGAGTCCGGTCTTGCGCGACGCGCGCCACGGCGCGCGCGTGGTCGACGCCAGCGTGCGGTCGACTGCGCCGGGCCTGATGGCCGCAGCGCGCGCATCGGCGTCGGGCGTCGGCAGCGGCGTCGCATCCGCGAATTCGAAGGCCGCCGGCATCATGCGCATCGGCGCGCTCCGTCGAAGACAGCGGCGCCGCTCATGCGAGCCGCCTTTCGACCGCCATGCGCACGAGATCGGCCGTCGTGCGGGCGCCGAGCTTGCGTTTCAGGAGCGCGCAGGTGTTGGCGACGGTTTTGTAGGATACGCGCACGTCGTGCGCGATTTCGGCGAGGCTGCGGCCCTTGCCGAGCAACTGCATGATTTCGAGTTCGCGGCCGGTGATCGCCGCCAGCGGCGAAGCGTCCGGCGCATGGCGTTGGAAGGCGAGCCGTCGTGCGATTTCGGGCGGAAGATAGGTTCTGCCGTCCGCGACGGTGCGCACCGCCTCGACGAAGGCCGAGGGATCGTCGTTTTTTGTAATATAGCCCTTCGCGCCGCAGTCGATCGCGCGCGTCGCATAGAGCGGATCGTCGTTCATGCTGAACACGAGAATGCGGGCGCCGGGATCGCGGCGCAGGATGCGGCGCGCCAGTTCGAGGCCCGTCACGCCCGGCAGATTGATGTCGACGACGGCGATGTCGGGCTCGATTTCGAAATAGCTGGAATAGGCGCGCTCGGCGTCGCCCGCGTCGAACACCTCGACGTCGGTTTCGCCGGCCAGCATGGCGCGGCAGCCGGAGACGACGATCGGATGATCGTCGACGATCAGCACGCGCATGTTGCGTTTTTCCTCCCGGCGGGGATTCTGGGCGCGGTCCGCGACAAGGTCAATCGCGGCGAACCGCGCGCAAATTGGACTGATTGAGGATTGACGAAAGCGTCATGCGTACCGGCCTCTCCCTTCGCGCGCGCCTGCTTGCCTTGTTTGCGGCCCTGCTCGCAGCCGGCTTTCTGCTGGGCCTTGCCGCGCTCGTGCTGTCGGCCGGCCCGCGCGTGCGCGCGGAAGCCGAGAGCGCGACCCGCATTTCCCGCGAATTCGTGGAGACGGCGCTCGCCGGCCTCCCGCAATCCGGCGCGCCAGCCGCAGCGCTCGAGCGGCTGCTCGCCGATTTCGCGAACCTTCGGCACGTCCGCATCTATCTCGACCGCGCGGGCGCCTCAGAGCCGCGCACGCTCGACCATCGCGCGCCCGAATGGTTCGAGCGCGTGATCGATGCCCGCCCGACCGTCACGCGCATTCCGCTCCATCCGGCGGGTCTTGCGGGCGCGATCGTCATCGAGACCAATCCGGAGGACGAAGTCGCCGAGATCTGGGAGGATTTCTGGCGCTTCAGCCTCGGCGGCGCCGCGATGGCGCTCGCGACATTCGCCTTGATGGGTTTCCTCGTGACGCGCTCGCTCCGGCCGGTGGGGCGCATGTCCGGCGGTCTCGAGCGTCTTGCCCGCGGCGCCTACGACGTGCGCCTTCCGCTGGAAGGCCCGAGCGACTTTGCGGGCATGGCCAAACGATTGAACGCATTGAGCGAACGGCTGGAAACGCTCGCACGCGAAAACCGCAGCCTCGGCCAGCGCATCGTCCACGTGCAGGACGAGGAGCGGCGCGAAATCGCGCGCAACCTGCACGACGAATTCGGCCCCACGCTCTTCGCAATTCGCGCGGGACTCTCGGCGCTGGCGCGCAAGGCGCAAACCGGCGCGGAGCCGGCCGCTGTCGGCGCAGCGGTCGACGCGACCGCCGCCCAGGTCGAGGCGCTGCAGCAGATCAACCGCCGCATCCTCGGGCAGTTGCGGCCTGCCGCCCTCGACGAATTCGGACTGTCCGCCGCGCTCGGCGCGCTCATCGACAACTGGCGGCAGTCCGCCGCTTCGATCGAAGCTTCGCTCGACGTCGCGCCGGTCGCCGACACGCTCGACGAGACGATCGCCCTCACCGTCTATCGCATCGTGCAGGAAGCGCTCACCAACGTCGCGCGGCACGCCGGCGCACGACGCGTCGAGATCGCCGTCGCGCAAAGCGGGCGGCGCCTTTCAGTGCGCGTCGCCGACGATGGCGCGGGCTTCGATCCCGACGCGCCGCGTGGATTTGGCCTCAAGGGCATGAACGAGAGAATCGCCGCGCTCGGCGGTACGCTGGCGCTCGTGAAGGGCGCAGCCGGGGGGACAGTTCTCACCGCGGATTTGCCGCTGACCGCCGCTTGAGCGCTCGGGAATTTTTGGAAGCCGTTTCGGGAAAAGCCGCGATTGAAACCCCGTGATTTCCTTGCTTTCCTGCGGCCAGCGGGTCACCGCTATTCCTCGCCTCGGCCTTTCGTCCACTTGCGGCGAAAGGCCTGATTTTTTTGTCTGGGCCCGTGAAGACCAAGATTCTCCTCTCGTTCCTGGCCTCGACCGCGGTCATCCCGCGCACGGCGCTGGCCCAGAGCGCGCCCGCCGGCAGGACGGAGACGCTGCAGACGATCGAGGTCGTCGCGGATTCTCCGCTCGCCGCGCCCGACACGGGCGTGTTGCGCGAGAAAGTTCCCGCGGCGGTCCATACGTTCGATTCGCAGGATATTGCGGAGACGAAACAGGACGGCCTCGCCGAGGCGCTCGCCAGGCGCGCGCCGGGCGTGACGATCATCGATACGACCGGCAACGCATTTCAGCCCGCGGTCGACTATCGCGGTTTTTCCGCATCGCCGGTCGTCGGTACGCCGCAAGGCGTCGCGGTCTACCAGAACGGCGTCCGCATCAACGAAGCCTGGGGCGATACGGTCAACTGGGATCTCATTCCGACTGTCGCGATCGACCGCACCACCGTTCTCGGCGCCAATCCCGTCTTCGGCCTCAATGCGATCGGCGGCGCCGTGACGATCGACATGAAGAACGGTTTCTCGTGGCAGGGGCTCGAGATCGACGCCCGCTTCGGATCGCGGATGCGGCGGCAAGGCTCGATGCAATGGGGCGTTCAGAAGGACAATTGGTCGTCGTATCTCGCGCTCGAAGGCGTGGGCGACAACGGCTGGCGCTATTTCTCGCCGACGACGATCCGCCGCCTCTACGGCGATATCGGCTACCGCGCCGAGGGCGCCGAAATCCACGCGACGCTCGGGCTCGCCTCGAACAGGTTCGGCGCGTCGGGACCGGCGCCCGTCGACATGATCAACATCGACCCGCGCGCGATCTATACGTCGCCGCAGACCACGAAAAATACGCTGGCGCAATTCGCGCTCAACGGCGCATTCGACATTTCGCCGACGTGGAAGGCGAAGGCGAACGCCTACTATCGCGCCTTCGACCAGGCCCATGTCGACGGCAACACGACCGATTTCCAGTCCTGCGCCGGCGCGACGCTCTGCGATGGCAATGGCAATGCGACGAGCATTCCCGACTTCGTTCCCGGCGCGTCCTACAGCGCCCTCGACCGCACATGGACGCGGTCGCGCACGGTCGGCGCGAGCGCGCAAGCAACGAATACCGACGGGACTTTCGAACACGGCAATCGCCTGACCATCGGCGCATCGCTCGATCGCGGCTGGACGAAGTTCGACGCCAGTGAGCAGATCGGACTTTTGCTGCCTAATCTCGTCGTCGCCGGCCTGCCCTGGATGAACAACGAGCCAGCGAACGACGTCCAGCCCGTATCGCTGAAAGCGAGCAATACCTATTACGGCGTCTATGCGCAGGACGCGTTCGACGTCACCGGGCGCCTGACCGTCACGGTCGGCGGCCGTTACAATCTCGCGAAGATCGGCCTCTACGATCGGCTCACGACCGCGCTCAACGGCGGCGGAATCTATGGCCGCTTCAACCCGAGCGCGGGCGCGACGTTCAAGCTGACGCCCGACCTTTCGATTTACGCCGATTACGCCGAGGCCAATCGCGCGCCGACGCCGCTCGAACTCGGCTGCGCGGATGCTTCCCGCCCCTGTATGATCGACAATTTCCTCGTGTCGGACCCGCCGCTGAAACAGGTGGTTTCGCGCACGGTCGAGGCCGGTTTGCGCGGGAATTTCACGCTCGCGCGGCTGGCGCCGGGGAAATTCGAATGGCAGGCGGGGCTCTATCGCACGCTCAATTCCGACGACATTCTGAACGTGCCCAGCGCAATCACCGGCCTCGGCTATTTCGTCAACGCCGGCCATACGCGCAGGCAGGGCGTCGAGGCGAGCCTGACCTATCGCGACGACCGGCTCACGGCCTATGCGAACTACACGCTCACCGACGCGACTTTCCGCGATGCGGTGCGACTCGGTTCGCCCAACAACCCCCTGGCGATCGCGCTCGGCCTCGGCTCGGTGATGGTCACGCCCGGCGCGCGTCTTGCCAGCGTTCCGGCGCACCGTCTGAAGGCCGGCGCCGATTACGCGGTCACGCCGCAATGGAAGATCGGCGGCGATGTGACCTATGCGTCCGGATCCTACGTCCGCGGCGACGAGATCAACCTCTTCGGTCGGACGTCAGGCTATGCGCTGGTCAACCTGCGGACCTCCTACCAGCTGACGAAAGGGCTCCAGATCTACGGAATCGTCGAAAACGCGCTGAACGCGCGGCCTGCGACCTTCGGAACCTTCTTCAACACGACGCAGATCGCCTTCGCGCCTTTCGTCAACCCGCGCTCCGTTTCGCTGGCGCCGCCGCTCTCGGCCTATATCGGCGCGAAATACGCCTTCTGAGCGCCTCCTCCTTTAGCCGGATTGACCGCCGTCGCGCTTGATCGGCGGCGCATGACGCGTCAGTCTGGCGCGGGAGGAAAAATTGAACCGTTCGATGCTCGCCGCTTGCGCGTTCCTGGCGCTGTTTTCGCTCGCGCGCGCGGCCGATCCGCTCACGGTCAAGGTCGGCGTGCTGCGCCAGCCGCACAATCGCGAGACCATATCGATCCTCGATACGCCCGCCGAAGACGAGACGCTGGCGGGCGCGGAGCTGGGCGCCGACGACGACAACACAACAGGCCAGTTCACCAACCAGAAGTTCGAAACCATCGACGCGCCCCTCACTGCTGACGACGACATTGCGCAGGCTGTGACGAAGTTCGCCGACGCCGGCGCGCTGCTTGTTATCGCCGACCTGCCGGCAGATCGCTTTCTGAAAGCGGTCGACGCGGGGAAGCCGCGCGGTATGATCTTCATCAATTCCGGCGCGCCGGACGAAAACCTGCGGGAAGAAGACTGTCGCGCAAACGCATTCCATTCGGCGCCCTCGCGCGGAATGCTCGCAGACGGACTCGCGCAATATCTCGTCTGGAAGCAATGGCGCAAATGGCTGCTGGTCAAGGGCTCGCATCCGCAGGACGAGGCGCTGGCAGACGCCTATCGTCGCGCGGCGAAAAAATTCGGCGCCAAGATCGTCGAGGAACGTACCTTCGCCGACACGGGCGGCGGCAGATCGTCCGACTCCGGCGTCGTCCAGGTGCAGCGGCAGATGCCGGTCGCAACCCAGAATGCGCCGAGCTACGACGTGCTCGTCGCCGCGGACGAGAGCGACGTATTCGCCGGCTATCTGCCATACCGCACATGGGACCCGCGCCCGGTCGCAGGCTCCGCCGGACTTGTGCCGGAGAGCTGGGATCCGTCGTTCGACCAGTGGGGCGGCGCGCAGTTGCAAAACCGCTTCTATCGCAGGTTCAAGCGCCCGATGCGCGCGCTCGACGCGCAGGCGTGGACGGCGATGCGCATGTTCGGCGAGGCAGCGACGCGAACGTCGAGCGCCGATCCGAAAGCGATCGCCGCCTACATGGCCGGCCCCGATTTCGAGATCGCCGCCTTCAAGGGACAGAAGCTGACGGTGCGGCCGTGGAACCTGCAGCTGCGCCAGCCGATCCTTCTTGGCGACGGCCGCACCATCGTCTCGGTTTCACCGCAGGAAGGCTTTTTGCACCAGACATCGACGCTCGATACGCTGGGCCGCGACCGGCCGGAGACGACATGCAAACTGAAATAAAGCCACAAGCGGCCGGCGCGCGAAGCGGCGCGCGGAACCGACGGCTCACGTCGCGCGTGCGGGCGAATCGTTTCGCCGCGCTCGCAATGACGGGAGTGATCCCGGCGGCGATCTTCGCGAACTGCGCGACGCCCGCCGCCGCTTTCACAGCCTACGTGACGAACGAAAAAGGCGATTCTGTTACCGTGATCGATACGGACAAGATGGAGACGACGAAGACCTTTCCGGTCGGCAAGAGGCCGCGCGGGATCGTCGTTTCGAAAGACGGCGCAGAAATCTTCGTCTGCCTCGGCGACGACGACGCGGTCGCCGTGATCGATACGAAGACAGCCAAGCGCACCGCGAAGATCGCCTCGCCCGATCCCGAACAGCTCGCCCAGAGCCCCGATGGAACGCGGCTCTACGTCGCCAACGAAGACGACAACCGCGTCACGATCATCGATGCGCAGACGCACAAGACGACGACCCAGATCCCGGTCGGCGTCGAACCGGAAGGCGTCGCCGTTTCGCCGGATGGAAAGACCGTCGTCTCTACTTCAGAGACGACGAACATGGCCCATTTCATCGACCCCGATGCGAAGAAGACAGTCGCCAACGTCCTCGTCGCCGCGCGTCCGCGGTACGCGCAATTTACGCCCGACGGCAGGGAGCTCTGGGTTTCCTCAGAAGTCGGCGGCGTCGTCAGCGTCATCGATCCCGACAAGCACGCGGTGACCGGCAAGATCACGTTCGATGTGCCCGGACTCGTCAATGAACATGTCCAGCCCGTCGGGATCAGGTTCACGAAAGACGGCAAGACGGCCTTCGTCGCGCTTGGGCCCGCCAATCGGGTGGCGGTCGTCGACGTGCAGTCGAAGAAGGTGCAGAAGCTGTTGCTGGTCGGTCAGCGCGTTTGGCAACTCGCACTGACGCCGGACGACAAATATTTGCTCGCAGTCAATGGCGTTTCCAACGACGTCTCCTTCATCGACGTCGCCGCGCTGAAAGTCGTCAAATCCGTGCAGGTCGGACAATTGCCATGGGGCGTTGCAATGGCCCGGCAATGAACGGGACGACCGAGGCTGCATTGACGGTCGAGCGCGTCAGCCATTCCTACGGCCAACGCAAGGCGCTCGACGAGGTTTCGTTTTCTGTGGCGCCCGGCAGCTTCACGGTTCTGCTCGGCCTCAACGGCGCGGGCAAGAGCACGCTCTTCTCGCTTGTCACGCGGCTCTTTGCGGCGCGCAAGGGCCGCATCGCCATATTCGGTCATGACGTCGCGCGCGAACCGGGCGAGGCTTTGCGACGTCTCGGCGTCGTCTTTCAGGCGCGCACGCTCGACCTCGATCTCTCTGTCATGCAGAACCTTGCCTATCACGCCGCGTTGCACGGAATTGGACCGACCGAAGCTGCGCGTCGCGGCCTTGTTGCGCTCGAGCGCGTCGCCATGGCCGACCGTGCGCGCGACAAGGCCCGCGCGCTTTCCGGCGGGCAGATGCGCCGCGTCGAGATTGCGCGCGCCCTTCTGCACGGGCCGCGTCTCATGCTCCTCGACGAGCCGACGGTCGGCCTCGACATCAAGGCCCGCGCTGACATCATCGGCCACGTCCGCAGCCTCGTGCGCAACGAGAATCTCGGCGTGCTCTGGACCACGCATCTGATCGACGAGGTCGGCGACGCAGACGATGTCGTCGTGCTGCACCAGGGAAAGGTCCTCGCCGCAGGCCCGGCGGCGGCGGTCATCGCAAACGCCGGAGCGCGGAATATTGGCGACGCTTTCACGCGTCTGACCGGCGCGCGCGCGGAGGCCACGGCGTGACGGAAATCGGGATCAAGAGCGAGCCGGCGGCCGGCTTCACGCTACGCCAATATCTCGTCTGTCTCTACGGCGTGGTCTGGCGCGAGGCGCTGCGCTTCGTGCATCAACGCGAGCGATTTGTGTCTGCGCTGGTGCGGCCGCTCGTATGGCTTTTCATCTTCGCGGCGGGATTCCGTCAGGTTCTCGGCATTTCGATCATCCCGCCCTACGACACCTATGTCCTCTACGAGGTCTATATCACGCCTGGACTGATGGCGATGATCCAGCTTTTCAACGGCATGCAGTCTTCATTGTCGATGGTCTACGACCGCGAGATGGGAAACATGCGCACGATGCTGGTCAGTCCCCTGCCGCGCTGGTTCGTGCTCACCTCCAAACTCGCGGCCGGCGCAGCGGTTTCGGTGCTGCAAGTCTACGCCTATCTCGCGATCGCATGGTTCTGGGAAATCGAGCCGCCGACGCCGCTCGGCTATCTTACCGTGCTGCCGGCGTTGATTCTGGTAGGACTCATGCTCGGCGCGCTCGGCATGCTCTTGTCGTCGCTCATCAGGCAGCTCGAGAATTTCGCGGGCGTCATGAACTTCGTGATCTTCCCGATGTTCTTTGCCTCCTCGGCGCTCTATCCGCTCTGGCGCGTACAGGAATCGAGCCCCTTGCTGTACTGGGTCTGTCAGGCCAATCCATTCACGCACGCCGTCGAGCTGATCCGTTTTTCCTTCTACGAGAAATTCGACCCGCTCGCGTTCGGCGTCGTCTTCGGCTGCGCAGTGGTGTTTCTGGGCGGCGCGATCGTCGCCTATGATCCCGCCCGCGGCATGCTCGTGCGAAAAGGGCAATGAAGCATGCCGAGGCGCCAAATGGTCGCGTTCCAAGCGGCATATAAGCGGCTGTATTCTGTCGCTTTGACGAGGGAAGCAAAAATGGCTGCTGACCGGCGACCGTCAGACCTGCGGTCGCGCGCTTGCCTGTCGCAGATATGGCTTGCGCTCGGCGTTCTCGCCCTGTGCGGCGCCGGCGCGCCTGCATCGGCGGCCGACCGCATTCGCCTCGCCATTCAAAAGACCGGCACCGTCGCGTGGGAAATGGCCGTCATTCGCGCCAGGGGACTCGACAAGGCCGCGGGCGTCGATCTCGACGTCGTCGAACTCGCCTCTACGGACGCCGGCAAGGTTGCGATATCGGCGGGCTCTGCGGATATCATCGTTTCCGACTGGCTGTGGGTGTCGCGCGAACGCGCGCTCGGCGCAAAGCTGACGATGCGCCCCTATTCGACCGGCATCGGCGCCGTCATGACGGCGAAGGATGCGCCGATCCATGCGATCAAGGACCTCGTCGGCCGTAAGATCGGCGTCGCCGGCGGACCGCTCGACAAGAGCTGGCTCTTGCTTCAGGCCGCCGCCTTACGCGAAGGCGTGGACCTCAAGGCGAAAGCGACTGTCGTCTACGGCGCGCCGCCGCTCA